>NZ_JBVKBA010000089.1:0-1008 GCF_055639175.1 Streptomyces sp. NPDC107546 | reverse complement strand
TAGGCGCTGTTTCTCGGATCATGAGCGGAGCCAGATGATGAGTGCTGCGAGGGTGACGGTGCCGAGGTAGATGTAGGCCCGTTTCTCGTAGCGTGTGGCGACGGCGCGGAAGCCTTTCAGGCGGTTGATGGCACGTTCGACGGTGTTGCGCTTCTTGTAGCGTTCGCGGTCGAACCCGGTGGGCCGACCGCCGCGGGAGCCGCGGTTGTGGCGGTGTCTGCGCTGGTCGAGCCGTTCGGGGATGGTGTGTGATATGCCGCGTCGTCGCAGGTAGCGGCGGTTTTCGCGGGACGTGTAGGCCTTGTCGGCCAGGACGCGGTCGGGTCGGGTGCGAGGTCGGCCGACACCGGTGCGGGGCACCGACACCAGCTCCAGGACAGGCCGGAGCTGGGGGCCGTCTCCGTAATGTCCGGGTGTCAGGAGCAGGGCGAGTGGCCGGCATCGCCCGTCGGCTGCGAGGTGGATCTTGGTGGTGAAGCCACCGCGGGAGCGTCCCAGACACTCGCCGACCTGACCACCTCCTCCAGCCGGACGACCAGTTTCCGAAGTACCGGATCGACCTGGTTCGTCCGTGGGCGGACCCCCTTTTGAGGAACTGCGGCGGGCGGTGCCTTCCTTGCCCCGGCGGCGTGCTGGTGAGCCCGCACCGCGGTGGAGTCCACGGACACGTCCCAGTCGATACGGCCCGCGGCGTCCTCAGCGGCTTGCACCTTCGACAGCAGCATCTGCCAGGTGCCGTCCGCCGACCAGCGGCGATGGCGTTTGTAAACCGTCTCCCACGGCCCGAACCGCTCTGGCAGATCTCGCCACTGCACCCCCGTCCGCACCCGGTAAAGCACCCCGTTGATCACCCGTCGGTGATCGCTCCACCGGCCCCCACGCACACCACCGCGAGGTAACAACGACTCCAGCCGCTCCCACTCTGCGTTCGTCAGGTCTCCGCGTCCCATGCAGTCAGCCTGCCCCCAACACCTCACTCGCGGAGGGAGATCCGAGAAACAGCGCCTA
>NZ_JBVKBA010000088.1:0-1041 GCF_055639175.1 Streptomyces sp. NPDC107546 | reverse complement strand
GGTTCTGGTCCAACTTCTGTGGAGCTCTCACGCTCTGTAACCTGTCGGGACTGGATGGCCCTTCGTGACTCGTTGACAGACCTGTTTGGGATCATGCCCACATGGACTTCGACCTCGCCCCACCGACCGGCGTTGGCCCGTTGCGGATCGGTATGACTCGGCACGCTGCTAACACGGCGCTGGACTCGCTCCGCGATCTCTCTGCGGTCTCGGAGTCTGATCGGCCGGGGCAGCACGTCTTCCGTCCCAGCGGGCTGATGATCAGCATCCACTGCATGCGAGACAGGCTTGAAGCCATCGAGTTGGGACGGCCGTCGTCCCAGACGGACCGAGTGTTGTTTCAGGGTGTGGACGTGTTCGCGCTTCCGGCCCGCGAGGTCGTCCAGCGCATGGGCGAGTTCACCTCGATTGAGGAAGATCCTGACGACGATGTTTCATTCATTGCCCCGGACTTGCTGCTGAGCTTCTGGCGTCCGTTCGCAGCCGACGATGAGCCCGGGGAAGAGCAGGGCTACCACTTCAGCTCGGTCCTGCTGGCACGGCCTGGCTACTACGACACCCCTGCTCAGGCTGCGGAGCGACTCCAGCAGAGCTCGTGACGGGTTCGTTAGGACGCCAGCAGGACTCGTTTGCGCAAGAGGCCGAAGCCGGCCCGGCCGTACATCTGGCGCTTGATCATTTTGATCCGGTTGACGTGACCTTCGACGACGCCGGAGCTCCACGGCAGTGTGAGGCCGGCGGTGACAGCTACGAGATCGCGTTCCAGGCCATTGACGAAGGTGTGGAGGCTGGGCAGGTCGTCGGCGCGGACCGCCTTGATCCATTGCGGGAGGTGGTCGCCCTGGAGCTGGGTGAGCATCTTCCCGAACGCGCGGACGTGCCCCGTGAGGGCATCCAGTACGGGGCAGCCCGCGAGGACGGCTTTGAGCTTCAGGCGCTCGCTCTCCGGCAGGGTATCGGGGTGGGTCAGGATCCAGCCGGTGACCGTGCGTGGAGACGGCGGGCGGGCCGCTGGTGCGGTCGGGGATGTACGGAACGGCC
>NZ_JBVKBA010000087.1:0-1216 GCF_055639175.1 Streptomyces sp. NPDC107546 | reverse complement strand
CAGGAGGCGACGGTCTCGTTGGACATGCCGCGGCTCGGCCTCGACTGGCACGAGACCGTCCCGGTGCGCGACGAGCTCACCGGTGCCATCTATCACTGGGGCAGGGCCAACTATGTACGTCTTTCGCCGGGCGATAGCCCCGCGCACGTGCTGACCGTCCTGCGACCGTCCTCACCGCAGATCGGAGGGTCACCCACACGATGATCGTCAACGAGCCCGTTCCGGACACCTTCGAGGACACTCCTGCCGCGGAGCGCGACCCGGAGTGGTTCAAGCGTGCCGTCTTCTACGAGGTCCTGGTCAGGTCGTTCCAGGACAGCAATGGCGACGGCGTGGGCGACCTCAAGGGGCTGACCGCGAAGCTGGACTATCTGCAGTGGCTGGGCGTCGACTGCCTGTGGCTGCCGCCGTTCTTCAAGTCCCCGCTGCGGGACGGGGGTTATGACGTCTCCGACTACACGGCGGTGCTGCCGGAGTTCGGGGACCTGGCGGACTTCGTGGAGTTCGTCGACGCCGCCCACCAGCGGGGCATGCGCGTGATCATCGACTTCGTGATGAACCACACCAGCGACCAGCACCCGTGGTTCCAGGAGTCGCGCGCCAACCCCGACGGCCCCTACGGGGACTACTACGTCTGGGCCGACGACGACAAGCAGTTCCAGGACGCCCGGATCATCTTCGTCGACACCGAGGCGTCCAACTGGACCTTCGACCCCGTCCGCAAGCAGTACTACTGGCACCGGTTCTTCTCCCACCAGCCGGACCTCAACTACGAGAACCCGGCCGTCCAGGAGGAGATGATCTCCGCCCTGAAGTTCTGGCTGGACCTCGGCATCGACGGCTTCCGCCTGGACGCGGTGCCGTACCTCTACCAGCAGGAAGGCACCAACTGCGAAAACCTTCCGGCGACGCACGAGTTCCTCAAGCGGGTGCGCAAGGAGATCGACGCGCAGTACCCGGACAAGGTGCTGCTGGCGGAGGCGAACCAGTGGCCGGAGGACGTGGTCGACTACTTCGGCGACTACGCATCCGGCGGCGACGAGTGCCACATGGCCTTCCACTTCCCGGTCATGCCGCGCATCTTCATGGCGGTGCGCCGTGAGTCGCGCTACCCGGTCTCGGAGATCCTCGCCAAGACCCCGGCCATCCCGTCCAGCTGCCAGTGGGGCATCTTCCTGCGCAACCACGACGAGCTGACCTTGGAGATGGTCACCGA
>NZ_JBVKBA010000086.1:0-1261 GCF_055639175.1 Streptomyces sp. NPDC107546 | reverse complement strand
GTGACTCCTCCCCCGGCTGAAGCCGGGGGCTTCTCGCTATGCCGGGTTGGCGTCGCGACGGACCAGCCCGGCCCGTAGAACGTTCAGAGCACCCACCGTGTCCGCGTGCGCGCTGTGGCCGCACGAGACGCAGTGGAACTTCTCCTGGGTGGGCCGGTTCTCCACTGAGACGTGCCCGCATTCGGGGCAGGTCCGGGAGGTGTTGCGGGGGTCCACGGCGATCACTTCTCGTCCGGCGCTTTCAGCCTTGGCGTGCAGGATCGTCAGGAACACCCCCCATCCGGCATCTGAGATCGAGTGGTTGAGTCCCGCCTTCGCCGCCGCGCCGTTGGGCAGGAAGCTGCCCGGCTGGCCGGGGTCGAGCTTGGGCGCGGGGGCCTTGACCATGTTGCAGATCTTGAGGTCCTCGTGCGCGATGAAGTCATGCTGGCGCACGAGGCCAAGAGCGGCCTTGTGGGCGTGGTCGAGGCGCTGGCGGCGGACCTTGCGGTGCAGGTCGGCAACGCGCTGGACGGCCCGCTGGTGATTCTTGGTGCGCTTGTCCCGGCGGACGCGGGGGAAGCAGGCGAGGGCCTGTTGTGCGGCTTCGAGCTTCGCGGCGGCCTTGCGGCCGTGGCGCGGGTTGGGCACGAACTCGCCGCCTGAGTCGGCGAGGAAGTTGGCTATGCCCATGTCGATGCCGACCACGGAGCCGGTCTTGGGCAGCGGCTCGGGCTGCGCCTGTTCGGCGGTCAGGATGATGTACCAGCGCTTGCCTTCGCGCTTGACGGACACGGTCTTGACCTTGCCGACCACGGGCCGGTGCTGATTGACCTTCACGTGCCCGACACCTTGGAGGCGGACGCGGGTGACAGGGTCGTGCGGGGTGGAGTCCCAGCGGCAGCCGTCGCCGTCCTTGGGGAAATCCACGGTGTCGAACCAGTTCACGCCCCGGAACCTGGGGTAGCCGGGCTTGTCCCCGGCCTTCACGCGCCGGAAGAACGCGGCGAATGCCCTGTCCAGACGGCGCAACGTCGCCTGCTGGCTGGAGAACGACCAGCGGCCTTGCCGCTCCGGGTCGAAGGACCGGATCTCCTTGAGCTGTGCGGACTGTTGCCCGTACTTGATCGAGGTCTTGGAGACGTGCCGGTAGGCGTCGCGGCGTTCCTGCAAGGCCCCGTTGTAGAGCGAACAGTGATCACGCAGCATCTCGCAGAGCGCTGCCGTCTGACCCACGGTGGGCCGCATAAGGAACTTGTACGCACGGATCATCCGGCCCACC
>NZ_JBVKBA010000085.1:0-1279 GCF_055639175.1 Streptomyces sp. NPDC107546 | reverse complement strand
GGTTCTGGTCCAACTTCTGTGGTGTGCCTACTCCCTGTGACTGTTGATCTTGCTGGTAGATCTCGCGAGATCGTCTGGAAACTGCTGGTGGCGACAACGTTCGGGCTGATGGTTCTGGGCTGTGCGCGAGGTACTGCTTCGGCTGGAAGAGCTGCTCTTCCTGGCGGATCCGGGGATCAGGGTGGAGTCGGTGCAGGACGATGGCGAGGTGATTCGGGTCGGTGTCAGGTGCCGGACGGCTGGGGCTCGGTGTCCGGGTTGTGGGAGCTGGTCGGGGCGGGTGCACGGCTCCTACCTCCGGTTTCCAGCTGACCTCCCTGTGGCGGGACGGCGGGTGGTGCTGCGGCTTCGTGTGCGGCGCTTCACGTGCGAGGACGTCTCCTGTGTGCGGCGGACGTTCGTCGAGCAGGTCGCGGGCCTGACCCGGCGATACAGCCAGCGGACCGAACGCATGCGGTCAGTCCTGGCCGAGGTCGGCCTCGCATTGGCCGGCCGTGCCGGTGCCAGGCTGGCCGACGTCTTCGGGGCGAGGATCAGCCGGAATACGGTCCTGCGGCTGGTCGACGCCCTCCCGGAACCCCAGCCACAGGTCCCGCGGGTGGTCGGCGTCGACGAGTACGCGATGCGAAAAGGCCGTGTCTACGGGACTGTGCTGGTCGACGTCGAGACACGCAGGCCGATTGACCTGCTGCCGGATCGTGAGGCGGGCACTGTCGCGGCCTGGCTGGCCGAACGCCCGGGGATCGAGGTCGTCTGCCGTGACCGGGCTCCGTTCTTCGCCGAGGGGGCCAGGACCGGGGCGCCCACTGCGGTCCAGGTCGCCGACCGGTTCCACCTGTGGCGCAACCTCGGCGAAGCGGCCGAGCGGTGTGTCTCCCGCCACCGCCCGTGCCTCCGTGCGACCTTCGTAGAGTCGGTGCCGGAGAAGGCGGCGGCCCCGGCCGAGAGCGGGTCGCCATGGCCGACCGGGCACCGTTTCGCGGATCGCACCCGGGCCAAGCACGCCACCGTCCACGCGCTGTTGATTGCCGGCCACAGCCGACGCTCGATCCAGCGCCAGCTCGGCATGACCTACCGAACCGTCCAACGGCTGGCCGACGCCGCCAGACCGGAAGACCTGTTCCAGGGGCAGTGGCAGCACCGCCCCACCAAGCTCGACGACTTCAAGCCCTACCTGCACGAGCGATGGGCCGAAGGCTGCACGAACGCCTGGACCCTCTGGGAAGAGATCAAGGCTCACGGCTACACAGGCGGATACGGCGCCGTCCGCGCTTACCTC
>NZ_JBVKBA010000084.1:0-1395 GCF_055639175.1 Streptomyces sp. NPDC107546 | reverse complement strand
CTAGTGTGATGCGCCTGAAATTGCAGGCTTAAGTCTGTAGTCTGTTTTCATGTCTCGGGGTCCTCGTGCCGTCGAAGTTGTGCTGTCCGATGAGGAGCGCGCCGAGTTGCTGCGCTGGGCGGGTGGGGCGGTGGCGCCGCGTCTCGTCGAGCGGGCACGTATCGTCTTGGCGTGCGCGGACGGGAAGCCGAATACGCGTGTGGCGGCGGAGTTCAACGTCACCGCGGACACAGTGAGGAAGTGGCGCTCGCGGTTTGCTGCCCGGCGGATGGCCGGGCTTGCGGATGAGCCGCGGCCGGGCCGGCGCAAGTCGGAACTGGTGCTCAGTGATGACGAACGGGCTCAGCTGACGCGCCTGGCGAGGCGCGCGAAGACTGCACAGTTCCTGGCTCTGCGCGCGAGGATCGTGCTGCGGTGCGCGGAGGGCGGGACGAACAAGCAGGTGGCGGCCGAACTGGGTGTGAGCGAGCAGTCGGTGAACCGCTGGCGGGCCCGGTTCGTGAAGCGGCGGCTGGACGGACTGGTCGACGAGCCGCGCCCCGGTCGGCCGCCTTCCATCCTGCTCGACCAGGTCGAGGACGTTGTCGTCGCGACGCTGGAATCCACTCCGGGCCAGGACACCCACTGGTCGCGTGCCTCCATGGCCGCTCGCACCGGGTTGTCGAAGTCCACCATCGGGCGGATTTGGAAGAAGTTCGACCTCAAGCCGCACCTGCAGGATGCCTTCAAGCTCTCCACCGACCCGCAGTTCGTCGCGAAGGTCGTCGACGTCGTCGGCCTCTATCACAACCCGCCGGAGAAGGCCGTGGTGTTGTGCGTGGACGAGAAGAGCCAGATTCAGGCGCTGGACCGCTCGCAGCCGGTGCTGCCGATGATGCCGGGCATGCCCGAACGGCGCACCCACGACTATCTGCGGCACGGCATCACCAGCCTGTTCGCCGCCTTCAACATCGCCGACGGCACTGTCATCGGTGAACTCCACCGCCGCCACCGGGCCGTCGAGTTCAAGAAGTTCCTCGTCACGATAGACAAGGCGGTTCCCGTCGGACTCGATGTGCACCTGGTGTGCGACAACTACGCCACCCACAACACCCCAGAGATCAAGACCTGGCTCGGCAAGCACCCCCGCTTCCATGTCCACTTCACTCCGACCGGCTCCTCCTGGATCAACCAGGTCGAGCGGTGGTTCGGCCTGCTGACAGACAAGCTCATCCGTCGTGGCGTCCACACCTCGGTGAAGGCGCTGGAGGATGACATCAGCGCCTGGATCGACTCGTGGAACGAGAACCCCAGGCCCTTCACCTGGACCAAGACCGCCGACGAGATCCTCAAATCTCTCGCCGACTACCTCACCAAGGTCACTCCGCCAGCCACTCAAAACCAGCAAGAGATTTA
>NZ_JBVKBA010000083.1:0-1425 GCF_055639175.1 Streptomyces sp. NPDC107546 | reverse complement strand
CTAGTAGGACTCCGTTACGTCTGTCTGCGTGCCGTGTTCAGGGGCATGAGGACTGTGTGGACGCACATGAAGTCAATCGTGTTCGGGCGACGTTGGCGTTATTCGTGGCGGATGTGTTCGCCTCGGTGCCGCGCAAGGACCAGCGGGCCAAGAGCGACTGCTATCTGCGGGGACTGATGACGGACGGACGCCGCAAGTCCATCCAGGCCATGGCCTCGCGGCTGCCGGACGGCAACGAGCAGAACCTGCAGCAGTTCGTGAACCAGTCCACGTGGGATCCGGTGCCGGTGCGCCGGAGGATCGCCGAGCGGATGGTGCCGCAGATCGGCCCGGACGCCTGGGCGGTCGACGATGTGTCGTTCCCCAAGGACGGCAGGATGTCGGTCGGGGTTGCTCCCCAGTACTGCGGTGCGCTGGGCAAGCAGGCCAACTGCCAGGTCGCGGTCAGCGTGCACGCGGTCTCCGACACGGCCTCGTGCCCGCTGAACTGGCGGCTGTTCCTGCCCCGGGAGTGGGCGGATGACGCCGCCCGGCGCCGGCGGACCGGCGTCCCCGAGGAGGTCGGGCACCGGGAGAAGTGGCGCCTCGCCCTGGACGCCCTGGACGAACTGGCCGGGTGGGGGCTGGTGCCGCCGGTGGTGGCGGCGGATGCCGGCTACGGCCAGAACGCCGACTTCCGCGCCGGCCTGGCCGAGCGGGAGATCCGTTACGTGGTCGGCGTCCGCGGCGATATCACCGTCCAGCCGCACGACGCACACCCCGATGCCCCGGCCTGGTCCGGCACCGGCCGCCGGCCGGTTCCCCGCTACCGACAGCCGCCGGTGACGGTGGCGGAACTGGCAGCGGCAGCCGGACGGGACGCCTTCAAGGAGGTGACCTGGCGGGAAGGCTCCCGCGGCCAGATGACCTCCCGCTTCCTGGCGATGCTTGTCCGGCCGGCCGGGGTGCGCTCGCGTCGGCTGGCAAAGGCAGCCGCGGTGGCCGAGCACGGCCGGTGGGACGGCGTCCTGCCCCAGGTGTGGCTCCTGGCCGAGTGGCCCGAGGGTGAGGACAAACCGACCCGCTTTTGGTTGTCCGACCTGCTCGACGACACCCCGATCCCAGAGCTTGTCCGGCTGGCAAAGATCCGCTGGCGCATCGAGCACGACTACCGCGAACTCAAGCACGGCCTGGGCCTGGACCACTTCGAAGGCCGCTCCTGGACCGGCTGGCACCACCACGTCACCCTGGTCACCGCCGCCCACGCCTTCCTCACCGAGCAGCGGCTGGCCCCAAAAGCCGACACACCGGACTCACCCTCTACCAGATCCTCGACGCCCTCCAGGACCTGCTGAACTGCTGGACCGGCACCTGCACCACCTGCCACCAACCCCTGCCCAGCAGAGCCACGCCAAGATCAAGAAAGACCTAACGGAGTCCTACTAG
>NZ_JBVKBA010000082.1:0-1448 GCF_055639175.1 Streptomyces sp. NPDC107546 | reverse complement strand
CACACCGCCAAGGAGAACCGGCCCGCACAGGAGAAGTTCCACTGCGTCGCCTGCGGCCACAACGCGCACGCGGACACGGTGGGCGCTGTCAATGTCTTACGGGCCGGGCTGGTCCGTCGCGAAGCCGCACCGGCATAGCGAGAAGCCCCCTCATTCATGAGGGGGAGGAGTCACAACTTCGGCTCGGCCGCCCACCCCGGCGTTAGGGCGGGGTTGTTCACGGCGGTGGTGAGCATCGGCTCGGGCAGCGTCCAGGACATGCTCGGATGTCTTCCACGCGGTCCGTGAGCCACTTGGGTACTGCGCGCCGGTGAAGGTGGTGAGCGGGTCAGGGAGCCAGGGCTTCGGGGAGGGTGGGGCGGCATTCGATGATGTCGTCGATGCCGACGAGATGCAGAACGCGCAGGACGGATTCGGTGGGTGCGGCCAGACGGAGCCAGCCGCCGGCCTCGGTGACGGCCCGGTAGGCGGCGATGAGGATGTTGATGCCGCTGGAGTCCATGAAGGTGACACGGCGCATATCGACAACGATGCGGGGTCGGGTGGTGCCGGTGACGTCCAGGGCGTCGCGCAACCGGTCGCCGGTGTGGTGGTCGATCTCCCCGGCCAGGGTCAGCACACGGACGCCGTCCGTGGCGGTGGCCACGACCGACAACCCGCCGACCCGTTCGGCTTGCTCGGTGTCCGTCATTCGTCCCTCAGCCATTCGGTGATACTTGCACACCAAGACCTTCGGCCCGAAGTGCTGCCCTGCACGTCCGGGCGATGCTGCTGTGCCGGTGGGGAGCCGGGGCAGGAGAGTGGAGCGTGTACCGCGCGGACGCGGGTACGCGCGGGGGTGTGAACGGGGTAGCGAAAGCGGGCCGTGATGGAACCAGTCCCTGTGAATGAGGACGGCACCGCACCAGGCGAGCAGACCATACAGGCCACGGTGGCCCTGGAGGGCGACGGCACGGACATCGCCCAGGCCCGCCACCTGGCAGCGCAGTTCCTCACCCGGGTACAGGCCGAACAGGGCCTGCCCGTCTCGCAGCGCGCCGTGGACCTGACCCAGCTGGTGGTGAGCGAGCTGGTCACCAACGCCCGCAAGTACGCGCCCGGCCCGGTGCTGATGGATCTGCGCATCGCCGGCGACATGGTCGAGGTGGTGGTGTGGGACTCCGAGCCGGTGCTGCCGGTGGCCCGGGCCGCGGATGCCGGACGGGTGGGGCAGCACGGGCTGGAGATCGTGATGGCCGTCGCTCAGGGTTTCGAGGTCCAGCGGGAGCCTGTCGGTAAACGCATCACCGCCCGCATCGCCCTGCTCGACGACCCAGGCGGCGCCATCGCAGGGCGAAGCCCCCTGTAGCGTCCCCTAGGCGCTGTTTCTCGGATCTCCCTCCGCGAGTGAGGTGTTGGGGGCAGGCTGACTGCATGGGACGCGGAGACCTGACGAACGCAGAGTGGGA
>NZ_JBVKBA010000081.1:0-1483 GCF_055639175.1 Streptomyces sp. NPDC107546 | reverse complement strand
CTAGGACTTGTCCGGCCGATCATGTGACTGGTCCGCGCCCGGGTCGTTGAGGGGCACATGGGGCGGGGCGATCTGACAGATGCCGAGTGGGAACGGCTGCGGCCGTTCCTGCCGGTCAGCAATGGGCGTTGTGGCCGGTGGCGGGATCACCGGCAGGTGATCGACGGGATTCTGCACCGGGTGCGGACCGGGGTGCAGTGGCGTGACCTGCCCGAACGGTTCGGCCCGTGGAAGACCGTCTATGAGCGCCATCGCCTGTGGTCGGGCGACGGAACCTGGGAACGTCTGCTCCAGCAGGTCCAGGCCGCGGCCGACGCGGTGGGCGAGATCGACTGGGACGTCTCGGTTGACTCCACCATCGTCCGCGCGCACCAACATGCGGCTGGCGCCCGTACTGATCCGCCGCCAGCACCCGCATCAAAGGGGGCCGAAGAGAGGGAACACCAGGGCGAGACACCGTGGCAGAGCCTGGTCGCCCGCCTGGTGGAGGTGGTGCTGGAGGTGAGGGCCTGGGCCGTTCGCGGGGCGGGTTCACCAGCAAGCTCCACCTGAGCGCGGACGGCCGTCGCCGCCCCCTGTCCTTGGTGGTCACCCCAGGTCAGCGGGCGGACTGCACCCAGTTCATCGCCGTGTTGGAGAAGGTCCGCGTCCCCCGATCCGGGCCGGGAAGGCCACGCGTGAAGCCCGACAGCCTCGCGGCTGACAAGGCATACAGCAACGGTCCTGTTCGCGAGTACCTGAGACGGCGGGGTATCCGCCACACGATCCCGGAAAAGGCCGACAGCCAGGCCGCCCGCCTGCGGAAGGGCTCACGCGGCGGACGGCCGCCCGGGTTCGACGCGGACCGCTACAAGAAACGCAACACCGTCGAACGGGCGATCAATCATCTGAAACAGTTCCGCGCGGTCGCCACGCGCTACGACAAGCGGGGCTACGTCTTCCTCGGCACCGCCACCGCGGCGTCCATCGCGATCTGGCTCCGAACGTGAATCCCTATGCGATCCAGCAGTAGACGTCTTGGCCCCGGCGTCGGGCGCTGCTGACGAGAGCGGCCAGATCACTCAGGATCCCTTCGGCGATCTCCGTGTCGACGACCTCGCCGCCGTCCTCCGCCCACTGCAAGAACCACGCGGAAGCGGCATCCTTCAAATCGGACCGCTCGGCCTCGGCGAGTGCGGCGGACAGGCGAGGCGAGATCGCGAACACGAGGGCCCCGTCATCGTCCTGGCCGGCGACGAGACGAGGCTCACCAGCTTCGACGAGTTCCTCGAAGCTTCCGCCGACAAGCAGGCACTCCCACTCGACCACAGCTTCCTCGGCATCGAAGTTGCCGAAGGAGAGCGACTCGAATGCGCGTCGCGGCCCTATCTGAAGAGCCAGAGCCGCTGACGTGTCATCCGGAGCCGCGAAGAACTCGACGATGATGCTCACCCCGGCATCATGCCGGACCGCCCACGACTGTGATCGGCCGGACAGCTCCTAG
>NZ_JBVKBA010000080.1:0-1793 GCF_055639175.1 Streptomyces sp. NPDC107546 | reverse complement strand
GACCGGCACCTGCACCACCTGCCACCAACCCCTGCCCAGCAGAGCCACGCCAAGATCAAGAAAGACCTAACGGAGTCCTACTAGTGCTGTGACCGCATAGCTTCGCCGGGTTGGTGGTGGTCGAATGCTTGGTGCGGGAAGGCGATGATGAGGGTATGACTGCCAGTTCTCGCGCCCAGTCTTTCGACGTAGCCGCGGCCCAGTACGCGGCGAGTCGGCCTTCTTACCCAGCCGCGCTCTTTGATTGCATCGAGGAGTTCGCAGGCTGTCGCTTGGCGGGCGCCCGGGTCGCCGATGTCGGCGCGGGTACCGGAATCGCCAGTGTGCTGCTGCGGGACCGAGGTGCAGATGTGATCGCTGTCGAACCGGGTGAGTCCATGGCTGGTGAGTTCCACCAGGCGCTTCCCGAGGTGCCGATCGTGAGGGGTGATGGTAATGCTCTGCCGCTGGCCGAGGCTTCCTGCGACCTCATCACGTATGCCCAGTCCTGGCAGTGGACCGAGCCTGACCGGTCCGTCCCGGAGGCATTGCGTGTCCTGCGAGCGGGCGGTGCGCTGGCGATCTGGTGGAACACCACGGCCTTCGACGTGCCGTGGATTCGCGAGCAGCACGGGCGCATTGCGCACCACTGCGGGGTGAAGCCAAGGTCTGCCGTGCGTCCTTCGGACAACGACGCCATCCGGCTGGCGGGGCTGACAGGGCTACGGGTTGCGCGCCGTCAAGTGCGCTGGAGCCGCACTGTCTCCTTGGACATGCATCTCGCCAACATTGGCAGCCGGTCGGCATTCCTCGTCCTTGAAGAGGCTGACCGCCAGGCGTTTTTCGTCGATGAGCGTGAGCGACTGGTCAAGATTTTTCCTCGCGAGGAGGTGGAAGAGACCTACGTGGTTGATCTCCTGGTCGCACTCCGCCCCTGACACTGTGCGGCCGCGGGGCGGGAGCAATGCTCATGACCTGTGGATCGGCCTCGGGGCGGACGCGAAGGGCGTACCTTTCCCGAGTGA
Organism: Streptomyces sp. NPDC107546; assembly: GCF_055639175.1. NCBI lineage: Bacteria > Bacillati > Actinomycetota > Actinomycetes > Kitasatosporales > Streptomycetaceae > Streptomyces > Streptomyces sp. NPDC107546. The sequence continues at coordinate 789 of NZ_JBVKBA010000080.1, read as the reverse complement.
TCGACTTCTGGTCATCGAGTAGGCCCGCGTACCAGCGCGGGTCGGGAAGGCACGCCCGTGCTCAGCGTAGTGAACGCCGATGGATCGACCGAGACCGGTTTCCTGATGGACGACATCGTCCGCGAGGGCGCGCGGCGGATGCTGGCCGCCGCGCTGGAGGCCGAAGTCAATGCGACATAGCCGAGTTGGCCGACCAGCGTGACGAGCACGGGCGGCGTCTGGTGGTCCGTAACGGCTACCACCAGCCGCGGAAGGTCATGACGGCGGCCGGGGTGGTCGAGGTGAAGGCTCCCGCGGGTCAACGACAAGCGCGTCGATGAAGAGAGGGGTGAGCGCAAGCGGTTTTCCTCGGCGATCCTGCCGCCGTGGTGCCGCAAGGCGCCGAAGATCAGCGAGGTGCTGCCGCTGCTCTATTTGCACGGCTTGTCGTCCGGTGACTTCGTGCCCGCGCTGGAGCAGTTCCTGGGCAGCTCGGCGGGCCTGTCGGCGGCGACGGTCACCCGGCTTACCCAGCACTGGTGGACGCAAGTGTCGAACATGGCCGACGGCATGACACGACTGCAGCGCCCGACACCTAAAACGCCGGTAGGTGCCCGTCCTGTACACGGGCACCTACCGGTTCGCCCCGCTCGCGGGCGGGAGAGTCACATCGGGGGATATGTGACGGGCTTCGTTCCGTCAGTTCGTGAAGACATCCACGAAGTGACCAAAGCCGGCGTTACAGCTGTCAGCAGCCACCGTGGATGGTCTGGGAGATGCTGTAGCCGATGGTCGCGCCGCAGGCCGCGG
>NZ_JBVKBA010000079.1:0-2428 GCF_055639175.1 Streptomyces sp. NPDC107546 | reverse complement strand
TCGGCGGGGTCCGCTTCCCCGCCATCGGAGAACTGCCCTACCTGCTCACCCTCGCAGGCCACGGCTTCTACTGGTTCCGCCTCCGCAAGGACGTCCCCCAGGCCACCCAGGTCAACGTGTTCGTGACCAGTTGAATCAGGGCCGCTGACGTCGGCCGGCACGGAAAGGACGCGAGGCCATGCCGAAGACCCAGACCGCAACGCTCAGCCAGGACGGCGTCGGCCCTGCCTCGCTGCTGCTCTCGCTCTCGGGTCTGCTGCGGGAGTGGTTGCCGCGGCAGCGCTGGTTCGCCGGGAAGGGACGGCCCGTCACGGACCTGACTCTGCTGTCGGTGACCGAACTGCACTCCGGCTGCCTGCATGTCCTGGTCCGCGCCGACTGCACCGGGCGCTCGCCGTCCGCCGCGCCGCGGCACGACTGCTACCAACTGCTCCTCGGTACCGGGGAGTCCCTGTCGTCCCCACGGGTCTCCCCGGCGGTCCTCGGCCGGGCGAGCGAGGGACCTCTCGCGGGGCTGCTGGTGTACGACGCCCTCCAGGACCCGCGCTCGGCGTCCCTGCTCCTGGAACGGCTGCGCACGCCGGGCACCGCGGGCGCCCTTCGCTTCGAACGCGACCGACGGGTGACCATACCCACCGGGCTCGCGCCCCGCCTCCTCGAAGCCGAGCAGTCCAACTCCTCCCTGGTGTACGGCGACGCCTACATCCTGAAGGTCTTCCGCCGGGTGCGGCCCGGGATCAACCCCGACCTGGAGGTGCCCTGGGCCCTGGTCCGACAGGGCTGCACCTGCGTCCCCGCGCCGGTGGCCTGGTTCCGCACCTCCAGCCCCTGGGCCGCGACACTCGGCGTGCTCCAGCCCTTCCTGCACGGCGCCGCCGACGGATGGACACAGGCGCTCGCCGCCCTCGCGGCCGGGCGGGAGTTCACCGAGGAGGCGTACGAACTGGGGCGGGCCACGGCCGAGGTGCATCTGGCCCTCGCCGCCGCGTTCCCCGTCGAACCCCAGGGGCCGCCCGACACCGGACCCCTCACCGCCGGCATGGTCGAGCGGCTGCGGGACGCCACCCACGCCGTACCGGAACTGCTGCCGTACGCCCACGGACTGCGCTCCGCCTTCACCGAACTGGCCGCGCTCGACGCGCCCCGGCCCGCCCAGCGCATCCACGGCGATCTGCACCTCGGCCAGGTGCTGCGGGCCGAACGCCGGTGGCACGTGATCGACTTCGAGGGCGAACCGGCCCGCCCGCTCCCCGAACGGCGTCGCCCGCAGTCCCCGGTCCGCGATGTCGCGGGCATGCTCCGCTCCTTCGACTACGCCGCCCACGCCCACCGACCGTGGCAGCCCGAATGGGCGCTGCGCTGCCGCGAGGCGTACTGCGCGGGCTACGCCGCCGAGGCGGGCTGGGACCCGCGCGCGGAGCCGGCGCTGCTGCGCGCCTACGAGACGGACCGCGCCGTGTACGAGGTCCTGTACGAGGCCCGCCACCGGCCCGGCTGGCTGCCGGTGCCCATGGCGGCGATCGCGCGCCTCGCCCGACGCCCCGGCGACAGGAGGCCCATGCCGTGACCACGCACACCGCGCCCCCGCCCCCGCTCGCCTCGCCGCACCTGGGCACCCCGGCACCCGCGCCCGTGCCCGCCGGTGACCGGGAGCGGCTGCTGGCCGGCACCCACCACGACCCACACTCCGTGCTCGGCGTACACCCGGTGCCGGACGGGATGGTCTTCCGCGCGCTGCGACCGTGCGCGCTGTCGGTCACCGTCGTCATCGGCGACGCCTGGGCCGAACTGCACGACGACGGCGACGGCTTCTTCTCGGCGCTGTTGCCGGTGCGGGAAGTACCGGACCACCGGCTGCTCGTGGCGTACGAGGACACCGTCCAGGAGACCGACGACCCCTACCGTTTCCTGCCCGCGCTCGGCGAGTTCGACCTGCACCTGATCGGCGAGGGACGCCACGAGGAGCTGTGGAAGGCACTCGGCGCCCACCCCATGACCCACCAGGGCGTGAGCGGCACCCGCTTCACGGTGTGGGCGCCGAACGCACGAGGGGTCCGGCTGTGCGGGGACTTCTGCCACTGGGACGGCCGCGCGTACCCCATGCGCTCCCTCGGTTCCTCCGGGGTGTGGGAGCTGTTCGTGCCCGGTCTCGGCCCCGGGGCGCGCTACAAGTTCGACATCGCGCGCCCGGACGGCAGCCACACCGTACGCGCGGATCCCATGGCCCGCCGCACGGAAGTGCCGCCGGCGACCGCCTCGATCGTGACCGAGTCGGCGTACGAGTGGCACGACGACGCATGGATGGCGCACCGCGCGGATACGCCTGTGCATCGGGCGCCGTTCTCGGTGTACGAGGTGCACCTGCCGTCCTGGCGGCCGGGGCTGACCTACCGGCAGCTGGCTGATCATTTGCCGGGGTACGTCAAGG
>NZ_JBVKBA010000078.1:0-3022 GCF_055639175.1 Streptomyces sp. NPDC107546 | reverse complement strand
TCGGCGGGGTCCGCTTCCCCGCCATCGGAGAACTGCCCTACCTGCTCACCCTCGCAGGCCACGGCTTCTACTGGTTCCGCCTCCGCAAGGACGTCGCCTAGTCGTCCGGTCGGGGCGGTTTCCACCGCCCCGACCGGGGCACGCAGGCAAGTAACCCCCCGACCGTCCCCGGGGAAAGGACGCACGCCATGCCGGAAGCCGTCATCCGTCCCACCACGACCCACCCCGGCCTGCTCGCCTCCCTCGATCCGCTGCTGCGGGAGTGGTTGCCGCGACAGCGCTGGTTCGCGGGCAAGGGACGGCCGGTCACCGGGTTCTCCCTGGTGGCGGCCACCGACCTGCTGCCGCCCGGCGGCCCGCTGGGCCTGGTCCACCTCCTCGTGCGGGCGCACCAGCCGGACACCCCGGCGCCCGGCGCCCTGCCCCACCCCGGGGACTGCTACCAGCTGCTGATAGGCGTCCGCGAGGCGCTGCCCCGGCACCTCGCACCCGCGCTCATCGGGCATCTGGAGGACGGCCCGCTGGCAGGACGGACCGTCTACGAGGCGCTGTACGACCCCCGGGCCGCCACCGTGCTCCTGGAGGCGATCCGTAGCCGCGCCCGCGTCGGCCCGCTGCGCTTCGAGGGGGACACTCGCCAGGAGATACCGGAGGGGCTCGTCCCGAGGCTGGTCACCTCCGAGCAGTCGAACTCCTCGATCGTCTACGGAGATACGTTCATCCTCAAGCTCCTGCGCCGTGTCCTGCCGGGCGTCAACCCCGATCTCGAACTGCCGCTGGCACTCGCGCGCGAGGGCTGCCCACGGGTGCCCGCCCCGGCCGGCTGGCTGCTCGCCGACCTGGACGACCTCGAGGACCCGTACGTCCTGGCCGTGCTGCAGCCGTATGTGCGGGGCGCGACGGACGGCTGGGAGCTGGCGCTGCGCGAGCTGGCCAAGGGGGAGGACTTCACCGCCGAGGCCCGGGCGCTCGGGCGGGCGACCGCCGAGGTGCACACGGCGCTGGCCCGCACCCTGCCCGCGGTCACCCTCGGCCACGCCCAGACAGGGCTGCTGGTCGACGGCATGATCGAGCGCCTGGAGACGGCGGCCCAGGCGGTGCCCGCGCTGCGGCCGTACGCGCCCCGGCTGCGCTCCGCGTTCGAGGCACTGGGCGACCTCGCGGCCGAGGGGCGGGTGTGGACCGCCCAGCGCGTGCACGGCGACCTGCACCTGGGGCAGTGCCTGCGCTCGCCGTCCGGGGACTGGTCACTGATCGACTTCGAGGGAGAGCCGTCGAAGTCGCTGGCCGAGCGCCGGATGCCACAGCCGGTGGCGCGGGACATCGCCGGAATGCTGCGCTCCTTCGACTACGCGGCTTACTCTGCCGTCCCGGCGGACCCGGAGTGGGCCACGGAGTGCCGGGCCGCCTACTGCTCCGGTTACGCGGAGGTCGCCGGGCGCGATCCACGCACCGAACCGGTACTGCTGCGCGCGTACGAGACGGACAAGGCCGTCTACGAAGTCGTGTACGAGGCCCGCCACCGGCCCGACTGGCTTCCGGTCCCGATGGCGGCGATACGCCGCCTGTCCGCCGACCCCACACCATGACCCACCATCGCCTGCCGAGGAGGCCCCGTCCGTGACCCCCCGTCCTCCGTCCGACGACAGCACGAAGAAGAGCGCCGAGGGCCGGCCGACGGCCGGTGCGCAGAAGGCGACAGCGGCTGCCTCAGAGCCGCCGACGGCCGGGAAGAAGAAGGCGGTGGCGAAGAAGGCGGCGACCGGGGCGAAGAAGGCCACGGCGAAGAAAGCGGTCGCGAAGAAGGCCGTCGCGAGGACACCGGTCGCGGAGGTGAAGGGGACCGCCGCCCAGAGCGAGAGCACCGCGGCGAATGAGGCAACGGCCGGGAAAGCGCCGGTGAAGAAGGCACCAGCCAAGAAGACGGCGACGAAGAAGACGGCAGCCAAGAAGACCGTGGCGAAGAAGGTCGTCGCGAAGAGGGTCGCCGCGAAGACGACGGCGGCCGGGGTGGTCGCCGAGAAGGCGGTGGCGCAGAAGGCATCGGCTGGCACAGCGCCCGCGAAGAAGACGGCGGCCAAGGCGGCCAAGACGACGGTGGCGAAGGCACCAGCCAAGGAGACGGCGACCAAGAAGACGGCCGTGAAGGAAGTCGCCGCTCAGAAGGTGGCCGCTCAGAAGGTCGCCGCGGCGGACCCCTCGGCCGGCGTGGCCGGGTCCCCCGCACTCGCGGCCGGGGACCGTGAGCGGCTGCTGGCCGGCACCCACCACGACCCGCACGCCGTGCTCGGCGCGCACCTCGTGCCGGGCGGTGTCGCCGTGCGGGCCTTCCGGCCGTATGCGCTGTCCGTGACCGTCCTCGCCGGGGATGTGCGTGCCGAGCTGCACGACGACGGGGACGGCTTCTTCTCCGGACTGCTGCCGCTGCCGGACGTACCCGAGTACCGGCTGCTGGTCGAGTACGAGGGCACGGTCCAGGACACCGAGGACGCGTACCGTTTCCTGCCCACGCTGGGCGACCTCGACCTGCACCTGATCGGCGAGGGACGCCACGAGGAGCTGTGGAAGGCACTCGGCGCCCACCCCATGACCCACCAGGGCGTGAGCGGCACCCGCTTTTCGGTGTGGGCGCCGAACGCACGGGGCGTGCGCGTGGCCGGGAGCTTCAACTTCTTCGACGGCACCGGCTTCCCGATGCGCTCGCTCGGCTCGACCGGGGTGTGGGAGCTGTTCGTGCCCGGTGTCGGCGAGGGCGAGCTGTACAAGTTCGAGATCACCCGCCCCGACGGATCCAAGACGCTGCGCGCCGACCCGCTGGCCCGCCGCACGGAGGCCCCGCCGAACACGTCCTCGGTCGTGTGCGCCTCGCACCACGCGTGGGGGGACGCGGAGTGGATGGCCCGGCGGGGTGAGCGGCCGGTGCACGAGGCGCCGTTCTCGGTGTACGAGGTGCACCTGCCGTCCTGGCGGCCGGGGCTGACCTACCGGCAGCTGGCTGATCATTTGCCGGGGTACGTCAAGG
>NZ_JBVKBA010000077.1:1639-4923 GCF_055639175.1 Streptomyces sp. NPDC107546 | reverse complement strand
ACACAGTGGACGCGAGCAACTGAGGACAAGCCCTCGGCCTATTAGTACCAGTCACCTCCACCCGTTACCGGGCTTCCAGACCTGGCCTATCAACCCAGTCGTCTACTGGGAGCCTTACCCCATCAAGTGGGTGGGAGTCCTCATCTCGAAGCAGGCTTCCCGCTTAGATGCTTTCAGCGGTTATCCCTCCCGAACGTAGCCAACCAGCCATGCCCTTGGCAGAACAACTGGCACACCAGAGGTTCGTCCGTCCCGGTCCTCTCGTACTAGGGACAGCCCTTCTCAAGACTCCTACGCGCACAGCGGATAGGGACCGAACTGTCTCACGACGTTCTAAACCCAGCTCGCGTACCGCTTTAATGGGCGAACAGCCCAACCCTTGGGACCGACTCCAGCCCCAGGATGCGACGAGCCGACATCGAGGTGCCAAACCATCCCGTCGATATGGACTCTTGGGGAAGATCAGCCTGTTATCCCCGGGGTACCTTTTATCCGTTGAGCGACGGCGCTTCCACAAGCCACCGCCGGATCACTAGTCCCGACTTTCGTCCCTGCTCGACCCGTCGGTCTCACAGTCAAGCTCCCTTGTGCACTTACACTCAACACCTGATTGCCAACCAGGCTGAGGGAACCTTTGGGCGCCTCCGTTACCCTTTAGGAGGCAACCGCCCCAGTTAAACTACCCATCAGACACTGTCCCCGATCCGGATCACGGACCCGGGTTAGACATCCAGCACGACCAGACTGGTATTTCAACGACGACTCCACCCGAACTGGCGTCCAGGCTTCACAGTCTCCCAGCTATCCTACACAAGCCGAACCGAACACCAATATCAAACTGTAGTAAAGGTCCCGGGGTCTTTCCGTCCTGCTGCGCGAAACGAGCATCTTTACTCGTAGTGCAATTTCACCGGGCCTATGGTTGAGACAGTCGAGAAGTCGTTACGCCATTCGTGCAGGTCGGAACTTACCCGACAAGGAATTTCGCTACCTTAGGATGGTTATAGTTACCACCGCCGTTTACTGGCGCTTAAGTTCTCAGCTTCGCCCACCCGAAAGTGAGCTAACCGGTCCCCTTAACGTTCCAGCACCGGGCAGGCGTCAGTCCGTATACATCGCCTTACGGCTTCGCACGGACCTGTGTTTTTAGTAAACAGTCGCTTCTCGCTGGTCTCTGCGGCCACCCCCAGCTCAGGGCGCAAAACCCATCACCAGGCGTGGCCCCCCTTCTCCCGAAGTTACGGGGGCATTTTGCCGAATTCCTTAACCATAGTTCACCCGAACGCCTCGGTATTCTCTACCTGACCACCTGAGTCGGTTTAGGGTACGGGCCGCCATGAAACTCGCTAGAGGCTTTTCTCGACAGCATAGGATCATCCACTTCACCACAATCGGCTCGGCATCAGGTCTCAGCCGTATGCAAGGCGGATTTGCCTACCTTGCGGCCTACACCCTTACCCCGGGACAACCACCGCCCGGGATGGACTACCTTCCTGCGTCACCCCATCACTCACCTACTAACCGCTTGGTCCGGCGGCTCCACCACTTTCCTTTCCCCGAAGGGTCCGGAACGGCTTCACGGCCTTAGCATCACGATGCTCGATGTCTGACGCTCCACAGCGGGTACCGGAATATCAACCGGTTATCCATCGACTACGCCTGTCGGCCTCGCCTTAGGTCCCGACTTACCCTGGGCAGATCAGCTTGACCCAGGAACCCTTAGTCAATCGGCGCACACGTTTCCCACGTGTGAATCGCTACTCATGCCTGCATTCTCACTCGTCAACCGTCCACAACTACCTTCCGGCGCTGCTTCACCCGGCAGACGACGCTCCCCTACCCATCAACACACCCGTTGGGGCTATATATGTCAATGACACGACTTCGGCGGTACGCTTGAGCCCCGCTACATTGTCGGCGCGGAATCACTAGACCAGTGAGCTATTACGCACTCTTTCAAGGGTGGCTGCTTCTAAGCCAACCTCCTGGTTGTCTGTGCGACTCCACATCCTTTCCCACTTAGCGTACGCTTAGGGGCCTTAGTCGATGCTCTGGGCTGTTTCCCTCTCGACCATGGAGCTTATCCCCCACAGTCTCACTGCCGCGCTCTCACTTACCGGCATTCGGAGTTTGGCTAAGGTCAGTAACCCGGTAGGGCCCATCGCCTATCCAGTGCTCTACCTCCGGCAAGAAACACACGACGCTGCACCTAAATGCATTTCGGGGAGAACCAGCTATCACGGAGTTTGATTGGCCTTTCACCCCTAACCACAGGTCATCCCCCAGGTTTTCAACCCTGGTGGGTTCGGTCCTCCACGAAGTCTTACCTCCGCTTCAACCTGCCCATGGCTAGATCACTCCGCTTCGGGTCTTGAGCGTGCTACTCAAACGCCCTCTTCGGACTCGCTTTCGCTACGGCTACCCCACACGGGTTAACCTCGCAACACACCGCAAACTCGCAGGCTCATTCTTCAAAAGGCACGCAGTCACGAGAACAAGGCAAGCCTCGTTCCGACGCTCCCACGGCTTGTAGGCACACGGTTTCAGGTACTATTTCACTCCCCTCCCGGGGTACTTTTCACCATTCCCTCACGGTACTATCCGCTATCGGTCACCAGGGAATATTTAGGCTTAGCGGGTGGTCCCGCCAGATTCACACGGGATTTCTCGGGCCCCGTGCTACTTGGGTGTCTCTCAAACGAGCCGCTGACGTTTCGGCTACGGGGGTCTTACCCTCTACGCCGGACCTTTCGCATGTCCTTCGCCTACATCAACGGTTTCTGACTCGCCCTACGGCCGGCAGACCGTAGAAGAGAGATCCCACAACCCCCCAAACGCAACCCCTGCCGGGTCTCACACGCTTGAGGTTTAGCCTCATCCAGTTTCGCTCGCCACTACTCCCGGAATCACGGTTGTTTTCTCTTCCTGCGGGTACTGAGATGTTTCACTTCCCCGCGTTCCCTCCACACTGCCTATGTGTTCAGCAGTGGGTGACAGCCCATGACGACTGCCGGGTTTCCCCATTCGGAAACCCCCGGATCAAAGCCTGGTTGACGACTCCCCGGGGACTATCGCGGCCTCCCACGTCCTTCATCGGTTCCTGGTGCCAAGGCATCCACCGTGCGCCCTTAAAAACTTGGCCACAGATGCTCGCGTCCACTGTGCAGTTCTCAAACAACGACCAACCACCCATCACCCTGCTGAAAACAGCAAGTTCACTGGGGCCGGCACCGAAGACAGACCAAACGGCCATGCCCTCAGACACCCAACAGCGTGCCCGACCA
>NZ_JBVKBA010000076.1:0-5912 GCF_055639175.1 Streptomyces sp. NPDC107546 | reverse complement strand
GCTACGAGAAACGGGCCTACATCTACCTCGGCACCGTCACCCTCGCAGCACTCATCATCTGGCTCCGCTCATGATCCGAGAAACAGCGCCTAGTGGCGGCCGACGGCCGCGTATGCGAGGGCGTGGGCGGTCTTGCACTGGACGTTGGCGGGGAAGCGGGTGATGGCGTCCTGGGCGATGGCGCGGTTATAGGCCAGGTAGCGGCCGCGGCGGGCGTTTGGTGGCGCGGGCACGCAGGGCCAGAGGGTGGTCTTACCCGTGCCCGCTCCGGCTTGCAGGGCCAGGTGGTCGTCGGCGTGGAGGGCGTCGGCTGCTGCGGTCTGTTCGTCGGTGGGGTTCATGGCGTGGGTCCTTCGCGGAGCCGGGTGAGGGCGTGTCCGACGGCGGACAGCAGGTGTGCGGGGGTGGTGTGGGCGAGGAGTTGGCGTACGACCTTATCGAGGCGGTCGGTCTCCTGGTCGGCGTGTTCGGCCAGGGCCCGGTGGAGGGCCGCTTCGATGAAGCGCTCGGGTGCCTGTCCTGCGCGGCGGGCTGCGCGCTTGAGGGCGGTGTGAGTGTCCGGTGGGAAGGCGACGTTGAGCAGGATCTGCCCGTCGGCGTCAGGGTAGTGGGTGGTGATCACGTCGATGGGCAGCCGGGTGGCGTGAAGGCGGCCGCGTGGCGGTGGGCGGCTCGGCGCGGGGTTTTCGCGCCGATGAGGGGTGGCGTCGTGATTGGCGGCGAGCGGTCAGGTGCGGGCTGCGTGGCGGAGTTCGTCCCTGCCAAGGGGCCGGGTCAGCAGAATTTCCAGGGCGGGGTGCGGCATCGTCACCCGTTCCTGGGATTGGCTGGCCGGGGTTTGGGGCAGGCGGGCGCGGATGTGTGCCACGTGCAGGAGGGGAAGGCAGACGAGCGACCTCAGCTCGAAGTGGTCGGTGCCGTCTCGCCTGGCCCGTCATCCGGCTCCGTACTCGGCGGGCCAAGCGCCGCCCCGTTCGCCTTCCGCTGCGGCGGCCTTGCCCCGGCCACCGACCCAGCGGCCCGAGCCAGCTCAGCCCTCAACTGCTCGAACGCGGGCGCTCCTGACAGATCCCGCAACCTGCGACTTCTGCTCATACAGCACCAACGCGCCAGCGCACCCAACGTCACCGCGATACCGCCGAACGGAGCGCGCCGTAAATCTCAACCACTCCCCCGCCATGCGGCTGCCGCCGGCTGCCCGATCTACTGCATGATGGGGCGCCGCATTCCAGGGGCATCGTGAAATCGTCTGATCCAAAGTACCGACCTTGTCACAGCGGTGGGACAGAACCGAGGGTCTCATCGGTCTCTTACGATCAGGGCAGGTCACGGTTTCTGGGGGATACGGATGGCTTTCGAGATGGACCTGCCGCTCGCTGAAGACGCCAAGGCCGCTTGGCTCGCTTCCGAGCTCACCGAACTCGGCAACGAGCGCTTCCTGCGGGCTGTGCTCCGCGACCAGGCGCGCTTCCACCACCGCAGCACCGATCGCCTCGTTGGCTGGTCCACCGACGTTCCGCAGATCGCTGAGCCCACCTCCAGCCTCCTGCTGCGCGCAGTTCACCTGTGCTTCACGGCTCACCTGCCACTGAGCCTCTCACCCGACCTGTTCTGGTACGTCGTCGTGCACGAGGTAGCCGTCCACGTCCGCTTGAACTCCGGCACATACGCGGGACTCTTCACCGAAACGCCGGGGCACCAGCAGACCATCGCCGTCCGCGACGACCTGGCCCCGCTGGATTGGGAGCGCTCGATCAACCTGGTCCAACAGCCCCTGCGTGCCCGCATCGGCGATGATGTAGCCGACCTCTTCCAGCCCGCCTTCTCGACCACCACCCCCACCGACGCCACGGCCGCGCTCGTGGCGCTGATGGACGTGGTCAGCCCGTACTACCGCTTCCGGTGGACCTCGCTCTGCGGAATCCCCCGGATTCGACTGGAGGGCACGGACCGAGACTGGCGCCTGCTGGCAGCCCGAGTGCGGGAGCTGGAAGGATGGTTCGAAGGCCTGCGTCCGTGGTTCGCCGCCTTGCACCCGGTGCTGGACTCGATCAGCGCGACGGCCTCGGGGTGGGGTATCGACCAGGAATTCTGGCATTCGCTCTACAAGTGGGAGTCGGCGTCCGGCGGCGATAGGGTCACTGGCTGGATCACCGCTTTCTTCGCCCACCGATACACCGACGACGGACCGTCTCCTAAGCAGTCGTTCGGCCCGGGAACCACCGACGAGGAGGACTTCCCTTCACACATCTCCCGCGTCCCGTTCCGCTGGGAGACCCCCACCGGCACATTCGAGATGGCCTTCCTCGGCGGTGTACTCGGCACAGAACGCGACGGTGAGTGGATCCGGCCGCGCCTCGGCTACGCCGTGGTGGAACTGCTGCCCGCTACCGAGCCCCGCGACGAGCGCCTGCCCGGGTCGTGGACCATGGCTGATGTTCAACGCATCACCGGCTGCCCACAGGCCCAGCTTCTTACCACCCTGGGCACCGTCACCCTGCACGGCGAACCTCTCCAAGCCGACTGCGCGATCGACTTGAAGGGGCTCTGCGCGGTGCAGGCCGACAACGGCGACTGGTATCTCGGCGACCTTGTATCCGACACCGGTGATATCCAGTGCTGGGGTAACTACGGTCCTGACCTCGGCTACGCCCTTCGGTCGCTCTAGACCGTGTGGAGATGCGGCGCCTCGCTCGCACGTTGGCGCAGGTTGCCGCCACTGTGAGTGGCGGTACAGCCGTAGTTGCGGGAGGTGCCGGTCATGTTCGAGCCTACGTATGACGGACTGTACCTACACGCCCGGTCGGTGGTCGGGGCCGCGATCGATGAGGTTTCTGGGGAGATTCGGTCGCTGCTGCTGGCGCCGGAGACGAACTCGGTGGTGTGCCTGGGTGGCGTCGTTGCCTTCATTAGTGGCGATGACGTATGAGCGGACCGAACCGGGTTCGGACTGGCCAGGGCGTCAACGGCGGCGGGTGTGCGGTGCGTGGTGGAGGCCCCCTCGAAGGTCGATCGGCCGCCGGGTGACCGGGCCAAGACCGACCGGAGGGATGCCGAGCAGCTGGCGCGGCTTCTACGGATCGGGGAACTCCCGGCCGTGCGGGTGCCCACCAAGACGGAGGAAGCCTCGCAGGATCTGGTGCGAGCACACGAAGACGTACGCGGGGCCTGATGCTAGCCCGGCACCGAGGCCGCGATGGCCGGCCGACTCCTACCGTCTGGCCATCACCCGCGCTCGCGTCGAGCAACAGCCGGTCAGCTGAACTGCGAAGGACAAGCCCTCACCGAACGCTGCCAAGGTCGCCGAAGACTCGCACGATCCACTGATCCATCCTGGCCGCGAAGTCCGCCGCTGATTCGATGTCCGAGGCAGGGAGGGAACCGGCATCATCGAGGCCGCCGAAGAAGTCCACGTCGGCCCAGCCACCACGAAACAGGACTACCGACAGCTCAGCCTCCGCCGAACCGGAGATGACCAAGCCGAGCGAATCGGGATCACCCACCCGAGCCCTGTCGGTCTCCAACGGCTGAGGCCACTGGGCCTCCCCATCCCTCCAGGTCATCCCTCCAACCGCAAGGCCGGCCGACCTCCAGCGCGCGAGTCGCTCCACCAACACGGCAGCCGCCTCGTCGAGATCGAATACTGACGGCGACGCCCCGCCGGTTGGTTTCCGGCGGGGGTTGTCGTCGGTGAGGTGTCGTTTTCTTCCGCAAGGTGCCGGTGGATCACCACCTCCCGCGCCTGCGACAGCGCGGAGACCGAGAAGTGACGGCGATCAGCTTCGTGTGGCCGGTGTTGGCGCCCGACGCGCGCTCAGCAGTCAAACGCCGACCAGCAGATGTCGTTCCGCAATCGCTGGTCGTCAAGTACCAGCTCGCGAATCGCCTCCGGGAGCTGGTCACGCTGCCACTGGCACTCGAGTCGCCCTGCGGCCTCACTCTCCTCTTCTGGCGCGGCAGCGCGTGCGGCCTTGATCGCATAGGCAGCCGCACCGAGCTCGTGCGCGGCGACGTGTGCGACGACCGCGGCCTGGCCGGCGGCGTAAGCGGCATGCCGTGCTGCGCCACGCAGGTCTCGAGCCGCGCCCATTGCATGGCCGCCCGCCGCGCGGGCCTGCATCATCTTGACCTCGCCACGCACCCAGGCGCGGGCATGCTCGATCGCCTGGCGCGGCCGTGGGTCCTCAGGCTGAGCCGATTCGAAGAGGTCAAGGACGTGCTCCGCGCAAGCTGCCGCCCAAAGGGCGAGAAGGTGGTGATCCGAATCAGTGAGGGTCCCACCGCGGCGGATCGTCACGAAGCGAGGGTCCCTGACCTTCGGGAGGATCATGGTCGGCATTCCTTCCTGCCGGCATCCGCCCCACACCCGAGGACGCGCAGCCGCGGGTCTCCGCCGGTCGACGCCCGGCACCGCCTCCGCGTGAGACGCCCCCCTCGCAAGACGGCCCACCGGCACCGCAACGTCTCGAGAGCACTGCGCTGCCTACTGCAGCCTGGGCGAAACGCTGAACTGGCGTGGTGGAACGAGCAACCGACGAAGACCACGGGGAACCAGCCGAATACCAACGTGGCACCAGCTGGTCTACGACCTTCTGCCCCGCTTCGAGCCCTACCAGCACGCCCAAGGTGTACCCGAATTACTGGAACTGCTCGCCGTGAATTCCAAGAGGGCCGCTCAGGGCTTCCAGGTGCGCAGGAAGGACGCGATCCTGGCGGCGGTGCAGCGGGGGTTGTTCAGTTCGTGGGCGAGTGCGGTGAGCTGTTCGCGGGTGGGGTCGACGGGGATGTTGCTGGCCTCGAGATACATGACGGCGATCGCGCAGGCCACGGTCAGGTTGGAGCGCTCCAGCCAGCGGCAGCGGCCCAGAGTGTGTACCAGGGCGGCGGCCCGCGCGTAGGGGCCGTCGTAGACGGGGGTGTCGAGAAGCTCGCCGCGGTGGCGGGCGACCGCGGCGATGGGCACGCCGTAGTCGTCGGCGGCCGGGTCGCGGTGGCCGGCTCGCTCGGCCACCTCCAGAATCCAGGACTCGTCGATGTGCAGGATCACGCGGCCGCGCCCGGCTGCTGGGCGTACGGGGCGTCGAACTGTTGCTCCAGGTCGTCGAGGAAGGCACCGTGTTCGTCGATCAGCCGCTGAGCGGCTGCCATGCCGGCGGCGCGGGCGCCGGTGGTGTCCTCGATGATGAGGCGCTCGACATAGCGGTTGAAGTCCAGGCCGCGCGCGGCTGCGGCGTCCTTGCCGGCAGCGAGCACCTCAGGCTCCAACCGGACCTGCGTTTGCTTCTTGGAGGCCATGCCCTCATGGTAGCAGGGTGGTACCAATCGGCGGTGTGCCATACCCGGTAGACGGCGGGTGCAGCGGCGGCCAGGGACACGACCGCAGAAAATTGGCCATCCACTGCTCAAGGAGCGATAGGCCAGGTCACCCATGAAGGCTTCTCGGTCCGGGTTGGCTGGTCCGTCCCGCGGCGGCAGCGCAGAAGGGGCCCGCGCTTGCGGGCCCCTCCTTCTGGTAGCGGGGACAGGATTTGAACCTGCGACCTCTGGGTTATGAGCCCAGCGAGCTACCGAGCTGCTCCACCCCGCGTCGGTGATCCCACTCTACGTGACTCCTCCCCCTCATGAATGAGGGGGCTACGCCTTCTCCACGGCCTTGTGACGGCGCTTCGAGCCGCGCTTGCAGCGGCTGAGCGCTTGCTGCGCGGCTTCGAGCTTTGCGGCGGCTCTCCGGCCGTGTCGGGGGTTGGGCACGAAGCCACCGTTTGAGTCGGCAAGGAAGTTGGCTATGCCCATGTCGATACCGGCTGCGCTGCCCGTCGCCGCAAGCGGCTCAGGGGCTGTCTGCTCGGCGGTCAGGATGACGTACCAGCGCTTGCCTTCGCGCTTCACCGAGACCGTCTTGACCTTGCCCA
>NZ_JBVKBA010000075.1:0-7984 GCF_055639175.1 Streptomyces sp. NPDC107546 | reverse complement strand
GGAAACGGTGGCCGACGGAGACGACGTGTCCTCCGACGCGAACGCGGCCGGTGCCGACAGCAGCGCGAGCGGGGCTATGGCAGCCGTCGCCGCCGTGGCCAGGGCACGGCGAAGCTTCATGAAGACCTCGAAGAGTCCGGTACGCCGCTACGACACGACGCATCTTGGGAGAGCCGCCCCGTGGCGGCTCAGGGTGTGGCCCGTGATTCGCAAGCTGTGACCTGTGTGCGCTGTGAATGGTTGCGCTCCCATTCACAGAATTCCTAGCCTGCCGAGAACGTCCACCCCTCCCACGGATGCGCACGCACCGGTGGGGCCAGCACGTCGGCCAGGACGCGGCCGGAGGCCTCGGTGGTCGACGGGCACAGCGCCCACGAGCTCATATCGCGCACCGATGAGTTTCCCGCGCTGCGCCGGTCTGTACGCGTGAGACCGACTCACGGAGGGCTGGAGCCGTGCGGAAACTGATCTACGGCATGAACCTGACCCTGGACGGCTACATCGCCGCGCCCGGCGACGACATCGGCTGGAGCGTGCCGAGCGACGAGCTGTTCCAGTTTTGGTCCAACCAGTTGCAGGCGACCGACTTGACGCTGTACGGGCGCAAGCTGTGGCAGACGATGAGCTCCTACTGGCCGACCGGTGACCAGCAGCCCAACGCCACCCCGGCGCAGGTCGAGTTCGCGCGCCGCTGGCGGAACATGTCGAAGGTGGTGTTCTCCTCGACGATCGACAAGGTCGACTGGAACACCCGCCTGGTCACCGGTGACGCGGTCGCCGAGATCTCCCGGCTCAAGGCCGAGGACGGCGGCCCGATGGACATCGGCGGCGCGACGCTCGCCGGGGCGGCCATGCGGGCTGGGCTGATCGACGAGTACGTGCTGGCCACCGCGCCGGTCCTGGTGGGCGGCGGCACGCCGTTCTTCACCGCGCTGGACAGCTGGGTGAACCTGAACGTGGTGGAGACGCGGACGCTTCCCTGCGGCGTGATCCTGACCAGGTACGAGACGAGGCGCTGAGCGCTCGTCCTGCGACTCGACCGCCCGCCGGGTCCACGCGAACGTGAACGCCACCACTGGGGTGGACAGCCAGCAGTGCGCTCAGCGCCGCTTCCCGGTCTGTCCGCCCCTTGCCGAGTCCGGGAGGCCGCCAGACAGCAGCGGCGCTCATCCGGTCGTCGGGTAGCCGATCTGGGCTATGTCCTTGGCCAGATCACCGAGTGTCACTTCCGGGTTCAACGCCGAGACGATCTCCTGAGTCAGCGGCGTGAGATCAAAAACCGCTTGCACCGCGGCCAGGTCAAGCGTGACCTCGTAGACCTCCTCGGCGAACTCCCGGTAGGCCTCGGCACTGCCCGCGATGAGCACATCGAACAGCCACTCAGCACCGTCGGCGTCGTCCATGTCCTCGTCCGGCGCGTGTACTTCGCCGCACCTCCACTGGCTGTCCGCACTCTCGCGCCAGAAGCAGACGGTCGCTCGGGGCAGCCCGTTGTGGTCGGCGAAGGCGGGCTCGTCCAGATAGGGACGGAAGACGTCCGGTACAGAGTCGAAGAGCCCAGGCCAGGGTGCCGGAGGCGCGACGTGATAGGGAGACATCGGCGACTCGTGGTCGCACGCCTGGGCATAGACCCCGACGGCGGAGAACACGATGGCGTAGTCGTTGCCAGCGCCGTCCCTCATGGAGGCCATCTCCTCGCCCGGCGACCAGCCGGAATCGAAGGAGTAATACCTCCACTCCCACTCAGGGTTCAAAACGGCGTCCAGCATCGCCAGGGCCCTGGACCGATCGCGGACCGTCGCGATGGCAGGCAGCTGCTTGATCACTTCATAGACTGACACGGAGCCATCCAAGCGGATCCCACTGGCACCTGCCGCGCTGGCCATAGTCCAGGAGGCGGCATGACAGCTGATGACCACACGGGCTTCGACCCCGTGGCCACCCCGAAATTCAGCCCTTACCAGATCTAACGGTTGACAAAATCGGCATATCGGTTTCTGGCGGGTGGGAGGGAAGGGTGGATCTGGATGTTGTCGCCGATGAGTTGTACGGCCTGCCGCCGGGTTCACCTCGACGCATGACCGGGGCGGTTTGCGCCCCGCGGATCTGTTCTTCGACACCCACGCAGACACGGGCGCCTATCTACAGGCGGCCGGACTGTTGTCGACCGGCTCTCTGGCCTAGAAGTACCAACGGTCTGGGCTTGGCCAGCCCAGGTCAGCTGGCCGGTTTAGCTTGTGCGCGCGTGTGGGCGAGTCGGTAGGACTCGGTGCCGGTCTGGATGATTCCACGCTCCCCCAGCGAGACCCCTGCTGACGTCGAAACAAGCCGACACAGCAAACTCGGTCAGAAGGTGACTCCCACAGGCACGTCGGAACGACTCCCACCCTCAGTAACAAAGCCAGACATCCACAGAGCCGAGCCGTCGGCCTGCTCCGGGAGCTGGAGGAAATGCAGCGGCCCCTGGCCACGGCAGACTGAGCGGGCCGCACACATGTGCAAGCCCTCGCTGCCCGAAAGAGGCAGGCAGCGAGGGCGCTTCCATCACAGGCGGCCGGTTCCACCGTCGGCACCTGCTCGCCGAAGCCCGCCGTCACCTCGCTCTCGTCCTGCGCGGCCGCCGCCACGAGCCGGGCCTGGACGAACACATCGTGGACGCCGCGCTCGCCACGTACTGCCTGGACATCAGCGAGCCGAAGACGCTGCGCGGCCTGATGCCCGCCTACCGCCTCTACACCGCCCGCTGGTCGCTGGCCGACCTCGAACCCGCCCGGTGCCCGCCGACCACCGCCCCGGACCGGCAGCCCCCGGCCGACTCGGGCCCACCGGCCGCGCCGCGGCCCTCGGACCTGGAGCCGGGGGAGTGGGAGATACCTCGCGTGCCGTTGCGGTACGAGCGGGCCGTCCTCGCCGGCGCGGTGGTCCGCGAGAAGCTGCGCACCACCGTCACCGCCGCGCGGGGCCGGGCGTACGACGTCGTCGCGCACCAGCAGGCGGCGATGCCCGAGCAGCTGCTCGCACCCCCGGCCGCCGACCCGGAGCACGATGACCCGGAGCCGGAGGCCGGGCGCCGGGAGGCGATCGACCTGACGGCGCTGAGGGCTTTGAGGGAGTCCCGAACGGACGTGGAAGCCCTCGATCTGACGGCCGAGCGGCTGCGCCACCCCAGGACGCGTTCACCAAGGCGGCCGACGCCTCCCGCGCCCTCGCAGACCGCTACGCCGAACAGGACGACGCCGACCCAGTGCGCCCGGCGCGCCAGGACGACCAGCGGGCGCACCGCCCGCAGGAGCCCGGACCGCAGCGCGGCCGGGAAGCCGGCCACTGACCGATGCCGGGGGTGTGCACCGACGATGCCCGGCATCCACTGGACCGCGTTCCGGTTGACGGTGACCAACCGCTGGGACGCGATGGTACGGCGTTGGGCCATTTCGTTCGCCCTGCCCGCCGGTACGCATGCTTATGAGGAAGGAACCGAGCGTGGTTCACCGTCGCTGCACGTGCTGCATGGCTTCGACCGCACCGCCGCCGCACCGCCGCCGCACCGCCGTCGCCCGACGCGGCGGCGCCGACGCGCTGGTCTGGGTGGTGGAATCGCCTGGGACTCGAACGTGCTGGGCGAGCGGGTACCCCTTGGCTGGGTGAAGCTGAAGGCGTGAGCATCAGTAGCGAGCACCCCGTAAGTGCTGAGCAGATCTACGCGGCGCTGGCCGCTCTGGCGGCTGAGCCGCTGGCAGATCCGGAGAAGCGACCCAGGGGGCCGCAGGAAGAGGACCGTCTGCAGTTGCTGGGCAGGCTGCTGGCGAAAACTGAGCTCGAGATCACCGCCGCAACCCGTCTGACCGAGGAAGGGGAGATCGAGGACGTCCTTGAGACGCTGCTCGGCTGGGGGGAACAGGTAGGAGCGGACTACGGCTTGGCGGTTAACGTCCTGACGAACCGGCTGCAGCGCACCGCGGTGCAGGTCTCCGAACCCGAGGCGGAAGAACTGTCACCGGGCCGGGAGGCCGCCTTCGCCGCCGTCATGACAGCGGTGTACGCGCTGGGCGCCCAGCTGCACGCCGAGCGCGGCGATACAGAGGGAACCCGAAGCGCTCTGAGCGGGGCGGAAGAGGCCCTCATCGACATCCTGCAAGGCATGCATGACCTGCGCGTCTCCATCGGCGACGCGCCCGGGCCGGACGCCTGAGGCTGGGATCCCGGGGGTGCGGTCTGCTCGGCGGCGTCCTGGATCGGGTGCGCGATGACAGCTGACGGTCACGGGGACGCTCGCGTACGGCGTCGACTCCACCGCCCACCGTCCCGCCGCCCAGACCGGGCGGGCGAAGCTCGCCGTCCTGCCGCGCGGCCTGGACCGCGCCACCCGCACACCCACGCCCAGCTGCTCAGCTCCATCCCCGCCACCAGCGGCGCAGTGTTCAGCCTCCACCGGCCCGGCACCGAGGCCAGCAGCGCGACGCTCAAGGCGAGCTCCCGCCTTGTGGCCGAGATCGCCCGTGCGGACATCGTCATCAAGGCCGTGGATTGCACCGAGGCGACACACCTGGCCGAGTCCGCCGTCGCCCTGAACCGGTCTCTGCCCGCCGCACCCGCCGAGGGCGACGTCCGCTCCAGCGGCAGCGCCCGCCTGCTCGCCGAACAGCGTGCCGTGCTCTGCCTGGATCCCCGCGCGAGCGCTCGTCCTGCTCCAGACGCCCCAACCGCCCCCTGCCCGGCCGTCGATCGGGGCACGTCCGCCGGGAGAGGGCCGCCCTGTGCCTGGGCACGTCGACTTCTTCGATGCCGTCGTCACCGCCTACCCCGACCACCTCGGCGTCTCCGTTCAACGTATCGGCGTGGTCTTGGTGCTCGGTGGTGCGAGCTCGCCCCGCACTTGCCGCACGCGCCGTGGTGCTCAGCCGCAGAGCGGCGGCATGCGCTGCTG
This sequence comes from Streptomyces sp. NPDC107546, assembly GCF_055639175.1. NCBI lineage: Bacteria > Bacillati > Actinomycetota > Actinomycetes > Kitasatosporales > Streptomycetaceae > Streptomyces > Streptomyces sp. NPDC107546. The sequence goes on along the minus strand of NZ_JBVKBA010000075.1, from coordinate 3,060 downwards.
CCGCCGCTCTCCGACTGCCGCCTCCGGTGCCGGCGGTCAGTGTGGTCAGCTGAACGTGTTGCAGCTGGCGACGCGGCCGGAGCGGTAGCCGGTGGAGAACCATTGCTGGCGCTGGCTGGCGGAGCCGTGGGTCCAGGTGTCGGGTGTGACCTTGCCCTGGTAGCGCTGCTGGATACGGTCGTCTCCGACGGCGGCGGCCGCGTCCAGCCCGCGGTTGATGTCGTCCCTCGTCAAGTCGGTGATCAGTGGCTTACCGCTCTTGGGGTCGGGGGTGGTGGTGGCGTGGTGGGCCCACACTCCGGCGTAGCAGTCCGCCTGCAACTCGAGTTTCACCGAGCCGCTGTTCTGGCCCTTTCCGCTGCCGCGGGAGATCGTTCCGCTGAGGTCCTGGAAGTGGTGGCCGTATTCGTGCGCGATGACGTAGGCCTCGGCGAACGGGCCGCCCTTGGCGCCGAACTTGCTGCTCAGGTCGTTGAAGAAGCCGAGGTCGAGATAGACCTTGTCATCGGCTGAGCAGTAGAAGGGGCCGACGTCGGAAGTCGCGTTCCCGCAACCGGTGTTCACACTGCCGGTGAACAGGAACGTCGGGGCCTGCTGGTACGGCTTGCCGGCGGCTGTCTCCGTCTGCTTCCAGAATGCCTGCACGCTGTCGACCACGGCGACGATCCGGCACTCCTCCTTGCGGTTGGCGTCGGCACCGGTCCGGCAGTCCGCCGCGAGGTCCGCGGCTGACTTGCCGGGCGAGGACGTGTCGCTGCTGCCCGAGCCGAACATGCCGGGGTCGACACCCAAGAGCACGGCCGCGACCAGCACCACGAGCCCGACCAGTCCCCCGCCGATGGTCTTCCCGCCGCCCGGGATCCCGCTCAGCGCACCTCCCCGACCGTCCTCGACCTCGGATGTGTCCAGAGCAGCATCGTCGTCGAATTGCATACGTTGACCCTCCCTCAAGCAGCGCGCCGGACCGCCCCGCGTCGTCCCGCTCGCCTACCCCGTACGAGGTCATCCCCATCCCGTCCTCTTCTTGCTCCGCCTCTCGGAGGAGCCGGCGGGCGACGCCGCGGCGCCGCTCTGTGGGTGAACGGCGGAGCGCAGTGCGCGGTGACGGCCCCTCCATGCCGTCGCCCGCGCAGCGGCATCCCGCCTGTCGCCGGTGCCGGGACCGTGCCTGCGAGGTTCAGATGACGGACGGCCGCCTCGGGTCGGTCGGGACGATCGCGTACTCGTCGAAGAGCCGTTCAAGGGCAGCACCCAGAGAATGCGGCGTGTCCGTCGGCCAGCGGGCATTTCTTCAGACCGGGGCCCTGGAGGTAGGGGAGGCTGATCAGGAGGTGGTCGCGGTGGAACCCGGGCAGCCACGGCTCCCTGGGTTACCCGGATCAGGCGGCGGTCGCCGTGGTGCGGCGGGCGGCCGCGGCGCGGGTGCGGGCGCTGTCGGTGGGGCGGATGCCGTAGCCGGCCGGATCGAGGCTGATCAGGCCGCGGTGCAGGCGGCGTATCCGCAGGGCCAGGTCGAGGCGGGGGCGTTTGGTGCCGCCGGGGCGCCCCTCCGAGCCTCCGCAGCTTGACTTCCCGCCCATCCGCAACGGCATTGACTACCTCGCCAGCGTCGTCGAGCACCTCGACGAGAACGAATCAGCGGTCGGGCCACGCGACCTGAAGTACGCCGTTCTGCACCTGCAGGCCGCGGTCGAAGTCCTGCTCAAGGCCCGCCTGCAGCGCGAGCACTGGAGCCTGGTCTTCAAGGACCCTGGCAGGGCGACCAGGAACGCCTACGACAGCGCGGACTTCGAGAGCTGCGGCACCGTCGCCGCGGTGGAGCGCCTGCGCGACATCGTCGGCATCACCTTCGACAAGAAGGAAATCGAGACGCTGAAGGAACTGGCGAAGGACCGCAACGCGCTACAGCACTACGGGCTCACGCACAACGCCCCCGCGGTGGAGGCCCGCGCCGGTCGGGTACTCGACTTCCTCATGCGCTTCCTGGAGACGGAGTTCCTGCCGCTACTCGAGGGCCCAGAGCGCGAGACGGCCATCCGGGAGATGGCCCCCGTGGCCCAGGGCGTGAAGCACATCAGTTCCTACGTCAGGCGACGCCTCAACCGGCTCCGCGGCGAGTTGCAGGGACTGGAGAGCCAGACCATCCAGTGCCCCGCCTGCGAGCAGATGACCCTGGTCGTCGCCCCAGGCGGCGGACACTGCCACCTCTGCGGCCAGTCATGGCACGACGGCGAACAGCTCCTGTTCGCCTACCTCCGCGGCCCCGATGTTGCGGGACGGTCCTGTCCCCAGTGCCACGTATTCGCTCTCGTGGCAGGCGTCGTGTTCGCCGACAGTCCAGAGGTCTCCGACACGCTGTACTGCTCCTCCTGCGGTACCCGCCACTCCTCTCACGAACTCGCGCTCTGCGCTGGCTGCACGCGGCTGTGGTTCATTGAGGCGGACATCGAGGGCTCGGTCGCCAACCTCTGCCCGGACTGCCGGGAGCAGCTGGAACCGGAGGACGTCACGTGACCACGGCCCTGGAATGCGCACCCCGGACGGCACTGGCCACGCTGCGCCGCGACCCGCGCGAGTAGTGGTCCGAGCACGCCCGACGGCTGTACCTAGCGTCCCGGTCTACAACCTGGGCTACGGACTCCGGCGTTCGTGAAGTCGTCTTTCTCCGTCGGCGCCCCCCAGTGACCTCCTACTCGTCGGCGACCGTGTCCACCAGTTGGCGCAGCGCGAGGAGCGCCGACAGCGCTTCGGAGGCGTTGGTCGACTCCAGGAGGGCCGTCGCCGGACTGAGGACGGCGACCAGGCGCCCGAACCGCACCGAGTCCGGGACATGGCGCAGCGCGGTCCGGAAGGTCGCCCCGCTCCAGTGGGCTCGGGCCAGTGGCTTTATTCACGAGTGGTGCCGTCAGTTGTTCATGGGTTTGGGAGGCACTCAGATCCACGGTCGGGTGGTGTTCACGAGTTGCGGTTCTGGTCCAACTTCTGTGGAGCTCTCACGCTCTGTAACCTGTCGGGACTGGATGGCCCTTCGTGACTCGTTGACAGACCTGTTTGGGATCA
>NZ_JBVKBA010000074.1:0-8911 GCF_055639175.1 Streptomyces sp. NPDC107546 | reverse complement strand
GTCGCCACCAGCAGTTTCCAGACGATCTCGCGAGATCTACCAGCAAGATCAACAGTCACAGGGAGTAGGCACACCACAGAAGTTGGACCAGAACCAGTTGCGACAGCACTGGGGTACTTGTCAGGTCAGCATCGAGATGCTCCTGATGAAAGGTGCTGGTCATGCCGCCGATGTTGCGGTGTACGACCGCCTGGTCGACAAGTGCGTCTGAGGTGGGCGGACTCTCAGGAGTCGAGTGCCGACTGCTGCGCCCATGCACCTTTGCGGTCTAGCTCACGTACGCGGATCCACCGCCCGCGCACCTGAGTGCCGTCAGCGAGCGTCACTCCGGGGAAAAGTCGGCGATGGCGGTGCGATCCGCCCGGCAGAATCGGGTGATCGACACGCCCCTTGGCGGACCGCCGGCGCACGGTGCTGGCGGCGATGGGGGAGTACTGGGCCTCCCATCCCACGCGTGCGCCGGCGCCGGTCACCAGCACGTCGGTGATCACCCGTCCGTCCTCGGATCGCGCTTCGGTCTGCACGTCCAGTCCGCGCCGCTGAAGCCGGTTCTGCAGCTGCTCGAAGGCCAGTCGTCCCGCGGTGTCCCATACGAAGCGCCCCACCGACCGACCGAGTCCGCGGCGAGGGCGGAAAGCTCTGGCCAATGCCAGGGGGCCCGGGCCCGCCGCCCGGCCGCCGCCGCGACCGGTCCGTACGGGCTCGCCCGCGCCCGGCCGGCCCCGCACCGGACGGTAACCACGCCAGGACTGACGAGCAGTCAGTTCGTCTGGGAGCGGCGGGACTCAGAGCCAGCCGCGGCGAGCGGCCTGCCAGGCGAGCTGCATCCGCGTGTCGGCGCCGGCGAGGGTCATCATGTGCTGGATGTGGCGCTGCACGGTGCGCCTGCTCAGCCCCATCTGACTCGCGATGGCCTTGTCGGCGACACCCGCCACGAGCAGCGAGAGCAGCCGGCGGTCGGTCTCGGTCAGCGGGTCGGCGTTGACGACCCCGTCGCTGCCCTCCACCCCGCCGGACGCGCTGACGTTCAGCGGGACCGCGGTCTCCCAGTAGCGCTCGAAGAGCGAGATGAGCGCCTCCAGCAGGCTGCTGCCTCGCACCAGCGCGGCCGTCGCCACATGGGGACTGCCCTGGGGCCCACCGGGGACCAGCGGGCAGATGGCGATGGCGCGGTCGGCCACGGCCATGCGCAGCGGCAGGTGCGGGACCGACCGGGCCACCTCACCGGCGCGCACACCTTCCACGACGTTGTCGACGGCGCCCTCGTCGTCGAAGAAGGCCTGCTCGTACAGGACGCGGTAGCGCACCCCGCGGGCGAGGGCGTCGTACTCGGCGCGGTTGCTGCCCGAGGGCATCGCCACGTACTGCGCCTTGCAGAACCAGAGCATGTCGTGGCGCGCGTTGTCCTGCATCTGCCGCAGGTGCTGGCGCAGCGCCTCCGCTCCGGTGATGACCTCGATGAGCTGGCCGGGGTCGTGCCTGCGGCGCGTACTGCGGTAGCTGTCGAGGAGGTCGGTGACGGCGGTACGGGCCTTGTCGAGCGCGTCGGCGTTGCGCTGCAACCGCGGCAGCAGCGCCACGTCGGGCGGTACGGCCGCGTAGTGCAGCGGATCGCGGTCGGTGGTGCTGGCGAGGCCCTTGCCGCGCAGGGCCGCGAGGACGGCCTCGGCGGAGTCGCGCGGGAGCCCGGTCCGGTCGGCGACCTCCTGGGCCGACGCGGTCGCGGTCCCGACCAGGAGCCGGTAGACCGTCTCCTCGATCGCCGTGAGACCTGCCGCCTCCAGCATGCCGTGCCCCTCCCTCGTCGCGGCCGGCCCCGAGAAGCGGAACGGCCCGTTGAAGTTTGCACCGCGGGCCACCACCGGGCAAGCAAACGGCGGGTGCCAGGATTTCCTCCCGGGCACCCGCCGTCGTTCAGCCGTTCCGCGGGGCCGCCGTCACTGCCCCGAGGAGGGGCCGCGGTGCAGGTAGGCGCGGTCGACCGTCTGCCGCACGGTGTTGCCCGCGGCGTCCACCGCGGTTACCCGCAGGCTGACGTACGCGTCCCCGCGCACCCCCGACGGCCGTTCGACCGCGGCGGTGAACCGCGTGCCGTCGTGCCGCGCGGTGCGGGCGGTGTGCGCGGTGTGCCAGGTACGGCCGTCGTCGTACGACGCCTCGACCTTGAGCGTAACCCCGCGCGGGGCGGCCAGGCCGTCCGGCATCCGTACGTTCAGCCCCAGCGTGTGCGACCGGCGCGGACCCACCGCGTTGCAAAGGTCCACCGGCGCGCTGTAGTCGACCTGGAGCAGCGGCAGCAGCGTGGCCGTTGCCGCGGTGTCCGAGGTGAACGTCCAGGACGTCCTGGTGGCGGTGCCGAACTGCCAGTCGGCGGAGGTACGGGCGGTGGTGAGGTCCAGCCGGTAGCTGGCCTTGCCCGCGGGCACCTCGAATCCGCCCCAGGCCCCGGTGTCGGACTGCGCCACGAGCCGGCCGTTGCGGTACACCTCGGCGTGGGCCACGTCGCTCGGGTCGCCCACCGCGGACACCGCGGCACCGGTGCCTACACCGCCACCCAGCGAGCTGGTCTCCGCGAACGACCAGTGGCCGGACTGGGAGTCGGTGAATTCCGGGATGTGCAGGGACAAGGTGTCGCCGTTGCGCACCGAGCCGGGCCAGCCCGTCACACCGTGCGGGATCGCCGGGCGTACCGGCCCCGCGAACCACTTCTCCGCGGCGTGCTGTCCGGGCCGGTAGGTGCGGGCGGCGTCCTGCATGCCGACGCCCAGCTCGAGGTCGCGGTCCATGACGGTGTCGTGGTGCACGGTGTGGCTCCACAACGTGTCACCGGCCGTCACGTACTCGGTGCGCTGCTGTCCCACCGGCACGTCACGGGTGTACTGGTTCCAGGCGAACTCCTGGTAGGGGCGCCAGCCGAAGCGCTGCTCGCTCCCCCAGGCCGAGGCGCCGGTGCGGGTGTAGGCGGCCTTCACCACCGCGCTGTTGCGTTCGCTGACCGTGTACACCAGCTTCTCGGGAACGCGCTGCTGGGACACCTGCATCACGTCGTACAGGTAGGGGCTCTTCACCGTGCCGGAGAACTCCACCGTGGTGGTGCGCTTACCGGCGCGCTTGAGCAGGTCGGTGCCCTCGGTCGAGCCGGCGCGCATGATCGGCAGCGCGAGGCGGTCGCCGTCCGGCTGCCAGCGCGTCCAGGGGAAGAAGCCCTCGGGCATGACGAGCATCAGCGCCTTGGCCCCGGCGTCCGCGGCGGCCTTCGCCAGCTCGGCGTCGTTGCCGAAGTTGTAGCGGACGACAGCGAGCTTCCCGCGCACATGGGTGGCCCTGAAGTCCGCGGCGGTGCCCGCTCCGGCGTCCACCGCGGTCAGCCGGACGCCCTTGTCGTCGAAGACCGGTGAGGTCGGCAGGTAGTACGGGGCGTAGGGCGCCGAAGTGCCGGACACCTTCGCTCGCAACTGCGGGGCCGTCATCTGCCAGCGCGAGGCGAACTCGAAGGTGCCGTCGGTGACTTGCGCGGTCGGGCTGACGTAGATGCGCTTGGCGATGTCGAAGAACATCACGCCCTGGATCAGGCCGTGGCCCTCGATGCGCCGGTACGTCTGGTAGCTGAGGATCCCCCGTTGCTCAGCGGGCTCGGGCGTGCGGATCTGCACCTGGGTGACCTTGGAGGCGTCCAGCGTCACCGTGGTGTCCTTGGAGACCTTCACCTGCGGGTTGATCACCTCGACCAGTTCCTGGCCGTCCGAGGCGTTGTCCAAAGTGCTGAAGTCGACCTGGTAGGTGCCCTCCTCGACGACGGCGACCGCGGGGTCGGCGCTGGTGTACGAGACGAAGCCGTCCTGGCCCCAGATCGTCGGCAGCCAGTCCGGCAGCACCTTGCCCGCGCGGTCGCGGGCGATCACGGTGAGCCGGTGCAGCGGCGCGTGCACGACCAGGGAGAGCGTGGTGTGGGCGAGGACGGTGCCGTCCCCGCCGGTCGCGGTGGCGTAGCCGTAGTAGGCGCCGCGCTTGGCGTCCTTCGCGTCGGTGCTCAGCGGCACGTCGGCGGAGGCACCGGGGGCGAGGTGGACGGTGCTCGCGCCGGGCGCGACGACACCGGCCGTCAGGGCCACGCCGTCGGAGTTGGCCAGGGCCACGCTCAGCTTCAGGTCCACTGCCTTGTCACCGGCGTTGGTGTAGTGCAGGGTCGCCGACTGCTGCTTGCGGCCGCCCACCTGGACGGCGGGCAGCAGCACGCTGCCGGTGGCCGTGACCGCGCCCATGGCCGCGGCGATGTCGATCCGGCCGCCGCCCTGCTCGGTCGCCTTCGTGCCCGGCACGGTGTGCGCGGTGCTGATCAGCGCGTCCTTCAACTGCTGACCGGTCCAGCCGGGGTGCTGCTGCGCGATCAGCGCGACGGCACCCGCCACGTGCGGGGTCGCCATCGAGGTGCCGGACGCCGCCGTGTAGTTCGCGTCGACCGGGTCGCCCATGGTGGTGCCGGACGCGCGCGCGGCGACGATGCCGACGCCGGGGGCGGTCACGTCGGGCTTGACGGCCTTGTCGCCGAGGCGCGGACCGCGGCTGGAGAAGGAGGCCAGGGAGTCGTCGCGGTCCACGGCGCCCACCGTCAGAGCGGCGTCGGCCGCACCGGGCGAACCGATCGTGGAGTCCCCGTTCTCGCCCGCGTTGCCCGCCGCGACGACGAAGAGGGTGTCGCCAGAGGCGGACAGCGTGTTGAGGGCCTGGCTCATCGGGTCGGTGCCGTCGGTCGGCTCGTCGGAGCCGAGGCTCATGTTGACGACCTTGGCGTGCTCGGAGGCCGCCCACTCCATGCCGTCGATGACCTGCGACTCCGAGCCGTAGCCGTCGTCGCCGAGCACCTTGCCGATCAGCAGCTCCGCCTTCGGCGCCACACCCTTGCGGGAACCGGAGGACGCCGCGCCCGTACCGCCGACGATCGACGCCACGTGCGTGCCGTGCCCGAAGTGGTCCACGGTGTTCCCGCTGCCCGAGAAGTCCTTCGACTCCGCGATCCGGCCCGCCAGATCAGGGTGGGCGGCGTCCACGCCGGTGTCCAGCACGGCCACCTTCACGCCCTGGCCCTCGTACCCGGCCTTCCACGCCGCAGGCGCGTTGATCTGCGCCGTGCTGCGGTCCAGCACCGGCGCGACCCGGCCGTCCAGCCACACCCGCGGGGTCGCGGCGGCGCGGGCGGTGCCCTCGGTGTCGCCCGGGTTCAAGGCCTTCCAGAAGGCGCCGAGGTCGTCGTCCGCGACGCGCAGCGACCGCGCGCCGATACTGGCGAGGGTCCGCGCCGGGGCCGATGCCTCGTTGAACGCGGCGACCCGGTCCGCGACGGCGGCCGCGGCCTTTTCGCTCTTCGCGGTCGTCCGGGCCACGCCGCCGCGCGGGGAGGCGGAGACAATCAGTGGCAGCGCGGAGGTGCCGCCCTCGTTGTAGCCCTGGGCGATCAGGGTGGAGACGTCGAACAGACGCCGGTCCAGCGTCCCGGCGGAGACCAGGTCCGTAGCGTCCGACGGCAGCACCGTCAGGTCGCCGCCGTCCTCCTGGTACGTGCGGAAGACGATGTCCTCACGGCCGGGTCCCGGCTCGACCGAGGCGGCGCGGCGGCCGTCGGCCCCCGGCGTCACCGTCACGCGGTCGCCGGTCACCAGGGGTACGGTCACGGGCGGCGCGCCCTGGCCGTTGGCGGGTCGCGCCGCGGTGTCCTGGGGCGTCTGGGCGGAGGCGGCCGGTACGCCTCCGGCGGCCAGCAGCAATCCTGTCGATATCGCCGCCGTCAGGCGGATCCATGCCATCAGCCAAGCACCTCTCGTACAGCTGGGAGTCACGCGCTGTCCGACAGAATCTGCTGTGGCGGTGAGCATGTCACTGGCCTCTGGTGTCACACCTGTGACATGTCTCAACGGCGCCACGGGGTGCGGCCCCCGTAAGGTGTCAGCGCGGCATTCTGCCGTGGGAGCGGGCGCCCAGGCCGCCGCGCCGCGGATGCCGAGGCGCGCCAACTCCGCCCGCAGCGCACGGACGCCGTGCTGGGTACGGGACTTGACCGTCCCGCGCGGAACGCCCAGCTGTGTGGCGACGTCCTCGCTCGCCTGGCCCATGACGTGGACGCGGACCACCGCTTCGCGGTGCGCGGGGGCGAGCGCGCGCGGGGCGCCGACCAGGACGGAGCGGTCTTCGACGGCGCCGGCATGGTCGCGGACGGGCGCGAGCGCGGTGCCCGCGAAGTCGGCGGCGGTGACCCCCCACCGGTACGGAGCGGTCGCGGCGGCGGTGGTCAACGGCGGCGTTGCGGGCCACGAGGTCTCCTTGGCGTTGCGCAGCCGCTGCACGAGAGCCCGCAGCTGAGGGGGCGTACTGTCTGGAAGCGGGCTGAGCGGTCGGCCAGCCATCAGAGCGCCCTGCCGAACGCGCGGCGCACGTCCGAGCCCAGCCCCGGCCGGGCACGCGCGAGCCGGCCGGCGGCCGCGGCCGCCAGCACGCCCAGCGCGGCGGGCACCTCAGGTCCGGTCGCGGCCAGCACGGTGACGGCCAGGACGACGATGACGATGACGACGGCGTCACCGGCCGGGAGACGGTCGACGGGCGGGTATGCGGCGCCGTACTCGGCGGCCACCGCGAAGTCCGCACCGGCCGTGGCCAGGCGGGCGGGGAAGAAGACGAACGCCGATGCTCTTCGGAACTGAAGCCGGGACAGATACGGCTCGACGTCAGGCCGTTGCGGGCGAGACGCCCGGCCCTGGCGAGGCCTCGATCGTGGCACCCCGGCCGCGTCTTTGACCTCACCCTGCCCCTCGACCAGGCCGCCGAAGGCTACAAGGCCATGGACGAACGCCGCGCTATCAAAACCCTCCTCCGTCCCTGACCGCCACCGGGGGCAAGAACCCCTCCCCGTGGTCCGCCGAGATTTGGTCAACGAGGGCCTGGACGCTGAGGGAGAACATCCGCGTGGCCACCATCGAAGGGCTCGACACCGCCGCCCGCAAGGCCAAGGGCAGCGGCCGGCTCCCTGTCATCACCGACGACATGCTCCACACCGTGCTGCAGCGCCGCGCGGGCGGCGAGTCCGTCGAACAGAGCCAGCGCGACCTCGTCATCCCCACCGGCAAGCGCAAAGGACAGGACCCCTCCGTCGCCAGCACCTACCGGGCGCTCGCCGGGCACGGGAAGAGGGAGGCGTACCCCGAAGCCGTCGAGGCCGCGCACGCCGACTTCACTGCCCTCCACGCCAGCGAAGTGACCGGATCCCGGAGCGTGGGCAAGCCTGCCGGGGCTTCAGGATGTGAGCTGCCCCGATTTTCGTAGAGTCGGTGATTTTGTTTCAGGCGGACTGCGGGGGCTGCTCCCGGCTCTGCCGGAAGTCGCGTTCGTCAGCAGCAGGAGATCGAGCACAAACTTGGTGATCTTGTGACGATGGGCCGCCCCCTGTGACACGCAGGACCTGGGACGCGCTGAACACAGTGACCCCGGTCGGGATCACGCCGCCTGATCTCCGGGGGGAGGTACGCGGGCGGCATCAAGACAGGGGCGCGGCTCGTTTACCACCCCGTGGCGGGCCCGCCCCCTGTTCATCTCGCAGCGTTTAGAGCGGAGTTCACGCTGATGATCAGCATCATAGTCGCCGCGTACGACCTTCAGGGACAGCTGGGGGTCTGCCTGAATTCGATACTGAACCAGTCCTTCCGGGACGTGGAGGTTGTCGCGGTCCTGGACCAGTCTGCTGAATGCCCTGCGGGCTTGGTGGATGACTATGCTCGGCGGGATGGGCGGGTCTCGGTCGTGCGGCTGACGGGCGTCGCCGGCATCGGCCGGATACGCAACGCGGGGGCGGAGCGCGCCGCCGGTGACTACCTGCTGTTCCTGGACAGCGATCACGTCATCGGGGGTGAAACGCTTCAGGCGATGGTCGATCGGCTGCAATCGGCAGACGAGCCGGATGTTCTTCTCTTCGGGCACACTCGCCTCCATCGCGGCTGCTCATGGCCCGGTGCCGCCGCCGGCCTGCTTGCCCGGCAGGGACGTGAGCCCTTCGCCGCGATGGACCAGCCCGAGTTGTTCGGTGCTCCCGCCTACTCCTGGGACCGTTTGGTCCGCCGCGACTTGTGGATCCGGCAGGAACTCGCGTTCCCTGACGGTCTCCACGAGGAGGTCGCAGTCGTCCACCGTGCCATGCTCGCCGCCGACCGGGTCGCTGTCCTGAAGTGGAACTGCGTCCAGATCCGCCGTCGGCACACTCAACACCCCGCAGGCTCACCGGGCGGCACCCACTTCGACGTCTTCGGCCGGTACGAAGACAGCTTCGACTTGCTCGAGGAGCGCGGCGCCCTGGAGGTTGTGGCTCCCTTCCTCTTCACTCGTATGATCCGTCACTACCTCTTCCTTCTCAATCTCGAGGGATGTCTCTCCCGCTCCGAGCGCCCGCAGTTCTTCCAACGCGCCAGCGAGCACTACCGGCGGTTCCTCCCCGACGGCTACGAGCACCCCGAGGGTCGGGAGGGTGTCAAGTTCCAGCTCGTGGCGAGCGGGAGATACAGTGCGCTGGAGGCCGCCAGTCTCCCTCAGCGCGCGCGGAGTTTCGTCTCCCGGGGCGCCGCCGTCCGCGGACGGTAGCCCCAGGCTGGGTGACTTCGACCGTTACTGCCGCCGACAGAGCGGCGCCGCATGTAACGCACCCTGCACGGCCGGGTCAGCGCGTCCACCCAGATGAACGCATACGGTCCGGCTCCCGCAGCCGGTTGCGAAATGCGGTGGCCTGCTTGTCCAGGTGCCGGGCCATGGCCGAGACCTGCGACTTCGATAACTGCGTGACACCTAGTAGGACTCCGTTACGTCTGTCTGCGTGCCGTGTTCAGGGGCATGAGGACTGTGTGGACGCACATGAAGTCAATCGTGTTCGGGCGACGTT
>NZ_JBVKBA010000073.1:0-9112 GCF_055639175.1 Streptomyces sp. NPDC107546 | reverse complement strand
CCAGCGACGTAGACAGGGGAAATACCGTATCCCCACCCCGCACACTACCCCAGCAGTTTCCGAGAGGACGGCCACACGGCGGTGGGCCCCCTGCCGACGCGCGTCGGCAGGGCCCCCACCGGGATCCTGGGGGCGGTTTCCCGCCCGGCCTCATACCTCCACGGGACCGGTGCCGCCGAGCAGCGCGGATGCGGTGCTGAGCGGAGTGGGACCGCCCACGCTCACGGCCGCGGTCTCGGGGCGGCCGTGGCACGTGAAGCCGAGACGCGTCATGGCCCGCGTGATTTCCCCCGCGGTGAAGTCACGGGGGTCCTGCCGTGTGAGGACCTGGCCCACCTGCTTGACGGGGTAGCGGCGGCGGCCGATGGTCACGGACTCACCCGTGACGAGCTCGGGCCTGACGCCCTTCATCGAGGCCAGCACCCCGCTCCTGGTCAGGTCGAACGGGTACTGGGCGATGACACAGCGCATGATGCCTCACAGGGGAGAAGTCGCGGGAGAAGCAGAAGGGCTGCCCGGGAGAGGCAGATCAGCGCGAGAGGGCGAGGACGCCCGGAATCCGGCCGTACTCACCGACGCCGCAGGGGCGAGCACCAGGCGAGGACAGCGATCCGTCGAGGACGTCTCGCAGACGGATCCGGTCCGTGTACGTGGAACTGCCGCGCAGAACGGAGAGCCGGGCCAGGGTGATCAAGCCCGTGCTCTCGTCGTCCCCGTCGCACACGGTCAGGTACTCGACCCGGGCACCCGCCATGACGGCCAGAGCCACCTCGACGGTCATGTCGTCACATACCCGAGGCCCGTGCCCTTCGCGGTCGTCGACCACGGTTACGGGGGCGGGGGCCGGCCTGCGGTACTGCGTCCGCGCTGGCGTCAAGGGTGTCTCCTTCGGTAGGGACTGGTCACGCTCGATGCTCTCTGCGGCCCCAGGAGGCGACGGGGCACCCTGGACTGCGCCGACCGCCGGCCTAAGCAGCCGAGTCGTTGCCGGGCTGCCGCTGTGCCCTGCGGCGCACCCCCGCGCCGACGGGCCGGTCCTGGCCGGTGCGACCCCGGCGGCCCCGGGACGGCGAAGACGCGCGGCGAGGCCGTTCCACGACGGGCGCGGTGATGACCACCGGGACGCCGGAGGGCGCCTGGGCACCCGTGATGCGGCTCAGTTCCGCCTCGCCCGAGCGCACCGGGGTGACGCGCGGGGTGATGCCGGCCGACGCCATCAGCCGGGTCATGCCGCGGCGCTGGCCGGGGGTCACGAGGGTGACGACGCTGCCGGACTCCCCGGCGCGGGCCGTACGGCCGCCACGGTGCAGGTAGTCCTTGTGGTCGCTGGGCGGATCCACGTTGACGACCAGGTCGAGGCTGTCGACGTGGATGCCGCGGGCCGCGACGTTGGTGGCCACCAGGACGGTGACATGACCGTCCTTGAACTGCGCCAGGGTCCGGGTGCGCTGCGGCTGGGACCGGCCACCGTGCAGGGCAGCGGCGCGGACACCGCTGTTCAGCAGGTGCTTGGTCAGCCGGTCCACGGCGTGCTTGGTGTCCAGGAACATGATGACCCGGCCGTCCCGGGCCGCGATCTCGGTGGTCGTGCGGTGCTTGTCCGCGTCGTGCACGTGGAGTACGTGGTGCTCCATCGTGCTGACGGCACCGGCCGACGGGTCGACGGAGTGGACCACCGGGTCGGTCAGGTAGCGGCGGACCAGCAGGTCGACGTTGCGGTCCAGCGTGGCCGAGAACAGCATCCGCTGACCCCCGGGACGCACCTGGTCGAGCAGGGCGGTGACCTGGGGCATGAAGCCCATGTCGGTCATCTGGTCGGCCTCGTCGAGCACCGTGACGCCGACGTCGTCGAGCCGGCAGTCGCCCCGGTCGATGAGGTCCTTGAGTCGACCGGGCGTCGCTACGACCACCTCCGCGCCGGCGCGCAGCGCACCGGCCTGCCTGCCGATGGACATTCCGCCGACGACGGTGGCGAGCCGCAGCCTCACGGAGCGGGCGTAGGGAGCGAGCGCGTCGGTGACCTGCTGGGCCAGCTCACGGGTGGGGACGAGGACCAGCGCCAGTGGCCGGCGCGACTCGGCGCGTCGGCCCGCCGTGCGGGCGAGGACCGCCAGGCCGAAGGCGAGGGTCTTGCCCGACCCGGTGCGACCGCGGCCGAGCACGTCGCGGCCGGCCAGGGAGTTCGGCAGGGTGGCCGCCTGGATCGGGAACGGTACGGTCACGCCTTCGTGGCCGAGCGTGGTCAGCAACGGCGCCGGCATGGCGAGATCGGCGAACGCCTCGACAGCGGGCAACGCGGGCGTGACCGTCTTCGGCGGCGCGAACTCGCCCCCCGCGGGCTGTCGGTTTCCGTAACCGGCGGAGCGGCGCGGAACGCCGGAGCGGCCCGCGGCGGCGCTTCCTCCGAAGCGGTCGTATGTGCGATTGGTGCGTGCGCGAGTGGAACGGGTGCGGTTCATGTGGAACCTTCCTTGATGCGGGCACGTATCAAGGAATTTCCGCAGCAGGATGAGCGGCGCAGAGAATCGCGAGAACGGGCCGAAAACGACAGGGACGAATCACCCTGGAAATGAAGCGAGCTGGGGCCCGCACCCCAAGGTGCGGGCCCCAGCTGCGAAGTATGCGGCGGTGCCGGTGCGTCAGGCGGGAACGATGTTCTCGGCCGTCGGGCCCTTCTGGCCCTGCGCGATGTCGAACGACACCTTCTGACCTTCCAGCAGCTCGCGGAAGCCCTGGGTGGCGATGTTCGAGTAGTGGGCGAAGACGTCGGGGCCGCCGCCGTCCTGCTCGATGAAGCCGAAGCCCTTTTCCGCGTTGAACCACTTCACGGTACCAGAAGCCATTTTGTTTCTCCTTCGGAGACGGTGCCAGGAATACGCCCTGTGCGCATTCCGTGTCGCCGTGATGATCGGCCGTCGGAAAAACCTTCTGGCAACCACACCTGCAACTGATGACGACAGTAGCACGTCGACGTCGGCCTTGCGCGGTACATAATTCTGGCATCGCGTGTGGTTGCAGGAATATTTGGCGTGCGCCGCGTCGATTCTTACGTCGTGACTACAGATATTTGATTCCGTGGGTGCAGTACTGTCGTCGAGCTTTTTCCGTTGCAGTGCTGTGACCTGCTGCGACGGTCCGCAGGCGGCCACTGCCGTCATCGCCCGAGGGGATGTCGACGGGCGCGCGGGCCGCGGAAGGGAGACGAAGGCCACATGGGCGATGTTCCGGCGGAGCAGGTCACCGGCGATCGACCCCTTGGCTCATTTTGCCGACGGTGATCGGGCAGGTGGTGAGGAGCCCGGCGGCCGCCGCTTGGTCCCGTCCGTACTGCTCGGCGTCGCCGCGCAGCAGGCGGGCCAGCGCGCTGGTGTCCCCGCTCGATCCGGTGCGGCAGTGGTGCGTTCGCGTCGTGCGCGTCAAGAGGGGCCGGGTGAGGACGATGTCTCCTGCCCGCTGGGCGCGCACGAAGGCGTTCACTGCGTTCATGAGCGGCTTGCTGCGGCGCGGGGGACGGCCTCGGGTCTGGCCTCACCGGCAGTGAAGGGGGCTGGCCCGCTCCGCCCGGGTGCACATCGAGCAGCCCGTGTCGAACGTCCTGCCGGTGAGGTGACGCGGTCCACACCTGCGCGGGGTCCCTCAGCCGTGGCCGGGCCGCAGGCCGTTGTGCCTGCGGCCCGCCTGGGGCGTCGGGGTCAGGACGGGTCGCCGTACAGGAGGCCGCGTCCGTTGGTGCCGACGTAGACGCGGCCGAAGGTATCGGGGTCGCCGGTGATGACACCGATGCTGCCGATGCTGCCCCACTGGTGGGCGTCGTCGTTGACCCGGAGCCAGGTGGCGCCCTTGTCGGTGGAGCGGAAGACCCCGGTGACGTCCTTGACGGTACCGATCAGGTACAGGGCCTGGTAGGAGGCGCCCGGTGCGGCCTTGCCGAAGCCGAGGGCGGAGGCGGACTGCACCGTGCTGAGGGTGGTGAAGGTGCGGCCGCCGTCGGTGGAGTGCAGCAGCCCCTTGGCGCCGCCGGCGATCCACAGGTCCGCGGCGACGCCCGGGACGGCTGTGAGCCGGCCGGCGGGCAGGCCGGTGGCGCGGGCGGTGAAGGTCGCGCCGCCGTCGGTGCCGGCGTAGAGCGTGCCGCCGCTCAGTGAGTAGAAGGTCTGGGTCGAGGAGCGGTCGGCGACGACCACGGCGTCGGTGCCCAGGCCGCTGACCTTCGACCAGCTCGCCCCCTTGTCGGTCGAGCGGTACGGGACCTGGCCGGCCTCGGTCCAGACGATGGTGGAGCCGTCCGCCGCGAGCGCGACATGGCCGCTGTCGGCGCTGCTCACCGGCTCTGCCTTGAAGCCGTTCCAGCTGATGCCGCCGTCGGTGGAGTACGCGCCGTCCTGAGCGCCGCCACGGCCGACGCGGACCATCACCGTGGGGTTGGACTGAGCGAAATCGATGTCGGTGCTGTTGGACATCATGGGGTTGTTCAGCCGCCCGGCGGGCACCTCGGTCAGGGAGCCGTGGCGGAAGCCGCCTTGGTCGCCCATGGCGGTGATCACGGTGGCGCCGCCGGGCGGGGCGATCGCGTCCATCAGCGAGGTTTCCTCCAGCCCTGGGGCGCCCACGGTCCAGTGGCTGGTGCCGCCGCTGTCGCTGGCGGTGGCGTCCGTGCTTTGCCAGATGCCGTTGCCGGTGCCGTACAGCACGTGCCCGGAGCTGAAGGGATCGATGGCCAGGGCGGTCATCCAGTGCCCGATGCCGGTACCGACGTAGGGAGCGGCGGAGGCGTCCCGCACCGACTTCGAGGCCAGTGCCTTCCAGGTCGCGCCGCCGTCGGTGGTCCGGTAGAGCTCGTCCTCGGGCCACCAGCGGTCGAGGGTGGTGACCATCACCGTGGACGGCTTCTGCGGGTCGACGGCCAGACCGGAGAAGCCGTAGCTGCCCTTGGACGGGGAGACGTCCTTCCAGGCCCCCCGGGCCGGCGTGTACTTCCACACCGAACCCGCCGTCACGCCGTTGGGTCCGAGGGCGTCGGTGTACGTCAGGTACAGCGAGCCGTCACCGGAGAGCACACCGTGCTGCGGCAGCCGGCCGGTGGGCTGCCCGGGGACGGCCTGCCAGGTGCCGCCGCCGTCGGTGGAACGGTACAGGGAGGTGGACCTGTCGGCGACGCCGACGTAGACCGTCCTGCTGCCGGCCGGGCCGTACGTCACGAAGGAGATGCCCGCGCCGCTGCTCGCCCCGTCCTTGACGGGGAACGAGGAGACCTGGCTCCATGTCACGCCGTAGTCGGTGCTGCGCCACAGGCCGTTCTTGCGGGTGCCGAGCAGCAGGGTGCCGTGGTCCGCAGGGTCGATCACGAGCCGTTCGCCCGCCCCGCGGCCGTCCTCGTTGCCGCCCAGCTTGAAGGGCAGGTCGGTGCGCTGGAAGGTGCGGCCCCGGTCGGTGGAGCGCAGGATCGCGCCGTTGCTCGCCCAGCTGTTGGTGTAGGTGCCCGCCGCGAGGTAGAGCCGGTTCGGGTCGACGGGGTCGGTGGCCAGTGCGTCGATGCCCAGCAGGTTCCAGTCCTTCTCGCCGACCCAGTCGGTCAGCGGGATCCACTGCTTGGCCGCGGGGTCCCAGCGGTAGGCGCCGCCCATGTCGGTACGCGCGTACAGCAGACCCTTCTCCCGCGGGTTGAACACCAGCCCGGTGACGTAACCGCCACCCACCACCTGGGCGTTCTTCCACACATACGGTCCGGCCGCGGCCGTGGTCTGCGCCACGCCGGTCCCGTCCGCCAGGGTCTCGGCCATCTTCACCAGCTTCCACTGCTGGTTGGTGCTGCCCCTGCTCGGATACTGGATGACTGCCGCGCCGTCGGCCGTGGAGCCCCCGGAGACGTCCAGGACCTGGCCGCTCCTGCGGGAGGTGAAGGTGACGGCGCCGGAACCGCTCACATCGCCGATCCGCCACTCCTGGGAGGCGGAGGAGCTGTCGGTCTGCTGCTCCGCGGCGGCGGCCCGGGCGGTCGAACCGCCCGCTATGCCCAGCACTTTCCCGCTGTTGCGGTTCACCAGCTCGTAGCAGCCGTCCCCGGTGGGCTTCAGCTTCCACTGCTGGTTGGCGGTGTGCTGGTCGGTCCACTGCTGGATGCGGGTGCCGTCGGCGGTGGAGAACCCGTTGACGTCCAGCACCTTGCCGCTGCGCACGGAAACCAGCTGGTAGTAGGCATTGCCGTCGACCGTCGCGGCCTGCGAGTCCTCCTGCGCGTACAGGAGATACGGCACGACGATGGCGGGCACGCCGAGCAGCAGACCGGTGGCGGTCCAGCGACGGCGATGACGCCCCCGGCGCCCGCCGTTCGTGGGGTTGTTCATGGGGAGGTGGTCTCCTTGCACGCTGTTCACCAGAGGAGAGGCGGATCCCAGCCACCGGAACTGGCCGGATCCGCTTCCCTGTGGTCACAGACTCCCCAAAGGGTTGCCTTGAGCCGGGAACTTTTTCACCTCACCTCGCGCCGCGGTCCGGTTGGGCGGGCTTCGTGTCCGGCGTGCGGACCACCGACTTCGTCCCCGAAGAGGGCGGCCACCCCGTCTACGGCGCGGACAGCCTGTCCGACCCGTGGAGCAGCGACGGTCGGCGCGGCGCCGGCGCTGAGCGCCAGGGCGCCCGCGCCGGCCCCGGCCAGCAGGGCCGCCACCGCCCCCGCCACGATGTGGCGGCGCGTTCGGCTACGGCGGTGCGTACGGCCCCGAGGTATCGGCTGCTCGGGGGTTGTCGGGTCGTCAGGTGATACGTGTGGCTCCCGATCGGAGTGCGTGGATACGGGGGGCGTAGCGCAGCTGACTGCGCTCGCCGTGGTCGGTGCACCCCTGAGTGGCCGCCCGGGTTGGAAAGGTTGCCGCCGTATCCGATGTTCTTCAGATCCCTTTCGTGCCGTGCACCGGTCGCGGACAAATCAGCGTCGGGGCGGCAACCTTCGCGTCTCCTGCGGCAACTGGGAGCCGGAAGGCCGAGTCGAACCACCGGATGGACGGGCATGAGGGCAACGAAGCACGCCGCGCCGCGACCGTGGCGCATGCGCGGACTGGTCACGGGCATTCCCTCGGGGCTGCCACTGTCAGGCTGCGCCTCCCGTTGTTGTTAAACGCGCAACCAACTCGCACATCATTGCCAGGAGAGGGCGACCGAGGGATGCGCCTCGATGACGCGTCGGCGGAGTTCCACGAGTTCTTCGAACGCCACTATGCCGAACTCGCCCGTCTGGCACACCTCCTGACCGGCGAGACCGACGCGGCGGACGACCTCGCGGCGGATGCCCTGGTCGCCCTGTGGCAGCGCTGGGACCGGTTGCGGCAGGCCGACCACCCGCTCGCCTACGCCCGCGGTGTGGTGGCCAACCTGGCGCGCGGACGGATCCGCAGCGCGGTGCGCGAGCGACGCCGGATCACGCTCTTCTGGTCCCGCAGCCCCGAGAAGGTGGAGGGGCCGGACACGGCGGCCGTGCTGGACGTCCGCGCGGCGCTCGCCCGGCTGCCGTTCCGCAAGCGCGCCTGCGTGGTGCTGCGGCACGCCTTCGACCTGTCGGAGAAGGACACGGCGGTGGCGCTCGGCATATCGGTCGGTACGGTGAAGAGCCAGACCTCGAAGGGAATGGCCGAGCTGGAAAGGATACTGGGCGCACGAGCGGTCGGGGACCTGGTGGCAGGGAGGAGGAACCGGTGAACGAGGAGATCGCCCGTCGGCTGCGCGAGGCCGCCGAGACCCACCGGCCCGACCGTGCGAGGATGCTGGCCCGGGTGCAACGCGGCGTGGCCGGCCCCGCCGTCCGTCACCGCGCGCGGCCGTTCGCGCGGTCCGGTACCAGGGTCGCGCTCGCCGGGTTCGCCGCCGCCGGCATCCTGACGACCGGCGGCCTCGCCGTCGCCGCCATCGTCGCGAAATCGTCGCCGTCGGCCACCGTGACCGCGCCTGCCACCCCGTCCCCGACCGCCGGCTCCCCGCAACCGACATCGGCCCGCCCCACCCCTGTCCGGCCGGCCCCGGTCACCACCCCGGGCAGCGTGCGCCCGACTCCGCCGACCACCAGTCCATCGCCGACCGCCGACGAGAGCCAGAACGGGGCGCTGCGGTCGGCCGGCTCGGTGGACCCGCACAGCACCGTCTACTGGACGCAGAGCAACCTCGTCCTCAAGACGACCCAGCCGCTCACCTCGCTCACGATCGAGATGCGGATCGTGCAGACCGGCCGGGTGAAGAACACCGGCACCTGGCAGACGCTGCCGAGTGCTGACTTCACCGTCACCGCCCAGGAGGCCGACGGCACGCTGGTCTACCGCTGGGTCCTCAAGCCGGGCCTGACCGTGCCCGCCGGGAGCTATGAGTTTGCCGCCCAGTTCAACCACGCCACCGGTGTGCGCAGTGCCGCTGGCGACGGCTACCGCGTCGACGCGCAGGGTTCGGGCGGCTCCGCGTCGGTCTGGGGAGGGTTCGTCCCGACCCGGTGAACGCCGCGGTGAGGCAAGGGGACGAGTCCCCCTGCCGCACAGCTCGATGGTCGAGCAGATCCCGGTGAGGCGCCCCCGGTCGAGTACCAGCGAAGCAGGTGTTGCCAGGTCGGCTACCGGCCCGCGGCGAAGACCCGCACGTCCCGGGCACCCACGCGCACCGGCGCACCCGTGCGAACCGGCGTGCCGTTGAGAGCGTCGGTCAGCTTCACGGGGGACTGGACCTCGGTGGGCGACCGGCTCCAGTTGTGGACCACGTGCGGGCGGCGTCCGTCCGGGCTGGTGCCGGTGGTCGCGGCGGCGGTTCCCTCGATTGCGGCAACCTTTGTGTGCGTGGCGGCAACTGGCGGGTAACCGGGGCCGGATCAAGGCCCGCTGTGCCAGAAGGACATGCCGTTGTCAGATCAGAACCGCTCTCATCGCCGCCGTCCGGCTACCCGCCGCGTGCTCGCCGCCGCCGTGGTGCTCGCCGCCGCGGGTGCCGCCGTGCCGCTGGTCGCTCTGGCCGCACACACGCCTAATGCCCGCACGCCGGCCGCTGCAGCGGCCGGCAGCGGCCGCTATTTCGGGACGGCCGTGGCTGCCGGAAGGCTCGGCGACTCGACGTACTCCGCGATTCTCGACCGGGAGTTCAACAT
>NZ_JBVKBA010000072.1:0-10443 GCF_055639175.1 Streptomyces sp. NPDC107546 | reverse complement strand
CCTACCCGGAATGTCCCTGCAGATCCCCTGGCCTGCTGGTATCACGGGCCGTCACTGTCCACACGAAGCGTCACCACCGGATGTGAGACAGGGCCGTTAAGTTGACACTCCCGGCTCATGCGTCAGGCCGGCTGGGCCAACATCGCCGCCGCAGTCGACCACTATCGGTCACACCCCGAGCACGCCACCGCGCTCCTCAAGATCACCTGCTGAGAACGCATGAGCCCTGCCTCAGAGTGCCGTGATCGAGCGGCCCGCCCAGGAAGGGGCCTCTTCCTTCAGCGCCGTCAGCCGCTCGAGAACGGCGTCGGGAAACGGTGTCGCTCGGCCGGCCTGCTGATCGACGTGAAGGGCGAGCAGTTCGATGGTGGCGATCGGGCCGGCACCCGGCTCCGGCTCTGCCGCCGGGTCCGGGACGACGTACATCTCGTGCGTCAAGCGTGCCTTCTTCCCGACCGCACCCAACACCCTTGTTCGCACAGCGAGTTGGGCGCCCACCGGCACATCCTGCACATAGCGTACGTGCGACTCGACCGTGTACATCGAGCATCCCGTGTCCTTGCGGTACGCGGCGTCCATCCCCGTGCGCTCCATCAGGGTGTCCGTCGCGAAACCGAAGACGAGGACGTAGAACGCCTCGCTCATATGGCCGTTGTAGTCGACCCACTCCGGGCGCACGGTCTCGAGGAACAGCGGGAGGCGGGGCCGGCTCATTCGGTCCCTGCCCCGGGCAGCCGGCCAGTTGCGCGCAGGACGGCGATGACGCCCCGATCGCGTTCGGCGACCAGGTCGGCGATCGTGCGGCCCTCGGCGGAGTCGTCGCAGCCGGAGACGACCGCGTCGTACAGCGCCTGGTCCAACTCCGGGGCCTCCAGCCGGGTCCATGGGGACTTCAGGGATGGCCCGAAGTGATCGAGCATATGGGCCATACCGCCCTCGCCGCCCGCGAGGGCGAAGGTGAGCATCGGTCCCATGACCGCCCAGCGCAGACCCGGGCCCTCGGTGATGGACTGGTCGATGTCGCGGACGGTCGCCTCACCGTTGGCGACCATGTGCAGGGCCTCGCGCCACAGGGCCTCCTGGAGACGGTTGGCGATGAAGCCGGGGACCTCGCGGTCCATGGTGATGACGGACTTGCCGGCCACCTCGTAGAAGCGGGTCGCCCAGCGCACCGCCTCCGCGTCCGTCCGCTCCCCGCCGACGACCTCGACGAGCGGGATGAGGTACGGCGGGTTGAACGGGTGGCCGACGACCAATCGACCGGGGGTGACCGCCTCGGTCTGCATGTCGGTCATCGGGTAGCCGGAGGTGGAGGAGGCGACGACGACTCCTGCGGGTGTGGCCGCGTCGAGCTTCGCCAGCAGTTCGCGCTTGAGGCCGAGCTTCTCCGGGGCGCTCTCCTGCACGAACTGCGCCTCGGCCACCGCCTCTTCGAGGGTGTCCGCCACGGTGAGGCGCTCCCTGCTCGCGCCGGACGCGAGGCCGAGCTGCTCGAGCGCGGGCCACGCGGCGTCGACGAGCCGTAGTAGCCGGGCCTCGGCGTCGGGGGCCGGGTCCCAGGCGGTGACGTCGTAGCCGCGGGCCAGGAAGTGGGTGACCCAGCCGCCGCCGATCACTCCGGCGCCGACGCATGCGACACGGCGTACGTCTTCCGGCCTGGGGATCGAACTCTCCGTCATCTGGCGCTCCTTGAAGTGGGGGACTGGCGGTACGCGGCTCGATGGCGTCCCGCCATGTGGTGTGGCCGATCAACAGACCGGGACTCGCAGGTCGCGTCCCGTGTGGCCGCCGGCGGGGACTCACCCGTCGTTCCGCAGCGGCGTTTCGCGGGCAGCGTGCGCCGGAGAGATGGGCGCAAGCCGAGGGCCGGATGGTGAAGCGCACTATCGCCTGCACCACTCGGCGGGACATGGCCCGCGGCTCAGCCTCGGGGCTTGAGTCCGAGCTTGAGACGGGCCTCGTCGGGAGTCGCGACCCGCGCCCCCAGGGCCTCGACGATGGTCACGGCTCGCTCCACCAACTGGGCGTTGGTCGCCTTGACGCCCTTGCCGAGATAGAGGTTGTCCTCGAGACCGACCCGGACATGTCCGCCGAGCAGCATCGACTGTGCCACCCACGGCATCTGCATGCGGCCCAGCGCGAAGCTCGCCCACTGGGCGCCATCCGGCAGCATGTTCACCATCGACTGCAGCACTCCGGGGTCGGCGGGTGCGCCCCACGGGATGCCCATGCACAGCTGGAACACGGTCGGATTGTCCAGCAGGCCCTCGGCGAGCAGTTGCTTGGCGAACCACAGGTGTCCGGTGTCGAAGATCTCCAACTCGGGCCGCACACCCAGTTCCTGGATGCGCCTGGCACCGGTGCGCAGCATGTCGGGTGTGGAGATGTAGAGGTTCGACCCGTCGCCGAAGTTGAGCGAGCCGCAGTCCAGGGTGCAGATGTCGGGCAGCAGATCCTCGACGTGCGGCAGCCGCTCCAGGCCGCTGACCAGGTCGGTGCCGGGCATCTGCCTGAGCGGCTTCTCGGGGTCGATGACCAGGTCGCCGCCCATGCCCGCGGTGAGGTTGATGACGACGTCGGTCCCGGTCTCCTTGATGCGCTCGACGACCTCGCGGTACAGGCGCGGGTCGCGGGAGGGCGCTCCGGTCCCGGGGTCGCGTACGTGGATGTGGACCGCGGCTGCACCGGCCTCGGCGGCCTGTACCGCGGAGGCGGCGATCTGCTCGGGGGTGACAGGGACGTGCGGGCTCTTGCGCACGGTGTCGCCGGCGCCGGTGAGGGCGCAGGTGATGACGACGTCCTGGTTCATGGTCGCGACGGTTCCTCTCGGGACGGAGGCAGGGGGCGACGGAAGAGACCTCGACCTTAGCCGCGCGGAGGCGGAAACCTCAAGACCTGGTTTTCATAATGTGGGCGAGCGTCGCACATAATGAACGTCCGGAGTTTCTCAGAGCGCCTGAGCCGCCTTCGCGATCTCGTCCGCCGCCGCCCGCGCGAGCGGTCCCAGCGTCGCGAACCGCGACTCGGGCACCCGGTCGTGCGGCCCCCAGATGCTGACCACCGCGAAGGGCCTGCCGCGGCTGCCGAACACCGGCGCGGAGACGCCGTACAGGTTCCGCTCCATCTCGCCCACGCAGACGCTGTATCCGCGCTCGCGCGTCTGCTCCAGTTCGGCCCGCAGCCGCGTGCGGTCCGTGACCGTGGTGTCCGTGTACGCCTCCAGCGGCCCGGCGAGCAGCGACTGCGCCTCCTCCTCGGGCAGCCAGGCCAGCAGTGCCTTGCCCGTCGAGGTGGCGTGCAGCGGCACCTGCCGGCCGAGCCACTTGGCGGCGAGCACCACCGGCGGGCTCACCTCGTCGATGTAGGTCAGCCCGAGTTGCTGGACCACCGCGAGATCGGCGGTCTCGCCGGTCTGCTCGCTGACCCGGCGCAGGGTGCCGTGGGCGCGGCGGATCAGGCCGTCGAAGCCGGCGACCGACGCCATCCGGGCGACCGCGAAGCCGACCGTGTAACGGTTGGTGACCGGGCTGCGCTCCACCAGGCCGAACTGCTCGAGTGTGGACAGCAGCCGCCAGGCCGTGGCGCGGTTGAGCCCACACCGCGCCGCCAGGTTTGAGGCCGTGTCACCGTCCGGCGCGCTGTCCGCCGTCGCCTGCAGCAGGATGATCGCCCGCTCCAGCGACTGGACCTTGCCCGAGGCCCCGCCCTGCTCGGCGGGCTGAGGGGATTCGTCTGCATGGACGGTGGGCTGGCCGTCGTCGGTGTGCTGGGCCTTCGACATGCGCTTGTCTCCCTCGGCTCTTGCGGTTCGGACAGCTGACGCCGAACGGCGCCGAGACTGTCCCCGGCGGGCGATCGGTGGCATCGGGCCAGGAATTTACCCCTTGACCTACCTGACCGTCGTCCCTATCTTCTCATCATCCGTGCGGCCATCGCGTTATGTGAACAACGGCTCGCGATCCGAAGGCGAGGCCAGCCCATGCCTGAGACCCATATCCCTCCCCACGCGATGACGCGCAGGGATCTCCTCCGCGGCGGAGCCCTCCTCGCCGCCACACTGCCGACCGCCGGCCTGCTGACCGCCTGCTCGACGACCCGAGTGGCCCCCACGAGCGGCAAACCGGTGCGCGGCGGCGCCCTGCGGGTCGGTGTCAGCGGCGGCAGCGCCAAGGACACCCTCGACCCGCACAACCCACTGTCCTACCCGGACCAGGCGCGCGTGGTGAACCTGTACGAACCGCTCTTCTACCGCGATGCCGAATACCGCCTGAAACCCTTCCTCGCCGAGTCCGTCGAACCGTCGAAGGACGGCAGGACCTGGCTCCTGAAGCTACGCCCGGGCGTCGAGTTCCACAACGGCAAGATCCTTGACGCGAACGACGTCATAGCGACCCTCCGCCGCATCGTCGATCCCAAGGCACCCACCGCCGGCGCCACCAGCCTCTCGATGATCGACGCGAAAGCCCTGCACCGCGTCGACGCCACGACCGTACGGATACCGCTGAAGTATCCGTACGCGCTCCTCGAGGACCTCCTCGCGCAGTACAGCCTCGGGATCGTCCCCGAGGACTTCGACCTGAAGCGGCCGGTCGGCACCGGACCCTTCAGGTACGAGTCGTTCGCGCCCGGCGACCGGTCCACGTTCAGCCGGTTCGGGGGCTACTGGCAGCGGCCGGCGTACCTCGACGAGCTGCACATCCTCGACTTCCCCGACGACACCGCGAAGATCAACGCTCTGCTGAGCGCGCAGATCGACGCCATCGACAACCTTCCGCCCGCCTACATAGGCATGATCAAGAAGCAGGGCGGACAGGTGCTGATCTCCGAGACCGGCTCCTGGAACCCCATCACCATGCGCGTGGACACCGCCCCCTTCAACGACGTGCGGGTGCGCCAGGCCTTCCGGCTCATCGTCGACCGGCCGCAGATGGTCAAGCAGGTCCTCGGCGGCCAGGGCCGTATCGGCAACGACCTCTACGCCCCTTTCGACGTCGCCCACGACCGGGACCTCCCGCAGCGCGAACAGGACCTGGGGCAGGCGAAGGCGCTGCTGAAGGCGGCCGGACGCGAGCACCTCACCGTGGAGCTCGTCACCTCCGGCGGCATCGGCTCGGGCTCCATCGAGGCCGCCCAGCTCTTCGCCGAGCAGGCCAAGGGCGCCGGAGTGAAGGTCAGGGTCCGTATCACAGACTCCGCCACCTTCTACGGCGACCGCTATCTCAGCTGGCCCTTCGCCCAGGACTACTGGTTCACCCGCAACTACCTGCCCCAGGTGGACGCCGGGTCCCTCAAGAGCTCCCCGTACAACGAAACACACTGGAACGATGCGGAGTTCAACACCCTCATGGACCGAGCCCGCCGCGAATTCGACGCGAGCACACGCAATGAACTTCTGAAAGCCGCCCAGCGGATCGAGTACGAGCGCGGCGGTCACATCATCTGGGGGTTCAAGAACCAGGTCGACGCCTACGCCGGCAACGTCACGGGCTTCACGCCCAATCGGAATCTCCCGCTCTCCAACTACGAGTTCCGCAATGTCTCGGTCAGCGGCTGAGGCCGCGGCGCTTCCCGCGACGGTCGGGTCCGCCCGACGCGACGACGCCCCTTCTGTCGTTCGCGCCTGGACCCTGTGGCTGCTGCGCCGAGTCGGACTCGCGCTGCTCACCCTCTGGCTCATCTCGCTGCTCGTCTTCACCGCGACCCATCTGCTCGGTGACCCCGCCCAGGCCATCCTCGGCCGGTCTGTCACCCCCGAACGCCTCGCCGCTCTCCGCGCCCAGCTCGGCCTCGACCACTCCGCCGTGCACCAGTACTTCTCCTGGCTCGGCGGCGTGTTCACCGGCGACTTCGGCACCTCGCTCGCGACCAAGGGGCCGGTGTCCACTCTGCTCGGCAGCAAGATCGTGAACAGCACCGTCCTGGTCGCTGTCTCCGCCGTGATCATCGCCCCGCTGTCCGCGCTGATCGCCCTATACTCGGCCCGCCGCCGCGACCGGGCCGCCGACCACATCATCCAGGTGGCCCTGTTGGGTACGGCCGCGCTCCCGGAGTTCGTGATCGGCATCCTCCTGGTGACCCTCTTCTCCACCGTCGTCCTCACCTGGCTGCCTTCGGTGGCCGTTTCCTGGACCGGCAGTCCCTGGACGGACCCGGTCGTGATGGTCCTCCCGGTGGCCACTCTGACGCTGGCCGTCGTTCCGTACGTCGCCCGCATCCTGCGCGCGAGCCTCATCGAGGTGCTGGAGAGCGACTACGTGGAGATGGCCCGGCTCAAGGGCGTGCCCGAGTGGAAGGCCGTCGGCCGGCACGCCCTCGGCAACGCGGTCGTCCCGGCGATCCAGGTCATGGCGCTCCAACTCGCCTGGCTCGCCGGGGGAGTCGTGGTGGTCGAGAGTCTCTTCCTTTACCCCGGGATCGGCACCGCCCTGGTCGACGCCGTGCGCAACCGCGACGTACCCGTGATCGAGGCGCTGGCCCTGCTGATCGCCGCGGTCTACGTCACGGTCAACCTGATCGCCGACATCCTGACCATTCTGGTGACGCCCAAGCTGCGGACGGGGGTGCGGTGATGGCTGCCGCTGTACTCGAAGTTCCGGTCCCTGTCCGTCGCGCACGACTGCGCGGGGCCCTGGCCTCCGGCCGCACCTGGGTCGGCATCCTGCTGACCGCGTTGGTGACGGCGGTCGCCTTCCTCGGTCCGCTGTTCGCCCCGCACGGCGAGAACGACATCGTGGGAGCGCCGTACTCCGACTCCGCGCCCGGCGCCCTGCTCGGCACCGACTACCTCGGCCAGGACGTCTGGAGCCGGCTGCTGGCGGGCGGCAACTGGGTCGTCGTCACAGCCGTGCTGGCCACAATGCTCGGCATGGTGCTGGGCCTCGCGGCCGGTCTCGCCGCGGGGTACGCACGCGGCTGGGTGGACGAGGTCGTCATGCGGGTCTGCGACGTGGTGCTCGCCTTCCCGCAGATCGTGCTCGTCCTGGTGCTCCTGTCGGTCGCGGGCCCCGAGCGGTGGCTGGTCGTGGTGGTCGTGGGCGTCTCGCACGCACCGCGCGTCGCCCGGCTGACCCGCGGCATGACGACCGGGCTCGCGACGCGCGAGTTCGTCCAGTCCGCCGAGGCGCTGGGCGAGAAGAGGTCCCGGATCCTCTTCGCCGAACTCCTGCCCAACATGTCGGCACCACTGCTGGCCGAACTCGGGCTCCGCCTCACGTACTCGGTGGGCCTGGTGGCCTCGATCGGCTTTCTCGGCTTCGCCTCCGACCCCAGCGCCGCCGACTGGGGACTGATGATCAACGAGAACCGGCTCGCCCTCGCCGTCCAGCCCTGGGCGATCCTCGCCCCCGTCCTCGCCATCGCGGTGCTCGCCCTGGGCACCAACCTCGTCGCCGACGGCATCGCCCGGGCGGCGGCCGGATCGGACCCGAGCAAGGGAGCCGGCTCATGACCACCCCGACCACCGACACGATCGCCCCCTCCTGCTCCGTCTCCGGCCTGCGCGTCGTGCTCGGACGGCACGGTCCGGACGTCGTCGACGACACCACCTTCGACGTCGCCGCGGGCGAGATACTCGCCCTGGTCGGCGAGTCCGGCAGCGGCAAGACCACCATCGCCACCGCCCTGCTCGCCCACACCCGGCGCGGCGCCCGCATCGACGCCGGCACCGTCGTCCTGGACGGCCGCGAACTACTGGGCGCCCCACCGGGTGAGGCCCGCAGGCGCCGCGGCTCCGAGGTCGCCTACGTCCCTCAGGACCCCGCCGCCTCCCTCAATCCCGTGATGCGGATCGGCCGCCAGATCCGCGAGGTGCTCGACGTCCACCACGCGGGCACCCTGGCCGAGCGCGACGCCCGGGTCCGCGAGGTGCTCACCGAAGTCGCCCTGCCGGACGACGACGAGTTCTTGCGCCGCTATCCGCACCAGCTCTCCGGCGGCCAACTGCAACGCGTCGCCATCGCCATGGCGTTCACGCTACGACCCCGGGTGCTGGTTCTCGATGAGCCGACCACCGGCCTCGACGTCACCACCCAGGCGCACGTCCTGGCCACCGTCCGCGACCTGTGCGCCCGGCACGCGGTAGCGGCCGTCTACGTCACCCACGACCTTGCGGTGGTCGCCGAGTTCGCCCACCGGGTCGCGGTGATGTACGCGGGCCGGATCGTCGAACTCGGCCCCCGCGAGCGGGTCTTCGAGGCTCCGGCCCACCCCTACACACGGGCCCTGCTCGCGGCCGTCCCCAGCGTCACCGAGCCACGCGTCCTCAGGGGCATCCCGGGCAGCACGCCCTCACCCGGCCGACGGCCGTCCGGCTGCCGGTTCCACGACCGGTGTGTGTTCGCTGAGCCGGAGTGCGGTGGACGGGAGCCGGAGCTCCTCACCATCGACCCGGCCGCCGGCACCGACGGAGTACTGGCCCGCTGCCGCCGCGCCGACCATGTCCGCGCCGAGCCCCTGGAGTTCACCGTCGCCGCACCGGCCGGCACCGGCGTCCGGCCCGAACCCGTGCTCACCGTGCGCGGCCTGACCGCCAGCTACGGCTCCCGGCCCATCCTGCACGGCATCGACCTGGAGATCGGCCGCAACGAGTGTGTGGCCGTCGTGGGCCAGTCCGGCAGCGGCAAGTCGACCCTCTCGCGCTCGGTCGGCGGACTCCACGAGGAGTGGCGCGGTACAGTCGCCTTCCAGGGCGAGCCCGTACCGCGCGGCGCCCGGCGGCGCAGCCGCGAGAGGCGCAAGGCGATCCAGTACGTCTTCCAGAACCCGTACCTCGCCCTCAACCCCCGGATGACGGTGGGCAGAATCATCCGCAGGCCACTGGAGCTGTTCGGCCTGGCCCACGGCGCGGCCGCCACCCGACGCGTGCACGAACTCCTCGGTCAGGTGATGCTCTCACCTGCGGTGCACGATCTGCGCCCGGACCGGCTCTCGGGGGGCGAACGCCAACGGGTGGCCATCGCACGTGCGTTGGCCTGCGAACCGGAACTGCTGATCTGCGACGAGGTGACCTCCGCCCTCGACGTCTCCGTCCAGGCGTCGATCGTCGCCCTGCTGGAGGAACTGCGGGCGAGCCGCGGCCTGTCGATGCTGTTCATCACCCACAACCTCGCCCTCGTCCGCTCCCTCGCGACCCGGGTGGCCGTGCTGGCCGACGGCCGGATCGTGGAGGAGGGTCAGACGGCCGACGTACTGGACCGCCCGCGGGCGGCATACACGCGACAGCTGCTGCAGGACACGCCCGGGCGATCCGACGAGCCCGTGGGGGAGGGTGCATGAGGGACGACAGCCTGGTCGAACCACAGCGCTGGTACCCCTGCTCCACGCAAGTCCCGGTCGCGGCGACGACCGCCCCATGGCCCACGGACGTACGGCCGTTGACGGCCCGCATCACGGGCGCCGGACGGACCATGGACCTCGTTGAATTCCTGTCCCTGACCCACACCACCGCGCTGGTCGTTATCGCGGACGGAACCCTCGTCCACGAGTGGTACGCCCCCGGCATCACCCCCGACGACCGCCTTCTCGGCAACTCGGCCACCAAGTCGGCACTCGCACTGCTGGTCGCCGAGGTGAAGGACCTGGAGACCGACGCGTTCGCGATCGACCATGTGCCGGAGCTCGCAGGCACCGGCTACCAGGAAGTGACAGTCCGTCACCTGCTCACGATGACCACCGGGGTGGACTGGGAGGAGGACCACCGCGACCCCACCTCGCCCGCGTCCCGGCTCACCGCCTGCGTCCGCGATGGCCGCGGTGAGCTGCGCGAACAGGTGCTCCGGACGCGGCCCGCCCGCGAACCGGGCACCTGCTTCAGCTACTGCACCGCCGACTCACTCGTCCTCGACTGGGTACGCGAACGTGCCACCGGTCTCGACTTCACCAACCATCTCTCCCGCCTCTGGCAGTCTCTGGGCACCGAACGCCCCGCCGTGGTCGGCCTTGACCCGAGTGGTGTCGCGATGGCAGGGGGAGCGGTCGCGGCGACGGCGCGGGACTGGGCCCGGCTCGGATGGCTGCAGATCGACGGCAGCTGGCGCGGCCGGCAACTCGTGCCGTTCGACCGGGTGGAGGCCGCATCTCGCCCGTGGCGGCCGTTCCTGGAGCCGGGCCGGCTGCCCAGCACCATCACCACGCACGCCGGATTCGGCCATCACTGGTGGCCCCTGGACCGGGCCGGGCAACAAGTGACCGCAGACGGGATGCGCGGGCAGTTCGTGTACGTCGACCGGGCCCGGCGCGTGGTGGTGGTGAAGACGTCGGCCTGGCCGCACGCGGACGCATGGGCCGACCGCCAGTACCGCGACCTCTGCTATCTCGCCCTGCCGGCCATCGCGGAGGCGGTACGTCCATGGTGACTCCTCCCCCGGCTGAAGCCGGGGGCTTCTCGCTATGCCGGGTTGGCGTCGCGACGGACCAGCCCGGCCCGTAGAACGTTCAGAGCACCCA
>NZ_JBVKBA010000071.1:0-11155 GCF_055639175.1 Streptomyces sp. NPDC107546 | reverse complement strand
CGTTCCCACTCGGCATCTGTCAGATCGCCCCGCCCCATGTGCCCCTCAACGACCCGGGCGCGGACCAGTCACATGATCGGCCGGACAAGTCCTAGTAATGGGCCAGGTCGGTGACCTGCAGGGATCTTTACTGCGGGTCGCTGACCTGGCCTTTTGGCGATTGGTGGCGATGGTGTGCGACGGTCTTGAGCGGGTGTCTTGCGGACTGTGTGCGGACCGCTGGACCTCGGTGCGGTCGGTGTGGCGGGGGCAGATGTGTCGCCGGCGCGGGGCCCACTTGGATGTACCGAGGTAACGATCACTCCGCTGATTTGGAGTTTTTGCGCTGCTTGGCATTGAAGCGCGCTTTCTTCTGACGATTCCCGCACGTGTTCATGTCACACCATTTGCGGGTGCGGCTTTGGCTGGTGTCGAAGAAGGCGGCTTGGCAGGTCGGTGATGCGCACAAGGCCAGTTTTCCGTCTCGTTCGCCCGCGATGATGCTGATCGCGTCGGCGGCGATCACACTGAGGGCATCTTCCACGCAGGAAGCCGAGCTGAGCCGCCATCGCCGCGTGCCCTCGGGGGTCAGGATCGCCGCGGCCCGACCCTGAACGCTGAAGTCATTGATGACTTGGACAGCAGACGCGGGGAGAGCGTCCTGAAGGGCGGCCGCTGTCGCGGCGGCGTGAATCGACTCCCTCAGTTCCCGGGCGAGGTCGAGCTGGGCGGCGGTACAGGAGTCCACAGCGAGGCCGTTCACCGTCAGCCAGTCGATGAGCCGCTGCGGCGCGGGAATGCGCTCCACGGCGTTGCCATGACGCTCCGACAGGGTCCCCGTGAAGCTGGTCGCCAGCACCTTGCCGAGGTGGAAGTCAGGGAACTCAGCACGCATGGAACCACCTTAGCCGGTTGCGGCGTAGCTTGGAGAACTGCTAGAACCGTCTTAGCCGGTTCCGCGATGGCTAGGAGGTCTCATGCCCCGTCCAACCAGTGACGTGCAACCATTCAAAGCCCACGCAACTGACGCCGACCTCGACGATCTGCGCGCGCGACTGGCTGTGGCGCGGCTACCGGAGGCCGAGACGGTCCATCGCGCCGCGCCCGACCCGCGCCGATGGGAACAGGGTGTTCCTCTCGCCGACCTCGTCGGGGTCGTGGACTACTGGCGCACCGGGTACAACTGGCGGTCGTTCGAAGCGCGCCTCAACGGGATCGGCCAATTCCGCACGACCATCGATGGGCTGGGAATCCACTTCCTGCACCGCCGATCCGCCCGCGCAGATGCCACTCCTCTAATCTTGACGCACGGCTGGCCGGACAGCATTGCTCGGTTCATCGATGTAGTGGACGAGTTGGCAGAACCGAAAGATGCAGACGCGCCGGCGTTCCACGTCGTGGTTCCATCGCTACCGGGCTTTGGTTACAGCGACAAGCCGACCACCACCGGGTGGGGAACCGAAAAGATCGCGGCCGCATGGGTGGAGCTGATGGGAAGGCTCGGCTACAGCAGGTTCGCAGCCCACGGCGGTGACTGGGGAGGCAATATCACCACGGTTCTCGGTGGCAGGTTCCCGGCGCATGTTCTCGGCATCCACACAACGTTCGCGGAGGCACCGCCCGGGTTGACCACGGACGGGCTGACTGCGGTCGGGCGCAAGTGGGCCGAGGAAACCCGCGAATTCTGGCGCCACCGTGCGGCTTATGCGAAGCAGCAGGCGACCCGACCACAGACCATCGGCTACTCGCTCGTCGACTCACCGGTCGGGCTTCTTGCCTGGATCCTTGACAAGTTCGCCGAGTGGTCAGACACCGAAGACAGCCCGTTCGAGGCGATTTCCATGGACAGGGTTCTTGACGACGTCACCCTGTATTGGCTGACGCGGACCGGCGCGTCGGCGGCCCGCATTTACTACGAAAGCCACAACTCGCTCGACCCGGAACTTCGGGTCGACGTCCCGTCGGCACTCACTATGTATCCCCGCGACGTCGAGAAGTGTCCGCGCCCCTGGGCGCAGGAGCGGTATCGACAGATCGTCCGATGGAGGGAGCCCGAAAGGGGAGGACATTTCCCGTCGCTGGAGGTCCCCGAGTATTTCGTCAAAGATCTGCAAGAGGGCCTCGCGGCAGTGCTGGCCGCTCATCGGTGAACGCGGCTGTGGTGCCGGCACTCGATCACACCTGGTCGCGGCTGCCGGGCCGTCCGAGCATGGTCCCTCGTAGCCTGGCGAACCCTGGGCAGCTGACCTCGGCAACTCCAAGATCCCCGACAGAGTCAAGCTAGTGCCGCATCAGGCAACGTTCGCCCTGTCGTGGCGGTAGCGTTGCCGCCGGGTGGCGATCTCCTACCGGCGCATGGGGGCGATTCATGAACCAGCAGTTGAACCTGGTGACATTGGGTGTCGAAGACTTGAAAGTCAGCCGCCAGTTCTACAGCCATGGCCTGGGCTGGACACCGCTGCTCGATCTGGACGAGATCGTCTTCTACCAGATCGGCAAGGGACTGGCCCTGGCGCTCTTCCCTCTGGCTGACCTCGGTGCCGACACCGGACATCCAGCAACGGCCGGCACGCCTTTTACTCTCGCCCAGAACCTCGACTCGCCCGCCGAAGTCGACGAGGCCATGCAGCGGGCCCGTGCGGCAGGAGCGACTGTCCTCAAAGAGCCGCAGCGCGCAGCGTTCGGCGGCTACCACGGCTACTTTGCCGACCTTGATGGCCACCGCTGGGAGGCGTGCCACAACCCCGGTTGGTCGGTCGCGGACGACGGCACCGTGACACTGACGGCCATCGAGGCAGCCGACGCGGAGGATTGACGCCGCACTTCAACCTTCTTGACTGTGCGGGTGGCTGAACGTGTGCGTGTACGCGAGATCGATGACGATGAAGGGCAGCGCCTGCTGCGGGTAATCCGTAGAGGCAGCGGATCGGTGGTGACCTGGCGACGTGCGCAGATGGTGCTGCTGTCCGCGCAGGGCATGACCGTGGCGAAGATCGCCGAGGTGACGTTCACCAGCACGGACCGGGTCCGGGATGTGATCCACAACTTCAACGTCGACGGCTTCGACTCGCTCTACCCGAAGTACAAGGGCGGGCGCCCGAAGACTTTCACGCTCCCGGAGCGCCGGGAGATCAAGAAGATCGCCAAGTCCAAGCCGGTCGAGCATGGCCTGCCGTTCTCGACCTGGAGCCTGGCCAAGCTGGCCGACTTCCTGGTCGCCGAGGGGGTGGTCGACGACATCAGCCACGAGGGCCTTCGGGCCCTGCTCCGCGAGGAGGGCGTCTCCTTTCAACGCATAAAGACCTGGAAGACCTCCCGCGACCCCGACTACGCCGCCAAGAAGGCCCGCGTCGAGCACCTCTACGCGATCGCCGACGGCGACGTCATACCCGAAGAAGGCGAGCCCGACGTTGTCTTCTGCCTGGACGAGTTCGGCCCGCTCAACCTCCAGCCCCATCCCGGGCGGCAGTGGGCCGAGCGCGGCGGACGGCACAAGGATCCCAACCGGGAGCCCCGTCCCCGGCGGCGGGCGACCTACACCCGCCCGCACGGGGTGAGGCACCTGTTCGCCGCGTACGACCTGGGCAAGGACAAGCTCTACGGCCACATCAAGCCGAGGAAGAACCGGACGAGGTTCCTGGAGTTCTGCCGCTACCTGCGCAGCCTCTACCCGCCAAAGATCCGGATCGCGATCGTGCTCGACAACTTCTCCCCTCACCTGACCACGAAGAAGGACACCCGGGTCGGCGACTGGGCCGCAGCCAACAACGTGGAACTCGCCTACACACCGACCAACAGCTCCTGGCTCAACCGCATCGAGGCCCAGTTCACCGCCCTGCGCTACTTCGCGCTGGACGGCACCGACCACACCAGCCACAAGGAGCAGGGCAGCATGATCCGCCGCTACATCATCTAATGGGCAGTGAACGGCGGTTGCTCCGTGGCTGCCACCGTGGACAGGACCAAGGTCTATACATCATCAGGGCAGACAGCCCCATCGCCAGACTGACCTGGTCTGCCCACGGGCGGCCACCGCCCGCCGTTCCAGTACGTCCTGATGGGCGTGGCCATGCCTGGCGCCGGGCCCTTGCAGAGACGGGCCGGCCCCGGCTTCCACCGGCGGCGTCACATCCAGACAGATGATCGGATCGTTGTTGTTCGTGGTCCAAGCCATTCGCAGGGATCACCTCTCATTGCGCCCGGAGCCCTTCGAGCACTGGTCAAGATCGAGGGCCCCTGCGTACAGCTGGGGTCACGAACGGCTAATCGGATGCTGGGCCATCGAGCCCTTCCATTAGGGAGACGCGTGATCCTGCGAGGCTGCGACCAGCAGCAATGCACCCCGAATCAAGAGGACGCGAGAGCACATCATGTACGTGTACTGCGGGATCGACTGGGCCAGCGATCATCACGATGTCGCTTTGGTCGACCAGGGCGGGGCCCTTTTAGCTAAGGCCCGGATCCGCGACGACTCGCCGGGCCTGCAACAACTGATCGACCTGCTCGCCGCCCACGGCGACACCGGAGATGACCCGATCCCGGTGGCGATCGAGACCTCCCGCGGCCTGCTGGTGGCATGCCTGCGCGCCACCGGACGCCCCGTCTACGCCATCAACCCGATGGCCGCCGCCCGCTACCGCGACCGCCACGCGGTCTCCCGCCGCAAATCCGACCACCTGGACGCTATGGTCCTGGCCAACATCCTGCGCACCGACGCCGCAGCCCACCGGCAGCTGCCCCGCGATTCTGAGCTGGCCCAGGCCATCGCGGTGCTGGCCCGAGCCCAGCAGGACGCTGTCTGGGACCGCACCCAGGCCGGTAACAAACTCCGCTCTCACCTGCACGAATACTTCCCCGCCGCGCTGGAGGCATTCAGTACCCGCGAAGGCCTATGCGCCCCCGCGGCCCTGGTCATCCTGGCTTCAGCCCCCACCCCGGGGCAGGCCACCAAGCTCACCCGCGCCCAGCTGCGGGCCTTGCTGAAGAAGGCCGGCCGCCAGCGCGGTATCGACGCGGAGACCGAACGGCTGCACGAGATCTTCCGACAGCCCCACATGCGACAACTGCCGCTGGTGGAAGACGCGATGGGCCGCCAGACCATGACGCTGGTACGGAAACTCGAGATCGCCTGCACCAGCGCGGACGACCTCGCGCGGGCGGCAGTGGAGTCTTTTGAGCAGCACCCGGACGCGCGGATCATCACCAGCTTTCCAGGGCTCGGGTCACTCACCGGCGCCAGGGTGCTTGCCGAGATCGGTGACGACCGATCCCGTTTCACCGACGCCAAGGGCCTGAAAGCCTTCGCCGGGGCCGCACCGGTCACCCGAGCGTCCGGCAAGAGCGTGGCGGTCATGGCACGCCGGGTCAAGAACCAGCGCCTGGCCGCCGTCGGCTACGTCTGGGCCTTCGCCGCCCTGACAGCCTCACCCGGTGCCCGAACCCACTACGACCGCCGCAGAGAGGTCGGCGACCGACACACCGCAGCCCAGAGACACCCCTTCAACCGCATGCTCGGCTGCCTGCACCACTGCCTCACCGTCCGCACTGACTACGACGAAGCGATCGCCTTCCTCACCCCCAAGGCACCCGACGTCGCTAAGGCCGCTTGACAGATCAACCGCATCGGATGTCTGGCGGAACAAGCATGTCGCCGACGAACGCCTACGCGAGGTGGTCGACAGGGCAAACGTTGCCTGATGCGGCACTAGTAATCGGCCAGGTCGGTGACCTGCGGGGATGTTTCCTGGGGCGCTGACCTGGCCTTTTGGCGATTGGTGGCGATGGGGTGCGACGGTCTTGAGTGGGTGTCTTGCGGACTGTGTGCGGACTGTTGATCCAGCTGATCGGCACCGTCTCACCGGTCCGCGGGTCAAGACCAGCCGTGTGGACCGATCAGACGTCACGGCGGCGCACGAGGACGAGGGCGGCGAGAAGGGTGAGGAGCGGCCAGAAGGCGAGCGCGGTCCAGGACTGGAGTGCCGTGGGAGGGAAGGGACCGACGCTGTCCCACTCGGTGCCGAGGCTGGTCAGGGTGTTCCACGCGTTCTGGGGTGCCGAGTTACTCAGGGCGGCCGTCAACTGGTTGCTGCCGGAAGGTACGGCGCCTAGCAGGACCGGGGCCAGGACGGCTGTGAACAGGGCGGCCGCGGCGGTTCGGATGAGTGTGCCGATGGCCATGCCGATGACCGCGCATACCGGCAGGATTGCGGTGGATGCCACGAAGCCTTGCAGGACACGGGGCTGACTGATCGAGATGCCCAGTTGGTCGCCGGACAGGATCGTCTGGGCGGTGATGAACGAGGCGATCGCGGTGATGAGGCCGACGACGCACGTGACGCTCGCGAGGACGACCGCCTTGGCGAGTACGACACGCAGGCGGTTCGGGACGGCGAGGAAGGTCGTGCGGATCAGTCCACTGGAGTACTCGCTGCTCATCGCCAGGACACCGAGCATGCTGGCGCCGACCATGAGGAAGCCCCACGTGCCGGAGTTGAAGGAACCTCTCAGCGGATCGTAAGCGGCATGCGCCGACGCGCCGACAAGGTGGACACCCGAGCAGGTGAACCACTCACCGCAGATGGCGATCACCGGGGCAAGTGCCAGCAGGACGTAGGTCGAGCGCTGCGAGAAGAGTTTGATCCGTTCGGCGGCGAGCAGGTTGCGGAATCGGCCGCGGAGTTCGGCACCGGCCGCGACTGCTGTCGGTCTCGTGGTTGTGACCATAAGGGGTTCCTTGTCGCATGTGTCAGTCCAGAGTGGGGCGTGCTTCGTCAGGTGTCCGGCGTCGGTGGCGCCGTCACGCGTCGCGGTGGCGCAGGACCATCACGGTGATGGCGACCGAGACGGCGGCCCAGACGGTGAGCGAGATCCAGGCCGTCGGGATGGAGGAGACGTGTTCGACGAGGTGCCCGTGGCTCATGATGGCCAGGCGGCCCCAGGCGTATGCGGGAAGGGCGTTGCCCAGGTCTGCCCGCTGATTGGCGGACAGCAGGGGGAGGGGCGCCTTGACGGCCAGTGGACCGACGAGGAAGAAGACGAGGACGGCGAAGACGGTGCCGGCCGTGTTGCGGATGAGTGTGGCGACGGCCATGCCGATCAGGCCGCAGGCCGGGACCATGACCGTGGTGCCTGCGATGAGACGCCAGATGCCGGGGGTGGTGAAGGAGAAGCCGGTGATCCGGTCCGAGATGACGGCCAGGGTGATGCCCCAGCACCCGATGCCGA
The DNA here is from genome assembly GCF_055639175.1 of Streptomyces sp. NPDC107546. Lineage (NCBI taxonomy): Bacteria > Bacillati > Actinomycetota > Actinomycetes > Kitasatosporales > Streptomycetaceae > Streptomyces > Streptomyces sp. NPDC107546. The sequence continues at coordinate 3,952 of NZ_JBVKBA010000071.1, read as the reverse complement.
TGAGCAGGCCGAGGACGGCCAGCACGGCGCTCACCACCATGACCTTGGCGAGTATCACGCGGCCTCGGGCTGGCACAGCGATAAGGGTGGTGCGGATCAGTCCGCTCGCGTGTTCACCGGCGACATTCATTGCGCCGACCGTGCCGGTGGTGGCCATCAGCAGGAGGAACTTCGGGAAGTCGAAGGCGTCGTGCGCGGGGTCGGGGTCGAGCTTGGCGAAGGCGGGCCACGTCGGATAGGAGTCGTGGGCGAGCTGAGCGGCGCGGTAGGCCAGGTAGAGGTAGAAGACGAGGAGGACGCCCAGCACGATGGGGGTCGAGCGCAGCGACCAGAGTTTGATCCACTCGGCGCCGAGCAGATCGCGCCAGCGGGCAGGTCCGGCAGCGGCGCGGCGGGTGGCAGCTGTGGGGGGCGTCGAGAGGGCGGTCATCGGTCCGTGCTCCTCTCGGTCATGGCTGAGGCGCGGTACTGGACGCTGGCGGCTGTCAGTTCCATGAAGGCGTCCTCCAGCGTTCCGTCGTGCGCGGCGACCTCGTGGACCAGGACACGGTGAGTGAAGGCGAGTTCGTTGACGCGAGCCGCGCTGAGGCCGGTCACGGTGAGGCCGTCGCGGCCCTGCGACAGCACCGAGGCTCCCGCGGTGCGCAGCACCTCGCCCAGCACAGCCGGGTCGGGCGTTCGCACGGTGACCCCTGCGGTGGTGGCGCGGGCGGCGAAGTCGGCGAGGGACTCGTCGGCGAGCAGCCTGCCGCCGCCGACGACGACGAGGTGGTCGGCGGTGTGCTCCATCTCGCTCATCAGGTGGCTGGAGACAAAGACGGTACGTCCCTCGCCGGCCAGGCGACGGAACAGCTCGCGAGCCCACCGGATGCCCTCGGGGTCCAGGCCGTTGATCGGTTCGTCGAAGAGCAGGACCGGTGGATCGCCGAGCAGGGCGGTGGCGATCCCCAGGCGTTGACGCATGCCGAGTGAGAACCCGCCGACCCGCCGACGGCCCGCCTCGCCCAGACCCACCATCTCAAGCACCTCCTGCACCCGGCGGCGTGGCAGGGCGTTGCTGCGGGCCAGTGCGGCCAGGTGTGCCTTCGCGGTGCGCCCCCGGTGGACGTCACCCGCGTCCAGCAGGGCGCCGACGTGGCACAGGCCGGTACCGAAGTCCTGGAAGCGACGGCCGTTGATGGTGGCGGTGCCACTGGTGGGTGCGTTCAGGCCGAGAAGCATGCGCATCGTGGTGGTCTTGCCGGCGCCATTGGGACCAAGGAACCCGGTCACCTGCCCGGGTCGGACACAGAAGGTCAGACCGTCGACGGCCAGTACGCTGCCGTAGCGCTTGGTCAGCTGGTTGATTTCGATCACGCCTCCAAGGCTGTCGGTGACCGGGTCGTGTCACATCGGTCTGCGGGCTCCCGCCTTGTCAGCCCACGGGATGCAGACCACGGTCCGATACCACCGTCGACCTCGGTGGATAGCATCGCCGGGTGCGACCCCGCCTCCTTACCCCCGCGGCCTTGCCGCGCCGGTTGCCGCTGGACCCGCTGGCGGCACTCGGCTGGTGCGCCGTCCCTGTGTTCGCGCTGGTTCTGTACACCGCGATGCCTCAACCCGTGCACCCGGTCTTCCTGCCCTCCGGTCACTTCGTTCACATCGGGCGCTGGGCCTTGGTGGGGATGGCTCTGCTCATGGCATGGCCGGTCGGCTGGGCGAGCCGCCGACCGTTGCCGGTCCTTGCGGTGTTGCTGACCGAAGCGGTCGTGGCCCGGATGTGCGGGGATACGACGTGGCCACTGTTCCTCGCAGCAGACGTCCTGGTCTTCTATATAGCCGTCACCCGTTCGCGCAGGGCCGCCACCGGCGCGGTGGGCGGCGTGCTGGCCGTGTGGGTGCTGGCCGCGACGGCCTTCGTCCCGGGAGCTGGGGCCCTCGAGGTCCTCACCGGTCCGTGGTCGGTCCTCGTCGTGGCCACTGCCGGCGCCTGGATCCTCGGCAGTTGGATTCGACTGCGGCAGGACCATGCCGAGGCCCTGCGAGCACAGGCCGCGATGCAGGCGGTCCAGGCCGAGCGGCTGCGGATCGCCCGGGAGATGCACGACATGGTGGCCCACAGCATCGGTGCCATCGCGATCCAAGCCGGTGCGGCGAAGCGAGCCGTTGACAGCCAGCCGGACGGTGTGCGCGAGGCGCTGGGCATCATCGAACAGACCAGCCGGGAGACACTGACCGGGCTGCGGCGCATGCTCGGCGTCCTGCGCGAGACCGACCCGGAACCAGCGTCGTCCACCCCGGTACCGGGTATTGAGGACGTCGACCGGCTGGCGGCGACGGCGGCGGACGCCGGGGTGCGGCTCGAGGTGCAGTGGCATGGCCGACGACGACCGCTCACCCCTGAGATCGAGCTCGCCGCCTACCGCGTCATCCAGGAGTCGGTGACCAACGTCGTACGCCACGCCGAAGCCGCCCACTGCCTCGTCCGCGTCGTGTACGAGGAGGAGGAGCTGTCCGTCGAGATCACCGACGACGGACTCGCAAGGGCGACTACGAACCCGCGTAACGGCTACGGAATCACCGGAATGCGCGAGCGCATCGCCCTGCTGCACGGCCACTTCAGCTCCGGACCGCGGACCGAAGGCGGCTTCCGGGTCGTTGCTAGGCTGCCCATATGACGATCCGTGTGCTCCTTGCCGACGACCAGCCGGTAGTCCGCGCCGGACTGCGCATGCTGATCAACGACATCCCGGACATCGAGATCGTCGGCGAAGCCGGGACAGGCGCCGCGGCGGTCCAGTTGGCCACCGATGTCCATCCCGACGTCGTCGTGATGGACATCCGGATGCCCGTCATGGACGGCATCGAGGCCACCCGGCTCATCAAGGCAGGAACCTCGGCGAGCGTGGTCGTCCTCACCACCTTCGACGACGACGAGAACGTCTACGCCTCGCTGCACGCCGGCGCGAGCGGCTTCCTCATCAAGGACATGGTGCTGGACGACATCGTGGCGGCGGTCCGCGTCGTCGCCGCCGGTGACGCCCTGATCGCACCCGGGGTCACTCGCCGCCTGATCCAAGAGTTCACCGGCCGGGGCGCCGTCCCCGCCCGACGCCGACGTGAGATCAAGGGGATCACCGGCCGCGAACGGGAAGTGCTGACCCTGATCGGACGGGGCATGTCCAACGCCGAGATCGCCGCCCACCTGTACATCAGCATGGCCACCACCAAGAGCCACGTGGCGCGTCTGCTGACCAAGCTCGACGCCCGCGACCGAGTCCAACTCGTCATCGCCGCCTACGAGTCAGGCATGGTCTGACCATCCGAGCGGAACGCCGCAGGCGGATCTCGCTCGTCGCTCCGGACTGGGGAAGGGCGGCCGGCGATTCCGCCGGAGCTGGGCGCGGCAATCACCCTCCAGGTCAGGTTGCAACATCAGGAGCGTATTGGATCTCGATGGCCAGCGCGCCGAGTGCTTCCTTCTCGGGTGGGTAGATGGCCCGGATGTTGGCGAGCTGCTGGTCGCGGGTGGCGGTGGGGTTGACGTTGGCGGGGCCCTCGCCGTCGAGCAGGGCTTCGAAGTCGGAGTACTCGGTGACCCGCTTGACCCTCACCTTGCAGGTCTCATCCGTGCCCTTGATCCGGAAGCGGATGGTGTCGCCGGCTGCGAGGTCGGCGAGGTGCGGGTATTTCACCCGCACCTCGATGGTCTTGGTGCCCGCGGCGACGAGGTCGAAGTACTGGCGGTAGAGGTTCAGCTCACGGACGCGGGCGGTGGTGTCGGTCATGGGGCGGGAACGCTCCTGGTGGCCGGTGCGGTCTTCATGAGACCGATCTCGGCTGCCGCGCACGAGTGGCGAAGGGCTCGCCCTCGTCGACTAGGCGCTGTTTCTCGGATCATGAGCGGAGCCAGATGATGAGTGCTGCGAGGGTGACGGTGCCGAGGTAGATGTAGGCCCGTTTCTCGTAG
>NZ_JBVKBA010000070.1:0-12798 GCF_055639175.1 Streptomyces sp. NPDC107546 | reverse complement strand
TCCGCCAGTACATCGAGGGCCAGAAACGACCCATCTGACCGTCACCGAAGCCGCGCAGCGAACTCCGGCGCTGCGCGCCTCCGAGCCGAGGATGCGTTTCCCTCCCCGGCTGAAGCCGGGGAAACCCACGCAAGATCAAGGATGGTGCTCGGCTGCGCGCACCCGATGGGCCCGCTGGCGCTCGCCGACCTGATCGGGCTGGACACGACGCACGCGATCGCCGAGTCGATGTACGCCGAGTTCAAGGAACCGCTGTACTCGCCGCCTCCGCTGCTGCTGCGCATGGTCGAGGCCGGTCTGCTCGGCAAGAAGACCGGCCGAGGCTTCCACGACTACGCGACCGCGTAGGCCTCAGCGGCGGCCACCCGGCCCTGACAGCAGCGCAGGGCGCGGCGAATGGCCTCGGCGTAGGTTGCCGAGCCCTCACGGCACACCACCTCGACGCCCGGATGCTCGCGCAGCCGCAGCTCCAGGGTGTCGGCCGTGCGATCGGGCGGCACGTCGATCCGCTCATGACTCTCAGCGTCGATCACCACGGTGGCATAGCGGTGCCGTCGGCGCAGGGCGAAGTCATCGACCCCGATCACGCGGGGCACTCGTCCGGTGGGCAACGGGATGCGCAACAGGGCCCGCAGTTCCGTGTGCGGGGACAGGCCAACCGTCAGTAACCGTCCCCGGTCCGGCCCGCTAACTTCTTGACCACAGCGTTGACTTGCCTGGACAGGTGGGGCGTGTGGCGCTGGTCCCGGCTCCGGAAGCCCGGGTACCTGCTCGCGGAAGGTGTGCCGGCAGCCGGGCGTGAGACACGCCAGACGCCGCACGTGGACCGCCACCTGGCGCCCGTCGACCGGTGCGTCGGCCACCGTCCGCAGGTGGCTGCCGTGCACGCGGCCTGACGATGCCCATGCATACCGGGCAGACCGCGGTGCCGTCCCGGTCCGTGCCCACACCGCGATCCGCTCACCGTCTTCGGCCACCTCCTCGATGGCCAGCGGGGACAGCCCTGAAAACACCGTCTGCACCAACTCGTCGACATCCTTCACCCGCATGCACACGATCCCTCACGGCGCTGCGTCCGCACCGGAAGTGAGGCAGGGCCGTTCGTTTGACACACCCCCGCGGGCCGGCCTCCGCCGGCACCGCTGTTCGGCGACGGCCGCCATCGCGGCAGCCGCCGCCTGGTGCCCCAAGCGGCCCGCTGCATGGATGGCGCGGCCGGCGATGCGGTGACGGCTGGCGCCGGGGTTGCCCTGGGGGGTTCTTGCCGTAGTGGGCCAGGACGTCCCGGCGGGTGGTTGCGGTCGTCGCCTGCGGGCGGGGCGGATGGCGAACGTGTCGCGGGCGTAGCCGTCCCTCGAGTGCGGCGTGGCCGGGGCCGGAGCGGTCGGCTCGCTGCGGGCCGTCGCCGTCGACGGCGGGGTGGGTGGATCGCCGGGCGTGAGGGCGGTTGAGGGGCTTGATCCGCTGCACGCCGCCAGGGTCGCGGACGCCCGCGAACCTGCCGTGGGTGCCGGCTGCACGCAGAGATCGGTGCGAGCCCGGTCCGGCCGTGGCGCAGGCGGAGTCGTGTGGGGCGGTGGTGGCGTCGGAAACGTCGTGGAAATGGGGGGTTGACGCGGTGGGATGCTCGTCCTAGCGTTCGTTCGAGCAGTTTCTTAAGTGACTAAAGAAAGAGCGCGAATGAACAGGTTGGCGGGTGAGGACCTCTCCAGTACGGCTGTGCTGGCCCTGCTGGGCCGGGCCGGGCCTATGTCGCGGGCCGCGCTGGCCCGCGAGCTGGGGATGAGTCCGGCGACGCTGACCCAGGTGACCCGGCGTCTGCTGACGCAAGGAGTGATCGAGGAGCTCGACCGTCAAGAGCCCTCCCGCGGGGGCCGGCGCGCTCGGCTGGTCGGCTTGGTCGGCGATGCCGGTCGGGCCCTGGGCGTCAAGGTGGCCGCCGACCACGTCGCGCTGGTCGACATGCGCTTGGACGGGCAGGTCACCGACACCGTGACGATCCCCTTCGACGCCACGGCGCTCGAGGCGGTGCCCGCGATCGTGGAGTTGCTGCGCCCGTTCACCAAGCCCCGCGAGGATCTGCCTGCCCTGCTGGGGATCGGGGTGGGAGTCCCCGGCAGCGTCGACCGTCCGGACAGCGGGGTCGTGGACGCCGCGATGCTGAACTGGCGGCACGTGCCGCTGGGCACCATGCTCGGCGCGGCTTTGGGGCTCGCCGTTTTGGTGGAGAACGATGTCAACGCGTTGGGCAGCGGGGAACGCCTGTACGGGCGGGGCCGCACCCTGAACGACTTCTTGGTGGTCACCATCGGCCGTGGCGTCGGCTTGGCCATCGTCGCCGGTGGCCATGTCTACCGCGGCGCCCACGGAGGCGCCGGGGAGTTCGGTCACGTTCCGGTCGCCTCGGACGGTCCGCTGTGCACGTGCGGGAAACACGGGTGCCTGGAAGCCCTGATCGGTGATGCCGCCCTGGTGCGCACCGCCCGCACGGCCGGCCTGGTCGGCGAGGACGCCACACCGGATGATCTCGCCGAGCTTGCGGACGGAGCCGGTGACCGAGCCGAGCGGGCACGCGCCATCCTGCGGGAGGCGGGGGAGATCCTGGGCCGCCAGCTGGCCGGCCTGACCACCGTGCTGGACCCGGAGGAGATCGTGGTCATGGGGGAGGGGACCCGCTCCTGGCGCTGGTGGGAGCCGGGCGTGAGAGCAGCCCTGCAACGCCATGGACGCCGCCGGGATCAGGAGCCGGCGATCACTGTCGAGCCGTATACGGACACCATCTGGGCGCAGGGAGCTGCTGCCCTGGTCCTCGCGGCGTCGTTGGACGGAGGCGTCGGCAGCGTCGATCCCCGTCGCCGTATCCACGGGCTCGGCGACGGCGCGGGCAGCCGGAGTGCGACATGACGATCAACCCCCTGTCTGCGCGTGCCGGCCGCCCACCGGCCTTGGCCGCGATACGACGGCGCAAGTGGCGCAACCGCGCCGCGGTGGCGTTCTTCCTGGCGCCGAGCGCGATTCCGCTCCTGCTGTTCACCGCCGGCCCGATGCTCTCCTCACTGTGGATCAGCCTGCATTCCTGGGACCTGATCTCCCCGATGCACTGGGTGGGCCTGGCCAACTACACGCACTTGCTGGGCGATGGCGACACCCGCGCCGCGTTCCGGCACACCGTGTACTTCATCGCCGGCTATCTGCCGCTGGTGTACGTGGGCGGCCTGGCCCTGGCGCTCGCCCTCAACCGCCGCATGCGGGGGCGCAGCATCCTGCGGTCGGTCTACTTCCTGCCGGTCGTCACCAGCTGGGTGATGGTCTCGCTGACGTGGAAGTGGATTCTCAGCCCCGACGGGGGACTGCTCAACCGTGCCCTGGCGACCGTGGGCCTGCCGACTCCCGACTGGTGGGCGTCCCCGACATGGGCGCTGCCGTCGGTGATCCTCGCCTCGGCGTGGAAGGACCTCGGGTTCGTCATGGTCATCATGCTGGCCGGGCTGCAGGCCATCCCGCAGGAGCTGTACGAGGCGGCCACGATCGACGGAGCAGGCCCCTGGCAGCGGTTTTGGCGCATCACACGCCCGCTGCTGTCGCCGTCCACCTACTTCGTCGTCCTCATCTCGCTCATCAACGGCTTCCAAGTATTCGACCAGGTCTTCGTGATGACCGGCGGCGGCCCCGCCGGGTCCTCGCGGCCCGTCGTCGAGGAGGTCTACGACCTGTCCTTCCGGTACGGGCAGGTCGGTGCCGGCTCGGCCCTGTCCTGGCTGCTGTTCGCGGTGATCATGGTGGTCACCGTCGTCATGACCCGCATCCAGCGGCGGTGGGTGACCCATGCCTGAACTGACCCGGACACCCGCCCGGCCCCCCGCGGCCACGCCCGAGTCCTCTGCCGTTTCTCAGCTGCGCGCCGCAGTCCGCGGTCGGCCCGCGGGCCGACCGCGCCTGCGGGCAGCATCCCTGACCGCCCTGGTCGTCCTGGGAGCGGCCGGGATGATCTTCCCGTTCCTGTGGGTGCTGATCACCTCCCTGCAGCCCGACGGCAGCGGAATCACCGCCCCCTCCCTGCTGCCCACCACCGTCAGCGGGGACGGCTACCGCAGTCTCTTTCACGCGGTGCCCTTCACCCGGGTCGCCGTCAACAGCCTGTGGCTGGCTTTGACCTCGACCGCCATCCAGCTGATCACCAGCTCCATGGCCGCCTACGCCTTCTCCCGGCTGCGCTTTCGCGGGCGGGGCCTGGTATTCGGCTGCTACCTGGCCACCATGATGATCCCGCTGCAGGTCCTCATCGTTCCGCTGTTCGCGGAGATGAAGACACTGCACCTGGTCGACACCTACGCCGCCGTCCTCGCTCCGACCCTCGCTTCCGGCTTCGGAGTCTTCCTGCTCAGGCAGGCGATGGACGGCGTGCCCCGGGAACTGGACGAGGCGGCCCGCCTCGACGGCGCCGGCCACCTGCGGATCTTCGTCTCGGTGGTGCTGCCGCTGGTGCGGCCCGCGCTGGCGACCTTCTCCGTCTTCGCCTTCATGGCCAGCTGGAACAGCTTCCTGTGGCCGCTGGTCATCATCCGATCACCGGAGTTTATGACCCTCCCGCTGGCACTGGCCCACCTCCAGGGCCAGTTCAGCACCCAGTGGAACGTCACCATGGCCGGCTCCGTCCTCGGCACCCTCCCGATCATGATCCTCTACCTCTTCGCCCAGAAGCACGTGGTGCAAAGCGTCGCCCAGTCGGGCCTGAAGTAGCCCTGGCCCCACCCTGCCTCGTCACCCCTTTTCGCCCCCCTGCCCTCGCATCCCCTGCCACCCCAGGAGACCGTCATGCACACTCCCCGGATCGCCCTCGCCGCCGGCATCGCGGCACTGGCCCTGACCACCGCCTGCGCCCAAGGCTCCGCGACCAGATCGGCCTCCTCCGGCCGTGTGACCACCGTCCGCTACATGACCTTCTCCGCCGGCGCCGACCACGCCAAGGACCTCGATGCCATCGTCGCGGCGTTCGAGAAGGACAACCCGACCATCAAGGTCCAGGTGCAGTCCGTGCCCTACGCGAACTACGCCACCACGCTGCAGACCGCGATCTCCGGCGGCACCGCGCCGGACACCTTCGAACTCGACCAGCAGAGCCTGGCCACCTACGCCTCCTCCGGTGCCCTGTTGGACCTGGCCCAGCCCGCCGCCAAGGACCCGGCCTACCACTCCTCGGCCTACGCCCCGGCCAACCTGAAGGCCGCCCAGTACAAGGGCACCCAGTACGCGCTGCCGGAGTCCTTCTCCACCGTGGTCCTCATCTACAACAAGACACTCTTCGCCAAGGCCGGTGTCGCCACTCCCACCGCCGGCTGGACGTGGAAGGACGAGCAGGCCGCCGCACGCAAGCTGACCGACGCGGGCAAGGGGGTGTGGGGCGACTTCCAGCCCATCACCTTCAACGAGTTCTCCAAGGCCCTCGACCAGGCGGGCGGCTCCTTCCTGTCCGCCGACGGCACCAAGGCGACCTTCGACGGCCCCCAAGGCATCGCCGCCGCGAAATGGCTGATCAGCAAGAACAAGACGACCATGCCCGATGTGGCGAAGAGCGCGAACACCCCCGACTACGACACCAACCTGTTCAAGGCCGGCAAGCTCGCCATGTGGCACAACGGCAACTGGCAGTTCAGCGCCCTGCAGAACGTGCCCTTCGACTGGGACGTGGCCGTCGAACCCGGTGACACCCACAAGGCCAGCGCGGTCTTCCAGAACTCCGCCGGCATCTCCAAGACCACCGATCACGCCGACGCCGCCTTCAAGTGGCTGGCCTACCTGACCGCCTCCGACACCACCGCCAAAACCCGCGTCGACTCCTCCTGGGAGCTCCCGCCGCTGGCCGACACAGCCAAGGTCGCCGGCTACCTCCACGCAGGCAAGCCCGCCAACCGCCAGGCCGTCTTCGACTCCCTCAAGCAGCAGGCCACGGCGCCGGTCATCGCCAAGCAGCAGCAGATGCAGGACATCGTCAACAACGCCCTCGCCGATGCCGCCGCCGGCCGCACCGATGTCGCCAAGGCGTTGTCCCAGGCAGCCCGGCAGGTCACCGCACTGCTGAAGTGAGGCCTCGGGCGCCCGCGGGAGACCTGACCGCCCCGCGGGCGCCCGAACCCCCGGCCACACCGGGTACCGCTGCTCCTTCCCACCCCGCACCACCCACACAGGAGACACGCCTTGTCCACCCCCACGACGCAGTCGCCCGGCCACGCGCGCCTGGCCCGCCGCAGCCTGGAGGTGATCACCGCCAACCAGGCGCCCTCCGGGGCCTACCCGGCCTGCCCGAGCTACCCGGTCTACCGCTACTCCTGGTTCCGCGACGGTTCGTTCATCGCCGAGGCCGCCTCCCGCGCAGGCGCCGCCGACTCCGCCGACGCCTTCCACCACTGGTGCGCCAAGGTGGTCACCGATCGCGCCGACCGCATCGAGCGGATCGTCGCGGCGAAAGCCGCGGGCCGACAGCCCGCCGAGGCCGACCTCCTGCCCACCCGCTACACCCTGGACGGCCAGGACACCGGCGACGTCGGCTGGTGGGACTTCCAGACCGACGGCTACGGCACCTGGCTGTGGGCGCTGAGCGAGCATCTGCGCCGGCACGGCGGCGATGCGGCCCCCTACCACGAGGCGATTCGCCTCACCGTCGGCTATCTCGCCGCGACCTGGGACCTGCCCTGCTACGACTGGTGGGAGGAGTCCAAGGAACACCGGCACGGAGCCACCCTCGGCGCCCTACGCGGCGGCCTTAAGGCCATCGAGGCGGCCGGCCTCGACCACACCGGGTTGTGCGCACCCACGGTCGCGCAGATCGATGCCCTCGTACGCGAACGCGGCCTGCACGAAGGCCACCTCGCGAAATGGCTGGGCAGCTCGGCGGTGGACGCGAGCCTGCTGGCCTGCCTGACACCGTTCGCCTGCGTGGACCCGGCCGGGCCCATCGCCCAGGAAACCCTCGCCGCGATCGAGCACGACCTGCTCAAGCCGGAAGGCGGCGTCCACCGCTACCTGGGGGACGTCTTCTATGGCGGCGGGCAGTGGCCCGTTTTGGCCGGCCTCCTCGGCTGGCACTACGCCCGCATCGGCCGCACTGACGACGCCCGCCGCGAGCTGGAGTGGATCGCCTCCCACGCCACCGCCGACGACCTACTGCCCGAGCAGGCCCCCGGCGCCACCCTCCTGGCACCCGAACACCTGCCCAGGTGGCAGCAGCGCTGGGGACCGAATGCCACCCCGCTGCTGTGGTCCCACGCGATGTACCTGATCCTCGCCCACGAACTGGAAGTCTCCGCATGATCCGCCACCGCCCTCACGGCTCGGGCCACGCCTACCAGCCCACCGACGACCAGCGTGTGCCCGTGACCCCCCTGGCCGGTGAGCCCTTCGAGATCCGCGCCTCCACCGGCTACGCCATCCAGGCCGTGGTGTGCGAGTGGGACAGCGGCGACGGCATCACCGAACTGACCGCCGCGATCGAAGACGCCACCGAAGCCACCGGCGACAGCGGCGGCAACACCGACAGCCACCTCGCCCAAGCCGCCGCGGGCGGCCGCGACCGGCGCCACCGCTGGGTGGTACGCCCCGCCCCGCTCGCCGAAGGCACAACCGCCCGCTACCGCTTTGCGGCCCGCCACGAAGACGGCCGCATCCGCCGGACCTCCTGGCACACCGTCGCCCCGGCCGCATGGCACAAGGGGGCCGCACGACTGCAGGTCACCCAGGACGCCGGCCGCCTGGTCGAGGACTCCCTCTCCAGTCTGGTGGCCGCCGACGGCACGGTGCTGCGCATCCGCTTCGCACTACGGCTGGCACCCGGCGAGCACGTGGTCGGCTTCGGCGAACGCTACAACGCCGTCGACCAGCGCGGACGCACCCTGGACGCCCAGGTCTTCGAGCAGTACAAGGGACAGGGCTTCACCCCCTGCACCTACCTGCCGATGCCCTTCGCGATGGTGCTGGGCGGCGACAGCTGGGCCTTCCACCTGCGCACATCCCGCCGCACCTGGTACGACATCGGCGCAAGCGATCCGGACCTGCTGTGGATCGAGGCACAGACCCCGCCGGACGGCTCACTCGAGACGGTCTGCTTCCACGGTGCCCCCCATGAACTGCTGTCCGCCTTCCTCGACGAGGCCGGCCGCCCCGAGGAACTGCCCGATTGGGTCTTCCGCCTGTGGGCCAGCGGCAACGAATGGAACACGCAGCAGCGCGTGTTGGCCGAGATGGACCGCCACCGCGACGAGGACATCCCCGTCGGCGTGCTGGTCATCGAAGCATGGAGCGACGAGGCGACCTTCACCGTCTTCCGCGACGCCCAGTACACCGTCAACGAGGACGGCGCCCCCCACCGCCTGGCCGACTTCACCTTCCCCCCCGACGGTGCCTGGCCCGACCCCAAGGGCCTGGTCGACGAACTGCACCAGCGCGACATCAAGGTGCTGCTCTGGCAGATCCCGCTGATGAAGATGCGTCCCGCCCCCCGCGGGCAGGCCGCCGCTGACGCCCGCGCGATGATCGACCACGGGTACACCGTCATGGAGGAAGGCGGCAAGCGGCCCTACCGCAACCGCGGCTGGTGGTTCCCCCAAGCCCTTATGCCCGACCTCACCAACCCCCAAGCAAGCCAGTGGTGGACCTCCAAGCGCCGCTACCTGGTCGACGAGGTCGGCATCGACGGCTTCAAGACGGACGGCGGCGAACACGCCTGGGGCGAGGACCTACGCTACGCCGACGGCACCACCGGCGCGCAGACCAACAACCTGTTCACCGTCGAATACCCCTCCGCTTACCGCGAGTTGCTGCGCCAGAGTGGCAAGGCCCCGGTCACCTTCAGCCGTGCCGGGTTCACCGGCTCGCAGAACGCGGGTGCTTTCTGGGCCGGCGACGAGGACTCCACCTGGGACGCCTACCGGCACTCTCTCAACGCCGGCATCACCGCCTCGGCCTGCGGCATCGTCTACTGGGGCTGGGACATCGCGGGCTTCTCCGGCGACGTCCCGGACGCCGAACTGTATCTGCGCGCCATGGCGGCGTCCTGCTTCATGCCGATCATGCAATACCACTCGGAATACAACCACCACCGGCTGCCGCTGCGCGACCGCACGCCGTGGAACATCGCGCACCGCTCCGGCGACCCGCGGGTGCTCGATATCTCCCGCAGATATGCCCACCTGCGCGAGCGCCTGGTCCCCTACCTGGCACAGGAGACCCGCACCGGCCTGGCGCAAGGCAAGCCGCTCATGCGCGCACTGTTCTTCGACGACGCCCAGGACGAACGCATCTGGGACTTCCCCGACCAGTTCCGGCTCGGCTCAGCACTGCTGGTCGCGCCGGTCACCACACCGGGTGCCGCCAGCCGGGAGGTGTATCTGCCCCACGGCGAGTGGGTCGACGTCTGGACCGGCGAGACGCACACCGGCGGGCAGGTCGTCGAGCGGGCCACCCCGCTGGACGTCGTCCCGGTGTTCGCGACCGCCGACCGGTGGGCGGACCTCGAAGCACTTTTCGTCACCGACAACTGACACCGCAGGGCAAAGGCTGATCGGCCTGGCCGGCAGCGCGGTGGCTGCCGACCGCGTTGCCGTGGTCGATCTGCGTCTGGACGGCAGCCCGGGCACCAGCCCGTCTGGACGCCGTTCACCGGCCTTGTACGACCGCGTGCTGTGCCCAATCGACGCCTACAGATCCATCATTTCAAGCTTTCCCGCTCAAGGCCGGAGATCGTCAGCGACGCCAGCCGAGACCGTTAAGGATCCGATTCCGTGGAATTCCGTCATCTGGGCCGCAGCGGCCTGATCATCAGTGAGATCGCCTACGGCAACTGGCTCACCCATGGCTCCCAGGTGGAGCAGGAGACGGCAACTGCGTGCATCCGCGCCGCCCTGGACGCTGGGATCACCACCTTCGACACCGCCGACGTCTACGCGGAGACCCGCGCCGAGACCGTTCTCGGCCAAGGGCTCAAGGGCGAACGCCGCGCAGGCCTGGAGCTCCTCACCAAGGTCTATTTCCCCGCCGGCCCCGGCCGCAACGACCGAGGCCTGTCTCGCAAGCACATTATGGAGTCGATTGACGGCTCGCTACGCCGACTCCAGACCGACTACATCGACCTGTACCAGGCACACCGCTACGACCACTCCACACCGCTGGAGGAGACCATGGATGCCTTCGCCGACGTGGTCCGCTCCGGCAAGGCGCTCTACATCGGCGTTTCGGAGTGGACGGCCGAGCAGATCCGGGCCGCGCATGCACTCGCCCGCGAGCTGCACATTCCGTTGGTCTCCAATCAGCCGCAGTACTCCGCACTGTGGCGGGTGATCGAGGCCGAGGTTGTGCCGGCCTCTGAAGAGCTGGGCCTTGGCCAGGTCGTCTGGTCGCCCATAGCCCAGGGCGTACTGACCGGCAAGTATCTGCCAGGCGCCCCGCTCCCTGCCAGCACCCGCGCAAGAGACGACAAGGGCGGCGCTGCCTCCGTGGCCCGTTGGCTCCGCAACGACGTGTTGGAACGCGTACAGCAGCTGAAGCCGCTGGCGGCGGAAGCCGGGCTGTCGCTCGCCCAGCTGGCAGTGGCCTGGGTGTTGCAGAACAGCAACGTCTCCGCGGCGATCATCGGCGCCTCGCGGCCCGAACAGGTCACCGAAAACGTCAAGGCGGCTGGCGTAAAGCTGGACGCCGGGCTACTGAAGCGCATGGACGAGATTCTTACCCCGGTCGCCATGTTCGACCCGGCCATCACCGCCGAAGCCTCGCCGCAGACTCGCCCGTGAAGTGACGTTGATGCAGGCCTACCGGCCGATGGACTGCTGGTGGAGGCCGAGGTCCAGCAGCCGGGGCATTGCCGCCGCCCGGGCCGACGCTGGCGGGAACACGGCCACCGGACTGCTGTCGCGATCACCATCACGCCTTCCCTGCATCATGGCCCTTCCCACGAGAACCGGACGGCATGAACTGCCCTCCAGGTCCCAGGTATCGCAGCGCTTCGGCACCCTACTGACGTGAATCGGCATAAGACTGACAGCAGCCATGGTCATCCGGTACAGATGTGCCTCCACGTGGCGCCCAGCATGGTTGATGTGGTGCTCTGCACGGGCGCCGACGCCCGCGTCTTGTGGCCGGGGTGAACCGTTCCGGGTTCGATAGAGAGCTGGGATGTCACGCGCTGACGGGTTCGTTGGCGCGGGTGTGGTGGTGATGGTAGGCGGTTTCGTACTCGGCTGGTGATATGTGGCCAAGAGCCCCGTGGAGTCGGCGGTGGTTGTACCAGTCGATCCACTCGGCGGTGGTGAACTCGACGTCCGTGAAGGTCTTCCACGGCCCGCGGCGGTTGATCAGCTCGGTCTTGAACAGACCGATGGTGGACTCGGCGAGGGCGTTGTCGTACGCATCGGCGACACTGCCGATCGAGGGGGCGATGCCAGCTTGGGTCAGGCGCTCGGTTAAGGCGATCGAGGTGTACTGCCTGGACTCAACCGGTCGTTGCAACACCGGCTTGTTGGAGCAAGAGTAGCTGCTCGTTGAATGCCTCGGCCGGGGTCCTTCAACCAAGTGTCTTGCGGGGTCTGGTGTTCAGCGCGTGAGCAACGGCGTCGATTTCTTCGGCGGACCAGCGCGAGAGGTCGGTGCCCTTCGGGAAGTACTGGCGCAGGAGTCCGTTGACGCTTCTATGCCAAGCGGCGAGCTGGTGTTGGGTGATGTGGTGCTGCCAGGAGGCTCGGTCTTGGGTCATGGCGCGGTGGATGACGTCGATCAGGTGGCGTTTGAGGATACGTCGGGCTCCGCGGGCTCCCTTGGTCGGCTCGTGGCGGGCCAGGAGTGCTCGTGCGCCTGGGTGGAATCGCTGTTGGACGATGGACGTCGTGTAGAGCACGCTGTTGAGCCGCCGGTTGCCGCCTCGGTGCAGTCGGTAGCGTTCCTTGTCGGAGGAGTAGACCGGGATCGGTGCGGCTCCGGTGTAACGGGCGAGCTTCGCTGAGCTGGTGAAGCGGGTGATGTCGCCGATCTCGGCGAGGAGGACCGCCGCGGAGACGTGGCTGATCCCGGTGATCTCCAGGAGCGCGGGTGCCAGTGGGGTGACCAGTTCCCGGACCGTGTTCTCGAGTCCGCGGATGCGTTTGTTCAGCCCGTCTATCTCCGTGATCATCTCGGTCAGCACCCGGCGGACGTGGGCGCTCATGTCCGTGGTGTCCACCAGGGCGGTCAGCGAGGTCATGCCAGGCCGGCGGGTGAGGTCGCCGGGGGTGTGGTCGAGCCAGAGGTGGGTGTATGCCTTGAGCTGGTTGATCACCATGGTGCGGCGTCGGACGAGGTCGGCCCGTGAGTCGACCAGCACGCGCAGCTCGCGCACGCGGTCGTCGATGCGGTGACGGTCCAGGCCGGGTGTGGCGATCGCGGCGTGGGCGACCGCGGCGGCATCGACGGGGTCGGACTTCGAGCCGGTGGCGGCGTGGAGCTTGCGGTGGGCGGACATCAGCCGCGTGGGGACCCAGACCACCTCGTGGCCGGTCAGCAGCAGGCCGTCGGCCAGGCGGCGGGCGAAGCCGCGGCCGTCCTCGATGGCCCAGGTGACGGGGGCGCCGTCGGCGATCGTGCGGATCCACTTGAGCAGGACGCCGATCAGGTTCGCGTCGTTCTTGACGGTCAACGGCCTGGTCAGCCGCCTGCCGTCGGCGTCGACAGCCACTGCGACGTGGACGTGCTTGTGCGGGTCGATCCCCACTGTCACCATCGAGTTGTCCTCTTGTCTGCTGTCGCGGATGACGGGACAGATGCGAGGGCCCTGGCCAGGGG
>NZ_JBVKBA010000069.1:0-12986 GCF_055639175.1 Streptomyces sp. NPDC107546 | reverse complement strand
ACGCTGGGTGAGGCCGGGCGAGGAAGAAAGGAACCGGTGACTTGCCCTCGTCGATGCCTTCACCTGGGGTTTTTCAGTGCAGAGGGAAAAGAATACGAGCGGGCGGATGGGTTCATTCCGTTTACCTGCGCACGTCGGCCAGGCGCAGGACCTCGTTGAGCACGGCAAGGTCTTCGAGGGCTTCGTCCAACGCCGACCGCAGCTGCTGCACCTGGGCGCGGACCCGTTCCGAGCCCGTGGACACGGCCGTGCTGCCGGACAGCTGGCGGGATCCGGCGTGGACATAGCACCGGATCCACGATTCGACGCACGCCTCGGGAACACCCAACGTACGTGCAGCGGCACGGGCCCGTGCCTTTCCCTGCAGCACCCGCAGCACCGTAGCCGCCTTGACCTCCGGCGGGATTGCGGTCGTCACGCCGGCGACAGGACCGGTATCGGGGGCGAGCCGAGGTTGCGCGCCGGATCCAACGGATCGATGGAGGCGTCGAGGAAGGCACTTGCGACCATCTCTGCTGCTTCCGTCCGGTCCTCGTCCGGAAGCAGGGCGTGCTGGACGAGAGCCTCGGCAAGGATCGCGGTGCGGTGCTCACCGAAGCTTTGACCTTTGTGGCCGGCCCGGCGGTCGGCGGGCTCCCAGGCCACACCGATACCGGGAGCGACCTCACGGGTGAAGGGAGAGGTCGACTCTCCCACGCCGTCCAAGCCTTTCAACCGCTCTGCCAGGGCGGAGACGGCGTGCTGGGCACGAGGACCGAGATAGACCACGAGCGCGTCCCGCCGGGGGTACAGATGCGGAGAAGAAGAAACCTTGGCTCGGTAGGGCAGGCCAGCCTTTTCCAGATACGTCAGAACGGCATGCCAGGCGTCAGGAGCTGCTTCGGGATGAGTGAGATGGACGTACAGGCGCAGCATGTCACCGCTGCGCTCGTTGCCCAGGCTGCCGTCGGCCAGGAAGAAGCCGGGGGAGAGACCGGGGCGGGCGGCGGGAAGAGTCACCGTCACAGGTCCGGGCGGCGTTTCGGGAAGTGGCGTGATCACGGCCTCGGGTGGCACCCGTACCCGAACACCGTCCAGTTCGACCATCGTCTCGTTGTGCTCCGGGCGATAGGAGTGGAGCAGGGCCTGGGCCCGGGTGCGCTCGTGCGGCATCGCACCGGCCAGGCGGTGATCCAGGTCCCGATCGCGGAAGCTGCGAGGCCGGGAGGTCAGCGCCTCGCTGCGTCCCATGTGCAGGGTCTGGTAGAGGCCGGTGGCGAGCTTCTTGGCCAGCGCGGGAGCGCTGTCGCCTTCGAAGCGCCCGGCCGGGACTACGTCGAACTGGTCGGCGGGCCGTTGGACGGCCCACTGCTCGACATCACCGGCTCGGAGGCCGGCGGAGATCGACGACGGTGTGTCTCCCTTCAGACGGAGCTCGGGCAGTTCGGGCCCGGCGGCCGGGCGCTGTACAACCCACGCCCCGGCGATTTGGCCCAGGTCGCCGTTCTCGCCCGGGTCGACGCCGACACGCTGCTCACATCAAACGTCGCAGCGCTGCCACACGCGAAGAGCGCCTGCAGATGGCCAACGTCATGCCCGCCTGCCTACTCGGCTGCGGCTGCGGCGAGCTCTTCGAAGATGGCTACGTATACGTCACCAGCGACGGGGCCTTGGCCCTTGGCAACAAGGCCAGCACCACTCCCGACCTCGCTGAGGTCGCCAAGAACCTCGTCGGCAGAACCGTTGCCGACTATGGGCCCCACCGCGTGCCCTACTTCACTTGGCACCGAAACAACATCGCCAGCCGCTGACCTCGTCATGGTCAGGCGCAGGCACTGCCGATGAGGCCGCCGCGCGTCGGTTCGCAGACTGGAATCGACGCGCGGCGGTGGGTCCGCCTCCACCTGACTATCTTGCTCTGAAGGGTGCCTTGAGGGTGTTGGTAGTACGTCTCATCTCAGGGCAGACTCGTTGGACCTATTGACCTTCAAAGGGCCAGCTCCACGGCGAGCGTCAACGGTGCTGGAGTGAGGAGCGCCTGGTCTGGATCGCGTCGGCGATACTTGATGGCTGTGACGAGCGAAAACACTCCGGCGGTCAGACCGCCGCAGCCTCCGGCCAGACGTCAGATCCAGTGCTGGCAGGAGGCCGAGCACAATGCCGCGGCCTGGATGCGCCACTGGGGGTACGAGGACGCCTGTGCCCAGCCCGGTGGTAGTGACGGCGGGGTCGACGTACGCTCGCGGCAGGCGCTGGGGCAGGTCAAGTACCAGGGGGCCCGCGGTGGGGCGGCCCGAGCTGCAGCGCCTGTTCGGGGCCCGTGGCCGGGCCCTGGACAAGGACCTGCTCTTCTTCACGGGCAGCAGCTACGCCGCCACCGCGATCGAGTACGCCGCCGAGAACGGCATCGCGCTGTTCGTCTACGGCCTGGACGGCTCGATGACCGCGGTCAACACCCCGGCCCGCCGTATCGCCACGGCACCGGCTCCGACACCGCCCGCGAAACCGGCACCGGTCTTCGCCCCCGCGCCGCCCCTCGCCCCTGCCCGGGAGAGGCGACCGGGCACGGGCCGGATCGTGCTGAGTCTCGTCCTGACCGCCGTAGCGCTGTTCATCCCCGGCGGCGAGGGCTTCGACCCCCGTCCGAACCGGACCCTGGTGACGCTGCTGATGCTCGTCGTCCCCGCGGTCCTGATCGTCTCGGGCATCCGGGAGAAGTCCCGCCGCCGCTACTGGCCGACCGGCCTGGGCCTGTTCCTTCTGGACCTGCCGGTGGCCTGGCTCACCAACGCGCGGTTGTGGCGCGGAGACACCGCCGACGTCCTGGTGCCCGCGACGCTGACCGTGCTGTCCCTCACGGCCGCGATCCTGCTGATCCGCTGGAACACCCGCGGCACCGCCGCACCCTCGGGAGAGCCGGCAACCTAGGGCCCGTCTTCAAAGCCGATTATGGGGCCGGTTCTGCTTCCGCGAAGTTGATGGGCCGCTGCTACCTGCTGTTCGTGCTCTCTTGTAAGCGGCCAGTCCCTCTGCATTGCCGATGAAGGCCGGACCGCAGTGTGGTGACAGGCGAGCAATCACCATCGCTACTGCGATCTGTGCGCTGTGCGCTGTCCATACCGGCGATCCGCGGGCTGCTCCGGCTCGGTCCTTCGACGTAGTACCGGCCGTCTCTCAGTGTGCGATGTAGGGGATGTCCCAGGTGTACGTCCTTCCAGCGCAATCCGCCCGGCCCTGTTGGTCCTGGCTCGTGCCGGAGGTGTCGTACGGTCCCGTCCCGGGACGCCTTGTTGTCAGTGACGCCTGTCATTGTTCTGATCATGTTCGACGGACTTCATGACATCGACTGGGCGTCGATGGAGCACGCGTACGGCTCGGCCGAAGAGGTGCCGGCGCTGCTGTGGGCGCTGCGCTCCCCGGACGCCGAGAAACGCCGCAAGGCCCTGGACCGCTTCTACGACGCAGTCCACCACCAAGGCAGCGTGTACCCGCCCACGGCAGCCAGCCTGCCCTTCCTGTTCGAGCTGGCCGCCGACAGCGCCACGCCCGACCGGGCCGCCGTCGTGACGCTGATGGTCAGCATCGGCCGGCAGTCCCTCGACCGGGGCTTCGAGGACGACGGCACCGAGATCGAGTACTACCCCCCGATGGGCTGCGCGCAGGCCATCGCCTTCCTGCGCGAGCGCGGTGTGGAGTTCGCCGAACTCGCCCGCGACCCTGACCCAGACGTGCGCCTGGCCGTGATCCCCGCACTCGGGCTCTTCCTTGACGACGCCGACCAGGCCGCCGTCACCCTGCGCGAGCGGCCGACCGCCGAGCAAGGTATCGCGACGCGGCTGCGGATCGTCGAGGCGGCGGCCACCCTGGCACTGCGCCTGCCGGCGGCCTCGCCACAGGTCAGGGACTGGCTCGCCGGGCTCACCACCAACCCGGCTCAGGGCCCGGCGACCCGGCTCGCGGCCCTGGTGCAGCGGGCCCGCTGCGCCCCGGATCAGATCGGCGAGGACACCGTGGCGGCCGCCGTCGGCCTGCTGCGCGAGACCACCCGCGTCATACCCGTACAGCCGATCGCACCGGCCCCGAGCCGCCCAGCGGCACCCCAGAACAGCGTTGCGCCCCAGATCGTCGCCGCCTTCGAGGATCTCGACCGGCGCACGCGCGTGTACGCACCGACCACGGCCCTACTGCGGACGTTTCACGAAGCCCTGGGGGCCCGGGTGTCCGAGCGCACCG
The DNA here is from genome assembly GCF_055639175.1 of Streptomyces sp. NPDC107546. Taxonomy (NCBI): domain Bacteria; kingdom Bacillati; phylum Actinomycetota; class Actinomycetes; order Kitasatosporales; family Streptomycetaceae; genus Streptomyces; species Streptomyces sp. NPDC107546. The sequence continues at coordinate 8,774 of NZ_JBVKBA010000069.1, read as the reverse complement.
CGCTGCTCGCCGAGCAGCTGAGCAGCCCCGACCCCGGCTCACGCCTGGACGCGGTCCGTATGAGCGGGGAGCTGATGCGCACCTGGCGCGGGGACCACACCCGGCTCCTGATGCTGGTCGCCGGCCAGCTCACCACGGCCGACCAGGAGGTCGCCGCCGAGGCCGCGGCCGTCCTGGCTTCCTGCCACCCGATCGCCGCCCCTGCACGGGAGGCACTCGCCGCGCACATCGACGCCCAACGCGCGGCGCACGGCCCTAAAGCGTGGGCCGCACCGGAGACGCGGCTACGCAGAAGCCACCAGGAGGCCGTCCGGGCCTTGGCGCGCCTGGGCGACGCACGCGCGCTGCCGAGTCTGCTGGCTGCGCTGGACAGCGACGTCGACGCCTGGCGCGCGATCCAGGTCGTAGGGCATCTGCCGCAGGCGGCGGACCAGTTGGTGCCCCGGCTCTGCGACCACCTGCACCGCATCGACCTCTCCCAGCAGTGGACCGAGATGAGCGCCAACGCGATCCTTTCCGCCCTGGCCGCGCTGGGCGACCCGGCCGCGGTTCCTGCGGTTGTGGACACGCTCGGCGCCGCAGTGCGCCATGAGCAGGACCGCGTCACGCGATCGGCCCTGCAGGCACTGGGGGCGTTCGGCCCGGCGGCGACCGGCGCACGGGAAACGATCCGGTCGCTGACGACCGCCACCGACGCGCACATACGGCCTGCCGCGGTCGCCGCGCTGTGGGCCGTCGGCGGTGACCTCGCCGAGGTCATGCCGCTCCTGCTCAGCCTCCTCGACGACCGCATCACCTTCCGGATCAGTGACGCAGCTGATCTGCTCGGCGAGATAGGCCCGCCCGCCTCCGCCGCCTTGCCGCGCCTGCGGAAACTCCTGACGCACGACTACGAATGGGTTCGGGTGCACTGCGCGGCCGCGCTCTGGGAGATCGGCGGCGAGGCCGAGGCACCGGCCGTCCTGGAAGCCCTGCTACAGGCCATGGTCAAAAACCCCGCGACGGCCAACCACGTCGTGGCATGCCTGGACCGCATGGGCCCCCTCGCAGCACCGGCCCTGCCCCTGCTCCGCGAACAACTGGCCCTGCCCCGGCGCGGCGGCAGGTTCGAAAGCGTCGACCACGACGAGGAACTCCAGCGGGTCGGCCGTACCCTCATCGCCCGGCTCGATCTTCCAACGCCGCAAGCCCCCGCTCCGCGAACAGCCTGAAGCTGCGCCACCCTTCCTCTATCGGTATCCCGCCCCCAGTGGAAGCTCGGCGACATGGCTGCGATGTGTCGGCTTCGTGTCAGTGAGAGCGTGTCAGTCACGGTTGAGCGGGAGAACCGTGTTCCTGCTGGTCGCCGGCCCGTGGCCGGGGCTTGCCACTGACACGGCGGTGGTACTTCGCGGCCTCGCGGCTGTCATGGGGCGGTACGCCCCCAACTGGCTCACTGCCACGAAGACGGCACATCGCACCCCGGGCCGAAGGTGTGCTCCGTCTCGCCGGACGTGGGGTGGCCGGCCCGCACAAGGCGTTATCCGTGCAGGCCGCAAGGAACCCGTGCAGCGCAAGCCCCAGCGGCTGGCCTTCTGTTGATCAGGAGGCTGTGTTCCTTGCCTTTCTGATCAGGGTGTGCAAGGCGTCGGGGGCCGCCAGGCAGGGGGCCAGGAGGGAGCGGGCGTGGGAACGCACGGTGGCGTGGTCGGGGTGGTCCGGCAGCGTTCGGGCTCGCCCACGGTCAGGTCGACAACGCCGGGGCCGAGTTCCACAGCGCCCGGTGGCGGGCCGCCGAGCCGGGAAGCATGACGGCCACGTAGCGGCGACCTTCGTGCATGGGGAGCAATTCCGGCGCTGGGACTGGGTCGTCGTCGTATGGGTTCATGGCGCGGCGGGCAGCGTCGTGGGCGGCCCGAAGCCGCTGGCGGCGGTGGTTGGCCCTCCCCGCCCGTTCGAGCTGGTAGCGCTCGAGCTCTTCGCCCCTCAGCCAGCGGACGTTCGTGGACGCGCGGTAGGACCCAGGACACAGGGAAGAAGAGAAACCCTCTCTCCAATACGGGACGATGATTCCGCTCCTCAGTTCGACGATCTGACGGCAGCGACCGCATATGGGTGCGGTATTCAAGACGCCCGACCTTCCGGCACGGCGGGGTGGCCAGCCACCCCCTACTGCCGCCCAGATATGCCAACGCGGGGTCCAGCGTGAAAAGACCCACCCCGGTAGAGCGGCGGCCAGGGCGACCGTCCGGAGATGCACGTGCACTCACCCGGCAGCCCGCCGAGGGGGCTGAGCCGGAGCCTTCACGGCACCTCGCGGACGACAGCGCGCTCCGAGCGGCATCGTCCCAGGTTAGCGATATCCTTCGTTTTCGCGGCTGATGATACGGCGACCCCCTCAGGCCCGCGACGAACCCGAACCATGCGGCTGTGTGCGAACGTGAGCTGGACCGATGCGTTCCTTGTTTCCCACGACCGCGCGGGGCGCGCACGCCGCACGCCATGCCACCGGGAGCCGGTGCGGACGGCGAGTCCGGGCGGTCTCCTGCCGCCCGGACGTATCCGGCCGCTCCCTCACCGCGGCTTGGCTGCAGCCTGTCTCAGGACGTGCCCCGAATCTCCCAACGGTCCCGGAACCACCTCAGCGTTTCGGCGAGCAGCTCCCGGTTGCGGTCCTTCTCCAGCAGGGACAGCCGGATGTCGGGGCGCGGCTCCAGCTTGCCCTCCGGGATGTCGACGCCGTCCAGCGCGTTGAGACGCGTGAGGAGTTCGGCGCGCGGGGCGCGGTCGGTGAACGGCTCTCGCGCGGCGAGGTACTGGAACACCACCTCCGCAGTGCCCCGCGTCCGGTACCGGGGTAGAGCGTCAGCGGCCAGATGCCGCGGCCGGGGCCGCCCGCCTCGCCAAGCATGAGGAACGCGCTGGTGGTGACGTGTCCCGCGCCGTGGCCGATCCAGCCGCCGAGTCCCTTAGACGCCATTTCCTTTGGCCAGTCTGCGGTGGCATATGAGGGTTGCAGCGATGGCTGTGAAGGCGAGGAAGTGGGCGGGATTCCGTTCGTAGCGCCGGTGGAGACGCCGGCAGCCCGACAGCCAGGACACGGTTCGTTCCACGACCCAGCGGTGCCGGCCCAGTCGCTGACGATGCCTTTGCGGGCGATGCGGTGGCGGATGCCGCGCGAGGACAGCCATCGCCGCAGGTACTGGTAGTCGTAGCCCTTGTCCCCGTGCAGCTTTGCGGGCCGTCGGCGTCGCCGGCCGCGTCGGGAACGGATGGGCGGGATGCCACGGACGAGCGGGATGAGGGCCTGGACTGTCGTAGGAGGCGTGGCCGCCTCCTACGACGGCAGGCCGACCGACGACGCCACGGAGTTCGTCGCCCGGCTGGAGGGACAGAAAGATCTGAACCAGTACCGGGAATCAGGCCGCGACGAGCTCCTGCTCGCGGTCCGGCGTCTTGACCTTGGGCTTCTTGTTCGGCAGCGAGAGCCGGAAGACCTTGTGCCACGCGGAGAACACTTGCTTGGGCAGCGGCCCGGTGACGTACTCCAGCTCGTACTTTTCGAACAGCGTGCGCACCTTCACCGCGACCTCGGCGTACCGGTTGCTCGGCAGGTCCGGGAACAGGTGGTGCTCGATCTGGTGCGAGAGATTGCCGGTCATGAAGTGCATGGCCCTGCTGCCGCTGATGTTCGCCGAGCCCATCATCTGGCGCAGGTACCACTGGCCGCGCGTCTCGCCCTTGATCGACCGGCGCTCGAAGACCTGCACGCCCTCGGGGAAGTGCCCGCACATGATCACCGAGTGGGACCAGATGTTGCGGACCAGGTTCGCGGTGAACGTGGCGGCGAGCGTGGTGAGGAACGACGGGCCCGACAGCAGCGGGTGGATCACGTAGTCCTTGAGCACCTGCTTGCGGATCTTGCGGCCCACGGCCTTGGCCCGCGCGCGGAACTCCGGGTTCTTGCGGCGGCGCTTGTGCAGGTTCTTGCCGAGCTCCAGGTCGTACGCTGCGATGCCGTACTCGAAGAAGCAGGCGTTGATGAAGTTCCACAGCGGCTGGCCGAGGTGGAACGGGTGCCACTTCTGGTCCTCGTCGACGCGCATGATGCCGTAGCCGAGGTCGTTATCCTTGCCGATCACGTTGGTGTACGTGTGGTGCAGCTCGTTGTGCGAGTGCTTCCACTGGTCGGCCGGTGAGACGTGATCCCACTCCCAGGTGGTGGAGTGGATCTTCGGGTCCCGCATCCAGTCCCACTGGCCGTGCAGGATGTTGTGGCCGATCTCCATGTTGTCCATGATCTTCGCCACGGACAGACCGGCGGTGCCGAGCAGCCACGCGGGCGGGAAGATCGAGAACAGCAGCACGCCCCTGCTGACCAGCTCGAGCTTGCGCTGCGCCGAGATGACCTTGCGGATGTAGGCGGCGTCTTTCTCGCCGCGGCTGGCGATCACCTCGTCGCGGATCGCGTCCAGCTCGCGGCCAAGCTCCTCGATCTGCTCCGCGGTCAGGTGGGCGGTGGGGTCGATGGCGGTCAAGGTGCTCCTACCGGTCGATGTCGCAGGGGCCCGCCGCGGCGGACACGCAGGTCTGGATGAGGACGCCCGGCTCGGCCTCGGTGATCTCGCCGGTGCGCAGGTCGCGGACGGCGCCCGCCTTGAGCGGCGTGATGCAGCCGAAGCAGATGCCCATGCGGCACCCGGAGGGCATGAGCACGCCGGCCTCCTCGCCGATGTCCAGCAACGGCGTGGCGCCGTCCGCGTCGACGGTCTTGCCGGTGGCGCTGAACGTGACCTCGCCGCCGTCGCCGGCGACGACGATGCTGGGGCGGAAGCGTTCGGTGTGCAGGCGCTCTTGTACGCCGTGCTCGCTCCAGTGCTCCTCGGCGGCATCGAGCAGGCCCGCGGGCCCGCAAGCCCAGGTCTCGCGCTCGGCCCAGTCGGGCACGAGTTCGGCGAGACGGGCGATGTCGAGCATGCCGTCTGTGTCGGTGTGCACCTCGGTGAGCCGAAGCTTCCTGCCCGCGACCAGGTCGTGCAGTTCGTTGCGGAAGATCACGTCTTGCGGCTGTGGCGCGCAGTGGACCATGACGACGTCGTCGAACTCCATGTCGCGCAGCATGCCCATCACGGGCGTGATGCCGCTGCCGGCCGTCAGATAGAGCACCTTGGCGGGCTTGGCCTGCGGCAGCACGAAGTCACCGGTCGCCTGGTCGAGCTGGATCAGCGTGCCCGGTTTCGCCCTGCGGACCAGGTGGTTGCTGACCTTGCCGTCCGGGATCGCCTTCACGGTGATCGTGACGCGGCCGTCCTGACGGTTTGTCGGCGAGGTGATGGAGTAGGCACGCCACAGGCGCACCCCGTCGACGTCGACCCCGATCCGCACGTACTGACCGGCCGTGTGGCCGCGCCAGCCCCGTCCCGGCCTGATCACGACAGTCGCGGCGTCACCCGTCTCGGGGTGCACGGCCTCGATGCGCCCACGCAGGTCAGCGCCCGCACGCAGCGGGCTGACCAGGTCGAGGTAGTCCGACGGCAGCAGCGGCGTCGTGACCATTTCCAGCAGTTTCCACGCCCGGCTGCGGAGGGCTGCACTCGTCATGACTCCAGCTTGCTGGGCCTCAAGGCGTAAAGTCCTGACCGCAGGATGTGAATCTCGTCGGTTGAATTGTTCGCAGGGAACAAAAACGTGAGCCATGCAATCCAGAGGGCCAGCGAACTGGCCCTGGACGAGACGACGGTCACCGCACTTCGGGCCGCGCTGAAGACCACCGCCGACGAGGTCGTCCAGGCGATCATCGACGAGGTCCCTCCCTACGCCAACGCCCTTTCGGGCCACATGGGCGCCACCATCCGCCGAGCCGTCCGCACCGCCCTGGGGCACTACCTGGACCTCGCGAGCGGGAACGCCACAGGCGGCGACGCCGGCGATGCAGCCTACGAGCTGGGCCGCGGCGAGGTCCGCGACGGCCGTTCGATGGACGCCCTGCTCAGCGCCTACCGCGTCGGCGCCCGCGTGGCCTGGCGATGCCTGGCAGCGGGTGCCGTACACGCAGGTCTGCCCGCCGCAGAGGTCGCCAAGTTCGCCGAGCTGACCTTCGCCTACATCGACGAGCTCTCCGCCGCGAGCGCCGCGGGCCACGCCGACGAACTGGCCGCCCGGGGCCGGGCCCACGAGCGCCACCTGGAACACCTGGCCCGCGACCTCCTCGCCGGCGTGAGCCCGGACGTGCTGCTGGCCTCTGCTCAACGGGCCGGGTGGCAGCCTCCGGCTTCGCTGACGGCGGTCCTGCTGCCCGCCGCCCAAGCCCGGCCTGCCTACCGCACGCTCGACTCGAGCACCCTCGTCCTCGACGATCTGCCGGACGCCACCGGTGTGCTGCTCGTCCCCGATGCCGACCGATCACATCTCTTGCGGCAGCTGACGGACCGCACCGCCGTGGTCGGCCCGGCCCGGCCATGGACTCGTGCGTCGGCCTCGTACGCACGAGCCGTACGCGCGCGCTCCCTCTCCTCTGATATCCGCGACACCGAGGACCACCTGCCCGAGCTGGTGCTGAGCGCCGACGTGGAGGCGTTCGCAGACCTGCGTGCCCGAGCCCTCGCACCGTTGCGGACCTTGCCTGTCGCGACCGCACGGCGCCTCGAGGAGACGTTGCGGGCGTGGTTGCTGCACCAGGGTAGGCGGGAGGAGGTGGCGGCGGCGTTGTTCGTCCATCCCCAGACCGTCCGGTACCGGATGTCGCAGCTGCGGGAGCTGTTTCCGGATCTCGCATCGCCACACCGGGTCCTTGAACTGACGCTGGCGGTCGGTCTTCGGGTCAGCTGACGCGTGCTTCGCCCGTCCACGACGGTCCAGGAATCGTGCCTCGTTCTCGGTGCCATCAGCTGGCTCATGCGGCCCGGGGAAGAGCGGTATGAGCCAGCTGAGACCGGGGGATGATGTTGAAGACCAGACAAGGCCTCCGGAGGCCCGTCGGGGGTGCTGTCTCTGACAAGCTCGGAGTTCAATTCCATCCTCGGGATGAGCGGAGTTCCGGTCCTCGCATACTTCACCGGGAGATGGCCCAAGGCAATCGAGCGCTGCCGGGTGATGGACCTCGTCGTGGGTGGCCTCGCCCACGACCACACGGGCCGCCTGACGGCCGTCCGCGCCGACATCACGCGTTGTCCGGCCGCAACCGAGCGATACGGGATCACCGGAGCCCCGTCCTACGTCATGCTGAAGGAGGGAGAGGCGGTGGCGCACGGCACGGGGCCTATGACCATCGCCGAGGTACGGAAGTTCCTGGACGGCCACCTCTGAGCGGCCGCTGCACGTGGCCGCGGCGCCCGTCACGTCTCGTCTATGGGAGCTGCGCCGCCTGAGACACCTTGGGGCTGAGACACCCCCACAGGTCACATAACGCCGTCCAACCCTGTGTCCGTCGGCAGCCGTGCGAGGGCCGCCTCCCGGATCTCGGGGAACGACGCCGTCATGACCGTGCCCTGCCGGGAACGCAGCAGTACGTGGCGGCCGCGTGCACGGCGAACTGGGCGCGGTAGCCGTCCCACTTGGGTTATGCGCTGTTGAGCTGTCCACGGGCTATCGTCCAGCACTATGTCGATCACCGGATGGCGGGTGCACTTCACTCGCCGAGACCAAGCGTGGCCGTGCGAAGCGACCTCGTTCATGAGGGAGTTCAGTGCCCTGTTCGCCGGTCTCGATCAGCGACTGGACGACTTTGGTGTGCCCGAGGGACAGCCGTTCCTGATCAGTCCGGCGGGCGAATACGATGTCGCATTGAACCGCTACTTTTCGGTGCGGCTGGCGTCTTCTCCCTGGAACACGCAGGCCGCGCATGCTCGGGACCTGCGAACGTACTTCGACTTCTTGTGGTTCTCGCGGGGACAGCGTGACTGGCGGTACGCGACGGTGGACGATCGGGCGGCGTGCGAGTGGTGGCGCCGTCGCGACGAGCGTGGGCCTCGGCTGGAAGACACGAGCTGGGACCGGGAGGTCTCTACGGTCAAACCAGTTTTGAAGCTGTGTTCGGGCTCCGAGGCCCACGGCAGTGGGTAGCTGACGAGGGTGGGATCGCCGAGGAGCATGACGTCGTACACGATGAAGAGGCCCTCGTCGGTCAGGACGCGGCTGATCTCGGTGAACAGGCGGGTCTTGTCCTCGATGTTCATGCCCACGTGCAGCATCCAGGCCCGGTCGAAGCTCGCCCGGGGAAAGGGCAGTGCGGTCACGTCACCCTGCTGGAACCGGGCCCGGCCCGTGAGGCCCACACGGTCGGTGAGCCAGCGGGCGAGGTCGACGTACTCCTCGGTGAGGTCCACGCCGGTGACGTCGGCGCCTGCGTGTTGGGCCAGATGGCGGGCCGGGCCACCCAGGCCGCTTCCCACGTCAAGGACACGCAGGCCCGCTCTCAGCTGCAGGTGTTCAGCCAGTTCTCGCGTCGCCGCATGGCCGCCGGTGTGGAACTCGTCCACGCCATGAAGGTCGTCGGTGGTGAGCGCGGTATGCCCCGGGTAGAGGCGGTCGAGCGCTTCGTCGATCCTCCGGCGCAAGTCGCCTTGCCGGCAATGGCGTGCTACAGCGGACGGCTGTGGTGCGCTCACGGGAACGTCCTTTAGGTCATGGGTGGTCGAGCGCGACCGAAGCTTCTGCAGGGCTTCGGAGCGTGGTGCCGAAGAAGGCGGAACCGGCGGTGTCGTCCTAGGCGCTGTTTCTCGGATCTCCCTCCGCGAGTGAGGTGTTGGGGGCAGGCTGACTGCATGGGACGCGGAGACCTGACGAACGCAGAGTGG
>NZ_JBVKBA010000068.1:0-14840 GCF_055639175.1 Streptomyces sp. NPDC107546 | reverse complement strand
CAACGTCGCCCGAACACGATTGACTTCATGTGCGTCCACACAGTCCTCATGCCCCTGAACACGGCACGCAGACAGACGTAACGGAGTCCTACTAGCAGGGCCACCACTTGGCGCGGTTGGGGCCGGCCCGCCGCGTGCCGTGGGCGCACTGGCGGCGCTGGTGGTGGCGGTGATCGTTGTTGTCAGCCGGCTGGTTGTCCGTGGGGGCTGGCAGCATGCCCGTCCCGCGCGGGATGAGCTTGTGGTTCGCTCATGGTGTCTGCGGTGTTCTGCGCGAGAGGGAGGGAAGACAGAACGGTCCTGGTGATGACGCTGGTGCTGTGGTTCGCTGTGAGGCGCAGACGGGCGGTGATCTGCTTTCCCTGGGCGCGGGGTGTGACGGCCAGACTGTTGCTGGCCGCGCGCACCAGGTGCAGTCCGCGGCCGCCGGCCCGGTTCCGGTCAGGCCTCCTGAAAACCGGTTGCTCGGTAGAGGTGTCCCACACGGTGATCGACAGCTCCTCGCCGGTGAGCTGCAGGATCAGGCCGCAGGGTCCGGGGGCGTGCCGGATGGCGTTCGTCACGAGTTCACTGACGGCGAGCTCGGCGTCCAGGACGACGTGTTCGGGCACGTGGGGACGGCCGGAATGCGGGGCGTGGGCGAGAAAGGCGCGCAGGGCCTGGCGCGCGTCCACGGCACGGGCGGCGCCGCTGGCCCAGGCCGCGATGTAGTGCGGCGTGGCCTGCTCACCCGTGCCCTGCGCCTGTGCCGCCTGCTTCCTAAGCGGGATGACCATGCGGGGCTCTTTCTATTGTTTTTCGGCCGCTTCTTTTGCTGAGCGGCGTTTTGCCCGGCGTGTACCCCGGCTGGCGAACGCGCACACTGTCGGCCTGCTCACATTGTCGCCGTCCTGGGGCGGTGTACCTGCTGGTGGGACGGTGCTCGCCGGACGGCGCAGAGCCGTCAGCCGCACATCCGGATGGCAGTCCCTGGGCCCTGGCCGCAAGCGCCGAGCGCAGACCCCGGCTCCTGAGGCCGGCCTTTGACGTGGGCTGCGCTAAAGCGCAACCGGCTGAGCGCTGCGCCGATCCCCGGCCGCGGCCGCCGCTCATCCCGCCCGCTCCTTCTCCTTGACTCCAGCCAGCGGCGTTTCAGGCGCGCGGCCCCTACACCAGGTCGTCGGGGATGGCCTCCAGGTGCGGCGGACGCCGACGGCTGCGACCGTATTAGTGAAGGCAAGTAGCGACGGGCATGGACGGAGGCGGCCGTCGTGCCGTGGCGGATCCTTCGCTCCACAGGGAGCTGGTCGAGCACTGCGTGCAAAAAGAGCACACACGCGTCAGATGGAGCACACAACATACACACTGTGTGTGGTCTCAGGCACCAGTCAGCTGCACGGTCCTGTATGTGGCACGCAGCCAGTTTGCCGGCGCCATGGCACCCGAAAGGCGCCCCGGTGACCAGCCAGCCTGCGGGACGTGCCTCTCTGCCCCGGGGTCTCCTGACAGCCGCCTTCTCCGTCGCCGTTCTCTTGCTCGATGCCCTCTTTGCCGCGGCGCTCGCGATCCACCGGGTCAGGCGCTCACAGTTCCGGCAGATATCGCAGCGATCTCGTCTTCCTCACCTTCGTCGATGCCCACCCGATCATCGGCCGCCAGCTCAGGCGACGGCGACTCCCGACCCTCGGCGCTGTGCCCGCAGAGCCGAGGGAACCGATGCGCCCCGCCGCCTCGCAACATCACATCGCCGTAGCAGAAAGGGTTATGAAGGGCCCTCATGATGACTACATCCGCCACTGAGCAAGTTCTGGCGGGCCTGGATGCCACCCTGATCCAGGACCTCGAAGCGCTCTACCAGGACCTGCACGCCCACCCAGAACTGTCCTTCGAGGAGCACCGCACGGCCGCCGAAGTCTCCCGCAACGCAAGGGAGCTGGGTTACGAGGTCACCGAGGGCGTGGGGCGGACCGGCGTCGTGGCCAAGCTGGTGAAAGGCGAAGGCCCGACCGTGCTGTTGCGTGCCGACTTCGACGCGCTGCCCGTCACCGAGCGGACCGGACTGCCCTACGCCTCGACGAACGAGGGAGTGATGCACGCCTGCGGCCACGACGTGCACGTCACCTGCCTGCTCGGCGCCATGGCGCTCCTCGCCGGCGTACCCGAACAGTTGTGGTCGGGCACTGTTCTGGCCGTGTTCCAGCCCGCCGAAGAGCTCGGCCAGGGCGCCCAGGCCATGATCGACGACGGCCTGTATGCCCGCTTCGGCACCCCCGACGTCGTCCTCGGGCAGCACGTGATGTCGATCCCGGTCGGCACGATCGCCTGCCACCCGGGGCTCGCCTTCGCCGCCACCGACGCGCTCGAAGTGCGCATGTTCGGGCGCGGGGCACACGGGTCGATGCCAGAAGCGGCGATCGACCCGGTGGTGATGGCGGCCTCCACCGTGATGCGGCTGCAGACCGTGGTCTCCCGCGAGATCGCCTCCAAAGACCGGGCTGTGGTCACCGTCGGCGCTCTGCAGGCCGGGACGAAGGACAACATCATCCCGGACGAGGCCGAACTCCAGCTCAACATCCGCACCTACACCCCGCAGGTCCGCGCGACCGTCCTGAACGCGGTCGAGCGGATCGTACGCGGTGAGGCGGCGGTCGCCGGGGCGCAACGGGAGCCCGAGATCGACACAATGCACACCTTCCCGTTGATGTTCAACGACGAGGCCGCGTGTGCCCGCGCCCTGGCCGCCATCGGTGACGTGGTCGGCCACGACAAGTTGAACGACCCCGGCGCCTCCTCCGGCAGTGAGGACGTCGGCGTCTTCGGCACCAGCGCGAACGTCCCGGTCTGTTACTGGCTGCTCGGCGGCACAGACCCCGACGCCTTTGCCAAAGCTGATGCCGCAGGCACCAGGAACCGGGACATTCCGCAAAACCACTCGCCGTTCTTCGCGCCCGTCATGGAGCCCACCCTCACCAACGGCGTCACGGCGCTGACGGCTGCGGCCCTCGCGTGGCTCGGCCCGGCCGCACACCCGGCGTAACAACCTGTGCGATCGCGGGAGCCAGCGAACCGCACAGCGCCAGCGAGGTTAGACACGGCGGCAGGGTGACCGGCTGCTGGAGTCCCGTCATAGGCCGGGGAAGGGCTCCAGCAGGGATTCCAGGACGTGATCGGGTGCCACGGCCTTCAGCGCTTGAGCGGTGTAGTGGCCGCTGGCCACGGCGACAGCGGTGGCGTTAGCAGCGTGCGCAGCCTGTACGTCGAGCGGTGTATCGCCTACGACGTACACGTCCTGGACCGCCAAGTCCCTTCCGTGCAGCCGGGCGGCCTTGGCGATGGCCAGGCGGGTCACTTCCGTCCGGTCGGGAGAGTCCGAGCCGTAGGCTCCGAAGACGAAGTAGCGGCCCAGGTTCGCGGGCTCGAGTTTCGTCCGCGCGGCGCCTTCCATGGCTCCGGACAGGACCCCCAGGATGATCCCGGCGTTCGCGATTTGCGTCAGTGTCTCCTCGACCCCATCCAGGACTCGGTAGTGCACTGAGGTCCGGATGTCATCCGACAGGTGCCACAGGTAGGCGGCGTACAGGCGGGCCATCTCGTCGTGGTTCGGATCGCGGCCGAGCACGGCTCGGAAGGTCTTCCAGCCAACCTCGGGATCGGTCTCGCCGGCCGATGTGTGCTTTCCGATGTCGGCGGCGACTCCGTGCAGTTGGTCGAAGGCCCACGCCCAGCTGCGTGCTCCAGCTCCCCCGGTGTGAACGAGGGTTTCGTCGATGTCGAACAGCACGGCGATCGGTGCTGCCATATCTGTTCTCCTGTGATCAGGGGCGATGGGTGGGAGCCGTCGCGGCCAACGCGATATCGGGAACGTTGCTGCGGATTGTGCTGCCACCAGAGTGCCCCCTGTTCAGCGCGGTGGCGACTCGGCTCCGGCCCGTAAGGTGACGCGGCGGAGTCGGCCGGCCATCGGGGGTAAGTCAGCCGTCGTTGTCCGGTCACAGGTCGGGGTGGTACGGGAGAAGGCAGATCACCGCGTTGGTTCGGGAGCTGAGCACGGTGGCGAGCAGGATGCCCCGCTGGTTCTGCAGAATGCGGTAGCGGCGGTGACGGGCGATGACGCGCCCTGTACAGCCACGGACGGTGACGGTCCGGGACACCACGCGGCCGCCAGGCCCGAACGCCGCAGTCGCGGCAGCGCCGGCGCAGAAGACACGGGGATGCAGGATCGGTCCCAGGACGGAATCTGCTCCGGGGAGAGCGGATTGTCGAGGTCCGCAGGCGCTGGGTGGTCGGGCCCGGGGCGACCGAACGGAACACCGCCGACTGGTCACCCTGCGGACCGGCAGGGCATGGGACCGGCGCCATTGGACAGCACGCCACCTACGCCGACACCGCCGATCCCCTCATGCACCTGGTGGCCGCAGTTCTTCAGATGCACCGCCACCCGGGTCGCGGTCCGGTGTCGCTGGTGATCCCGTCATGCAGGCCCTGGTAGAGCTCTTTCAGTTCGGACCGGCTACCTCCGAGTCCTGCCAGCACCGCATGTGCGGATTCCTTGAGAGCCATGCGTGCTCCTCTTCCTCAGTGAGCGATCACCTGCGTTTTTCCTCCGCGGGGTCGGACTGACTGGTGAGTCAGGAATCCTGATCCTGCGATGTTCCCGGTCTCCAGTCGGGGCTGCGTGGGAGTCTCCAGTCCCAGGTGAGCGCGGCCAGCCGTAGTGAAACGCCGATGACGATGCCGGCCAGGATGCCGACGGTGGGGGCGCCGAGCCGGCGGCAGAGGACCATGACCCCGCTCACCAGCACGGCGACGGTCGCGTACAAGCGGTTGCCGCCGAAGATGGCGGGGGTGCGGTTCAGCATGATGTCCCGGATGGCACCACCGCCGACTGCTGTGATCGTGCCCAGCAGCACGGCCGGCAGCCAGCCCAGACCAACAGCGAGGGTCTTCTGCGCCCCGGCGACCGCCCAGACACTGAGCGCCAGGGCGTCGAGCAGGTTGAAGGGCAGGCCTGTGGTGTGGCGGCTCAGATCGGCCACGAAGGCCAGCATGGTGCCGGCGGCGGCTACGGCGATATAGGTGTAGTCGGTCAGAGCCACAGGGGTGCCGTGCTGCAACAGGGTGTCGCGGACGATCCCGCCGCCCAAGCCCGAGACGATGCCGACGGCCAGGAAGCCGAACAGGTCCAGACGGCGGTCCCGTGCCAGCACGCCGCCGAGCATGCCGTTGACGAACACCCCGCTCAGGTCCAGCGCCCGGGTCACCTCGGCCACGTTCTGCGGGGACAATGAGCCGGCCACGCATCAGCACCTTCCTTCCCCACCGTCGAAGGAGCCCCAGTGGGGACCCGTCTGCCGAGTAGACGCGAATGCGTTCGGGGTCCTGGCAGACTTCTGGTTGCGGGGATCGGCCGGCTGTCACGGCAGGATCGCGATGGCGCTAGACCAGTTCAGGCCAAGCCGTTCCTGTGAGGCCATGTGCAGGAACTGGAAGGCTTCCAGCTCGCGTGCCCGGCGCAGCGGTCCCACGTCCAGGGGGCGCAGCCCTGCGGAGGAGACCAGGTCCGTTACGGCCTGTTTTGCCGTGTCATCGTCTGCGGCGATGAAGACGTCCAGTGGCCGGCCGGCCACCTGGCCTGCGGTGAGCGGCCCGGCGAAGGTGGTGTTGAAGGCTTTGACCACCCGGCTTTCCGGCGCGGCGGCGGCGATCTGTTCGGCAGCTGAGGTGCCGGGAGGTACGACGAGTGATTCGAAGGTGGTGAAATCCACCGGGTTGGAGATGTCGACGACGATCCTTCCTGCCAGGGCGCTGTGCCATGCTGCGGCAATGTCGCGTCCGGCCGGATAAGGCACGGCGAGCACCAGGATGTCGGAATCAGCCGTATCATCGGCTTCCACCGCGGTGACATCCGCTCCGGGGATCGCCTGGCCCAACGCGGTGGCCAGGTCTTCTGCCTTGGCCGGCTTGCGATCGTGCAGACGGACGGAGTGCCCGCCTGCCAATGCCCGAGTACCGATACCGCGGGCCATGTTCCCGGCACCGACGATGGTGACGATCATGCGTGGCTCCTCGATGGACGTCACATGCCTTCCACCCTCACACCCCCCGACGGACACTGCCACCGACCGGCCCTCTTCCGGCTGACGCCGCAGGCCAGGCCCGTCCGACAGAAGCGGCCGTGTAGCCCGGTTCGATGAAGGACTGCCGGTGCGCGGGTCGTGGGCCGTCTCGCCTACGTGTCGCCGTCCCTATGGGTGAGCGCTGCGCCGACCACCAGGCCAATGGCGAGGGCGGTGACGATCGTGACCAGTTTCAGCAGGTCCTGGAAACCCGACATAGCCGCCGGCCAGAGTGGTCAGGCCGCGCATGCCGAGCGAGCCGACGGTGAGCGTGAAGAAGTCGGGCAGCATCAGGAGCAGCCGGGGCGAGCGACGTGGCCCGCGCGCGATCAGCGTAGCCGCGGCAGCGAGGACCACTGCGGCGACGAACGTGCCACCCGTCTCCCCGACGAGCTTCGTGAACGCCGACTGCACACCAACGGTGACGTAGACAAGGAGGAGCAGCAGCCGGAAAAAGCGCAGGGGGATCGCGAAAGCGAGCAGCGTGCCCGCCACGAAGACGATCCAGGCCACGAACAGCGCCCACTGGGGCAGGTCGGAGTGGGCGGCGACATCGAAGAGGGCGTGAGGGGAGGCGCCGGTGAAGAAGACACCGAACAGCACACCGACATACAGCTGGACCAGGAGAAAGGCGGAGTACACGAGCCGGATCGCACCAGTGGTGATCAGACCGGCCGCCAGCTCGGCGGTCGCCGCACTCGAGTAGTCCCCGGGGACGAAGTAGAACAACGCAGGGAGCATCAGCAGCACGGGACCACCGTGCTGCAGGGTTGTCGGCGAACAGCTCGATCGTGGCGATGGAGACCACCGTCGACACCATCAGCGGAAGGATCCAGTGCAGCCGGGGCACGCGGTCTCCGTGACCACGAGAGCCGCGGCGAGCGCGCCCAGCACGGCCGTGGTGGCGATCACGTTTACTGTTCATGTGTTCGCCAGGGTTCGCCACCCGGAGCCACCCACCCACGCGCTACACGTGTTCGAACACGGCGAAGGGGCAGTCGCCTCCCGGCCCGGGGGGATTTGCGCATGGCGGATGCGGTTGATCTTGTAACAGCCGCGGACGCCCGGATTGCAGCCCTGGCGGAGACCCTTGACACTCCCTGGAGTCCTGCGGCTCCAGGCGCTGCTCGAAGTCCTGCGGGAGCACCTGCTGACCGGCGGCCCCCGCTCGGAACCCAGGGCGGAGAGGCATCGGCAATGTCGGCCGGTGGACCCACCCCTCTTCGTGGACCAGCGATTTCTGGCCCGATCGAGTGAATTCACCTTCCTGGCGGCCTATTGCTTCGCCCAGCACCCAAAGTGATAAGGGCGTGCGGGAAGTTCCCGAGAAGGAGGAGACATGCACGTTTCCTTGGCCGTAGGGCGGCGGAGCGTCGCAGTAGTGGCTACGGCGCTGTTGGGGGCGGTGATGCCGCTGTCAGGGACCGCCTCGGCGGCCGAGCCGTCCGGCCACTTCGGGCCCACCCTGCGGCAGGACGGTTTTCCGGAGGGCTATTTCTTCGTCCGGAACGTGTACAGCGGCAAGGTGCTCGACGCCAAAGACGGAAGCACCGCGCCCGGCAGCCGGGTCGTCGTCCAGGACAGGAAGCCCAGCGACAACGATGACCAACTGTGGAAATATGACGAGGGCTTCCTTGTCAACAAGAAGAGTGGGCTCGTCCTTCAAGTGCCCGGGCACGAAAACGGTGGAGCCATCGCACCGGGAACGGTTCTCGATCAAGACAAAAGGCGCGAACCGCCCAGCAACATCGGCCAACTCTGGGCCTCCAACCATGAGCAGCTGATGCCTTACGACCCCAAGGTTGCCGTCACCGCCAAAGATGGCGACTTCACATCGGGCACTGACGTTGTTGTCGATCAGCTGGACTCGGGCAACCCTAAGTACGAGTGGGTTTTCGACTTGCCGTAGACACGAAGACCAACGGTGCCATACCTCGGCACGCATGCAGTCTCTTCAGGGCAGCCCTGCCGACACACTTGGGCGAGCGCCGACGGCCGCAGTGCTGTCGGCGCCAGCCCGGCTGGTCAGTTCAGGCCCAGTTTGGCCAGGGCGGTGGTCCAGTCGCTGGCGATGGCGTGCTGGGCTGCGGCGAGGGTGACTACGGTGGCACACCGCGCCCGATCGGAAAAGCACCACCTATGCCCCACCCACCAGACCATTTAGGCGCGACAGCTGTCCCGTCTCAACCGAACCGAAGCGGATCGTCCTGACAGTCCTTCGGCCTTCGGCGCTCATTCGACCTGGGCGACCTTGTAGGCGATCCCGCCTTCGATGAGGTAACCCGCTCCGACGCAGACGATGTCGTTCAGCCATGCGTACTCCTGCGATCCGGTCTCGAAAAGCGGGTTGGTGCGGAAGTAGTACCGGGCCGGGTCGATGTCGTACCTCTTGGCCGGATCGGCGATGTCGGCCCGCAATTCGGGCGGGGTGACCCAGCGGCCGCCGTAGGTCATGTACACCAGGGCGCCGTCGTGGGTGCGCAGGGTGAGGCGCACGTCCAGTGACATCGTCCCGTCGGGGCGGAACAGTGCCCAGTCGCCGCCGATAGGGAGCACGTCGCCGTGCAGGCGCGGTCCGTGGAAGGTGCCTCCCGTGTCGCCGAAGAGGGTTCTGCGGCCGAGCGGGCCGGTGCCGAAGTCCAGTCGGGGGCTCAGGTCGATGACGAGGTCGAACAGGTGGCGCGTGGTGATCTCGCCCAAGGACTTCGTGCGGGGGTCGGGGGTCATGCGCTGCCTCCCAGCAGGGTGTGCCGGACCTGGTCGGTGGAGACGCCCGACTGGGCACACAGCTCCGCGAGGTCGAGGAAGAACCGCTCGCCGGCGATCAGGCCGTCAGCGAAGGTGAACTGGAGGAACACCGGCAGTTCGGCGCGCCTGCCGTTGGGCGTCGCGCCGAACCGGTCACCGGTCATGGTCATGCGTGCCGTTCCCCAGCAGGCCAGGGTGTCGTCGTTGCCGGCGTGCCCGTCGAGGGTGACCTCGTAGTCGGGGAAGGACGCGAAGAAGCGTGCCAGCGCCTTCTCATTGTCGGGCAGGCCGCGGGCCTTGGTGCCGAAGGGTGGCGACTCCAGCAGTACGTCCTGGTGCAGGAGCCGGAGCGCCGCGGGCAGGTCCTGACGGCTCTTGGCGTGCGCCAGTGCCTGGGCGAGCTCGAACATCTGATGGGTGTTCACACAGAAAACGTACGGTCGTACGCATGTATTTCGCAAGGGGGGTGGCACAATGAGGACGGTGAGCGAGGATGTGCAGGACGGGCGCCTGCTTCGAGGTCTGCGGTCGCGACGGACGATCGTGCGGCACGCCGTCGACACGGCGTCGTTGGAGGGGCTCGACGGGCTCAGCTTCGGTCGGCTCGCGACGGACCTGAACGTGGGCAAGAGCAGCGTCCAGACACTCTTCGCCACGAAGGAGAAGCTCCAACTGGCCGTGATCGAGGCGGCGCGCGAGGCCTTCGAGGAGGCCGTGATCCGCCCCGCGCTGGCCCGCCCCCAGGGCGCCGAGCGGCTGCGCGCCCTGGTCGAGCACTGGCTCGCCTACGCCGAGCAGCCGCTGTTCCCGGGCGGCTGCTTCTGGGCGGCGAACCTGCCCGAGTTCGACAGCCGGCCAGGCCCGGTGCGGGACATGTTGGCTGGCCAGCAACGAGCCTGGCGCGACCGCATCGCCGCCGAGCTGCGACACGCCGTCGATGATGCGGGGACGAGTGCCGGCCTCGATGCCGACCTCACAGCGTTCCAGATCGACGCCGTGCTCACCGCCGCGAACACCGCGATGCGCCTGGGCGACGACACGGCGACCGCGAAGGTCCGCCGTGTCGTAGACAGCCTTCTCGCGCCGCTGGCCGCGCCCGGCTGAGAAATGATCACTCGTTCTCGAGGTCGTCAGCGAGGCGGCGGGCTGCTCCGGTCTCGATGGGACCGCGTGGTTCGATCTCCTCGCCGGCGAGGCGGGCGGCCATGAGCCGGATCATCGCGACCTTGATCATCGCTTCGGCGTGCGCGACGAACGCCGCACTGTTGTGATCAACGCGTTCTTCGACCTCGCCGACACCGTCATCACCGTCCGCAGCCTGATCCGACGAGCGTGGTTCACTCACCGCTGGGACGGCCGCTCACGGCGCCGCCGGTGACTCAACTCTCTTCCTGCGGATCCTGGTTCGTCTGGTGCACGCCGTCCAGATCATCGGCGTAGTGCTCGATCGCCCGCCGGAGTCCTGCACCCGACGGTCGCTGCTGGTGGCGGCCAGCGTCTTCAGCAGCAGGGGCACCGCCTCGCGGCCCCTCACCATCGTTGTAGCGCAGGATCGTCGGGGACTCCTCAAGCCCGTGCTGCAGGGTTTGCACGGCCGATCTGTACCGGCCCAGGACCCGGTGAGTGCTCCCCAGCCCGAGGAAAGCTCCGTGACGATCCTCCGGAGACAGGCCCGCACCGCCCAGGGCCCGCTCGTAGAAGGGGACGGCTTCGCGCTCCACGCCGAGGACATCGTGCACCCAGGCCGTCTGGTAGGCGATCTCGGCATCCTCGGGATCCCGCTCGGCCAGCTCCACCAGTTGTTTCCGGGCCTACCCAGCCTGGCCCTGTTCTCGCAACTCCACCGCTCGCGCCAGCCCCGTATCCCTCTCGCGATCACCGCTCAAGCCGTCCTACGGTGGCACACCGCGCCCGATCGGAAAAGCACCACCTCTGCCCCACCCACCACTCGGGAACCTGATCAGGTGGTCACCGCTTGCGATTGGGGCTCCACTCGTAAGCTCCTGGTGCGGTCTCGATGACTTCGCGGGGCCAGGTCAGTCGGACCTGTTCCAGGCGCCCGCGGTGCTCGGCGATCCAGTCTTCCTGGGGTCGGGTTCCCAGGGCTGTCGTAAGGCGGTCCGGGTCGCTGACCTGGATCGACAGCCAGCCGTCTTCGTGCACGTGGATGTCGAGGCTCAGGCCGCGGTCTCCGCCGATGCTGACCGTCTGGCCTGGCCCCAGGTTGGACAACTCCTGCTCCCAGGAGTCCAGGTCATGCTGGAAGAGGTAAAGGTCGAGCCGGGCGTCGAGGAAACTTGCGGAGACGAGCACGTCCGCGTGCAGAATGTCGTGGCCGGTCAGCACGCCCGGCTGGGACCGTCCTGTGACGCGCACGATACAGCGGTTCCCATCCGGATCGGCGAGGTGGATCAGATCCATCGGAGCGGGTTCCGTCATTGAGTTACTCGCTTTCGTGCGCTGGCGTGGCCTGCATCGTCTCCTATCGCCGGACGAGCGAAAGAGTCAGGCCCAGGACTGGAGAGTCACGTGCCCAGGGTCCAAGCCGGTGCCGGCAAGACAGCCGTCGATCACGTCTGGCCCGTACTGGAGCCTCTTGAGTCGATGCTTGACCGCGCGGGTGACTTGACGAAGGCTGGCGGCGGCAAGGTTGCCGATGTCGCGCTTGACCAGGGACCACACGCCCTCGGTTGGGTCGAGGTCGGGCGCGTAGGTGGGCGGCTGAACGACGGTAAGCCACTCGGCGTTCGCGTCGATGAACTCGCGCAGTGGCTTCGTCAGATGCAGTCGGACGTTGTCCCAGATCAGCACGATCGGGCCACCCAACTGGATGCGGGCCCGGACGATCAGATCACGGAAATCGCGCCAGCCGAAGCCCTTCGGCTGGTCCTTGCGCCCGGTGTACTCCCGGACCGCATAGAACAGCCGAGCTCTCGGTCCGCCCTGGGACCAGGCCCTGCGCCAACGCTGTACCGACCGGGCGCTGACCCGCAGGTCGTGCGCGTCCGCTCCGCCGCCGCCTTCGTCCTGGCGACGGCGACCGGCGAGATGCCGCGCATCTCCTCCGCCCTGCACAGCAGGCTGGCCGTGGAAGATGATCCGGCGGTCCGGGTGAGCCTGATCCTGGCAATCGCTCAACTTGCCCGCGAAGACCCGGACGAACACGCTCCCGCGTGGGCCCGGGCCCTGTGGTCGGACGCTGCCCAGCCGCTCGAGACGCGCGTCGGTGCTGCCCTTGCCTGGCTGTGCCTGGTCGATGACCCCGTCCCCGACGAACTCCGCACCCTCCTCACCGACCCTTGCACCGACCAACTCAGCGAGCTGTTCCAGCAGGTGCCGTGGCTTCCCCCGGTCGACTACTACGACAGCGGGCTGCGCCGCTGCATCCACGAAATGATCACGCCGGATGTTCCCTGGAACAGTGCTTGATGGTCCTCGCCAGGAGGGCGGAGGACCATCACGTTGGAGCCTTCAACGGTCAGCCGGCCTTGGCGGGTGCTTCGGCCCGCGCCCGGGTGCTGGCGAGGCGGTAGGAGTCGGTGCCCGTCGCAATGATGGTGCCGTTGAAGGTCAGGCGGTCGACGATGGCCGCGCAGAGACGGGGATCGGTGAACGTTTTCGTCCAGCCGCCGAAGGACTCGTTGGAGGCGATGGCGATGCTGTTCTTCTCCTCGCGTTCGGTGAGGACCTGGAAGAGCAGTTCGGCGCCGCGGCGGTCGAGTTCCATGTAGCCGAGCTCGTCGATGCAGAGCAGGTCGACGCGGCCGTAGCGGGCGATGGTCTTGTTCAGCTGCTTCTCGTCGGCGGCTTCCACCAGCTCGTTCACCAGCTTGGTGGCGAGCGTGTGGCGAACGCGGTAGCCCTGCATCGCGGCTTCGGTGCCCAGGGCGATGAGCATGTGGGACTTGCCGGTGCCAGAGTCGCCGATCAGGCAGAGCGGCTGGCTTTTCAGCAGAACGTCCAGACTCGTGATCCGAACTCGGTAAACGCCAAAGAGTGCGCGCGGACCCCCACCTGCCTATCCTGAATCTGCGGTGTCTTCCTCGCGTCCAGAAGAAGGGGATGCGGCGCATGGGCAACGGCGTATGGCTATCCCGAGACCCGAGACACCCGCACAGCCAAGACGCCTACTGCCAGGAGCGGGCATGGCTGATCGCGCAACGATGGAGCGTATCTGGGAAGCCCACACCGCCGGCGAGTTCGTGGCGCAGGACGTGGAGGCTACGATGGCCACGATGGACGACGACCCCATCGTCGTCCATGTGCCGACCGCCATGGGCGGTAGTGGGTACGACGGCGTCAAGGACTTCTACGCACGCTGGTTCATTGGACGGAACCCGGACGATTTCACTGTGCGTTCGATATCCCGCACGGTGGGAGACGACAGCCTCGTAGACGAAATGATCGTGTCGTTCACCCACGACATCGAGGTGCCCTGGATTCTGCCTGGATTGGCACCCACCGGGCAGCGGGTCCGTATACCCGTCATCGCCGTCGTGGACTTCCGAGGCCCGCATGTGCGGAGCGAGCGCATCTACTGGGATCAAACCGCGGTGCTCGCGCAGACGCAGTTGCTGAACGACGACATCGTCCGGCGCCTGCCCGTGGTCACCACACCGTTGGACGTACTGGACGGCAGGGTCCCCCTCAACCAGCTGACGTCGCCCCGCCTCGATGTCGACCCGTGAAGGTCAATCCCCTCGAACCCGGAACCGGTCGTAGATCGTAGCTGCGCAGGTCAGGGATCGGCCCACGTTCACCCAACGGTGGATGCGCCTCGATCAACTCCCATCGGCATCAGTCACATCACCACGCGTCACAGATCGTTCCTGCAGCAGCCGGAAGCCTCCCGGGAGCCGCGTTCCGCCCGTACTTCGAAGAGGCGCACACCCTGCCCTCCGACCCGAACCTCCTCTAACACGGCCCCGAGCCGCGTCATGTCCGCGCCGATCATCTCGGAGCAGGACAGGACGACGGGCATAGCCCGCATGCTCAGGCAGCCGCCAGCAGTTCTTGCGCTCGGTCCCCGACAACAACCCGAGCAGATAGCCGCGGGCGGCGGCCCGAGGTTTTACCCGCCCGAACAGACCCGCGATCCGAGCCATGGCCTGGTTGAACAACGCCCGCCATCGGACAGGGCCTATGCTATGGCCTGCGGCCACCGCAGGATCTTCAAGAGTCCACACAACCCTTGATCATCTCGCCGTGGCCACACGCGTCAGGTGTCGTAGTACTCGCCGTCGTCGCCCTGCACCCGCGCACCCGGCGCCTTCGCCACCTGGCATATCTTCGCGATCAGTGCATCGTTCGGGTGCTTGGCCACGATCCGTCCGGACCGCCACCACAGGGGCTCACGGCGCGACTGGGCGTCCAGTGCGCGGCGGTCGGTGATGACGATGACCTTGTCGCTGATTCCAGCCCCAATGAGTGAGGGCTGAACGTACAGGGCGTAGAACTCACCCATATTCCATACTCGCTTCATTACCGCGAAAGCGTCCAAAGCATGCCCAACCCACGACTCGTCCATGAGCGTCGACCGCTACCAGGTTGGTCGTGCCCTCCTTCGACCTTTCGAAGTACCGACGACGCTGCTGAACATCGGCCTCAACCGTCAGCCCACCGAGGTAGGACTGGGGCACGAGCCCTGCGTACGCGGTCTGCCAGCCGGTCACTCGTATCGCTGATACGGCCGGGATATCGGCTTCCGTCGTAGCTCGTACTGTCAACATCTCGGCACCGGACGAGACCCGTGACCACGACCGTCCGGCAATTACGGCCGAGCAGCCGCAGCAACTACACAGAGTGGCCGCTGCACGGAAGCTGTGCCAGAACCCGAGAAGAAGCAGCACTTCGACGGCGGTTTGGGAGTCACCCGGCCCCCGAGGCAGGTCGGAATGTTGATGAGTTTCGGTTCTGGTCCAACTTCTGTGGTGTGCCTACTCCCTGTGACTGTTGATCTTGCTGGTAGATCTCGCGAGATCGTCTGGAAACTGCTGG
>NZ_JBVKBA010000067.1:0-15117 GCF_055639175.1 Streptomyces sp. NPDC107546 | reverse complement strand
ACCTGGACCAAGACCGCCGACGAGATCCTCAAATCTCTCGCCGACTACCTCACCAAGGTCACTCCGCCAGCCACTCAAAACCAGCAAGAGATTTAAGACCCTGATTTCAGGCGCATCACACTAGGTCCTGTCCGGCGGACCTTGGTATATGAGGTAACCAGGCGGATCTTTGACGGTAGCGTCGACTGATGATTGACCTGCAGGTACGCGCTGGGAATGGGACTATGGTCGCCAAGGGCACCTGTGGCTACGAGTGGGATAGCAGGATCGAACGGTCCCAGTTCCCGCTGTTGGGCCACGTCTGCCCATTCACCGACACCATGTTCAATGGCTGGCAGATTCGATCATTGCTTGACGAGTTGGCGCACGTGCCTGCGGACTGGGACCACGGCTGGGTAGCCGAGGTGCGACGTCTGGGGGAGTTGGCCCTTGAGAGCTCCCATCACTACCTGTGGTTCGTCGGCGACTGATCTCCGTCGGCGGTCCGACGTGTCAGTCGCGGAGCCATAATCGGATGGCGGCCAGAGTCATGGTGCTGACGAAGACGTAGGCCCGCTTGTCAATACCGGGTGGCCACGGCACGGCAGGTCCCGAGCCGGGGGATCGTCCGCTCGACTTCATTGCGACGCTTGCACGGTGGCGTCAGCAATACTGCGTGCGTCGGTGGGTCGGCGGAGGGGGGCATTAGATGGGCGAACTGCTCGGTCAGGAGCTTCTGGCCATGGCTAGATGGTCGGGCTGGGTGCCACTGAGCGACGCCGAGGTGCCGCGGTTGCCTGGCGTCTACCTCGCCAGGCAGGGGGCGGCGGGCCCCATGGTGTACGTGGGCATGGCCAGCGAGCGGTCGGGCCAGGGATTGCGGGGCAGGTTGCGGCGTTACACCAGTGGCAAGGCTCTGGCCTCCGGGCTCGGCGAAGCGGTCTTCGACCGGGCGCTAGCGGATCCCAACTGGTTGCGCGAGCGGCTGGTCGAAGTCGAAACAGGCCGACCTATGCGGGCGACCGACTGGGGCAAGGCCGCGCTGGCCTGGGCGGACCTATACGTTTGTTGGGCTGTCACCAGGAGTGCGAAGGCGGCCGAGGCGCTTGAGAAGAAGGTCCTGGCGTTGGAGACCGTGGATTGGTGGAACCGCGACCGCTGATCTTCGTGCCACCCGGACTTTCGGGTGGCACGCACGTGGTGCCGTAGAACTCAATCTCCGTGGAACTTGGCTTCTTGATCTCCCGACGCTCCGGGAGTGCGAACGTTCTGGGCCGGCCGCCCTTGTAGGGTCTGCTGCACGATCGGGTGACATCTTGACCTGCCCCGCGGTTTGGGTTCCAGCTGCGGTGGCTAACTGGCAGCGTGGATGGTGTCTTGTGCGGAGAGTAGTTCGTACTCGATGGGGGTGCGGTAGCCCAGTGCTGAATGTCGTCTCTGGCGGTTGTAGAAGATCTCGATGAACTCGAAGATCGCGTTGGCCAGTTCGACCCGGGTCTTCCAGCGCTTGCGGTTGAGCAGCTCGATCTGCATCGAGGACCAGAACGACTCCATCATCGCGTTGTCCAGGCCGTCCCCAACGGTGCCGAACGACGGCAGGAGGCCGGCGGAGCGGATCCGTTCCCCGAAGACCCAGGAAGTGAACTGGGTGCCGTGATCGGCGTGAACGATCCCGCCCGGCTCGGGGCGGCGGTTGCGGATGGCCATGTCCAGCGCGTTGACCACGAGGGTGGAGTCCTGCCGTGAGTCGATGGACCAGCCCACAATCCTGCGGCTGAATGCATCCAGGACCGCTGCGCAGTACACCCACCCTTCCCTGGTGCGGTGCTGCGTGATGTCGGTGACCCACAGCTCGTCGGGACGCAACCGATGGAACTTCCGGTTGACCAGGTCGTCGGCGGTGACGATGCCACGCAGCCGTTTGATGCGCACCGGCCGGGCAGGCCGTGGATCCCGGCCTGGGTCATCAGCACCGACACGGTCCTGGTGCAGACCCGGATGCCCATGCCGAGGGTGAGCTCGGCGTGGATGCGGCGGTAGCGCTTGTGCTTGTAGTAGTTCTGCCAGGCTACGCCAAGGATCCGGCAGCACCTGTTGACCGGTGCCCCGGCATCGACGAGTCGGTCGATCACCGGGTAGAGCCTTTTGGGGCCGGCTTGTCCTCGCCAAGGAACTTCGCCGCCTGTCGGACGATCGCCAACTCGGTTTCCAGCTCATGGATCCGCCGGCGAGCGGCCCGCAACTCAGCAGACTCGCTCGACGGCGTTCCCGGTCGTCGCCCGTTGTCGATGTCGTCTTGCCGCAACCACTTCGACAACGTGACGGGATGGATGCCGAGCTCCACCGCCGTCTGTTTGGCCAGCTTGCCGGCGCGGACCAGCGCGATGGCACGCGCCCGGAACTCCGGAGGATAGGGACGAGGCATGACTGCCAGCCTTCCGTGAAGGGCTGTCAGTTAGCCACCAAAACTGGAACCTGAGAGGTGGGGCAGGTCAAGATGTCACCCGAACCTGCAGCAGACCCCGAGGTCAGCATCAGCCTGAGTCTCCTCAATGTAGTCGTCAGAAGCCCTGACGGACGACGACCCCTCCGGCGCATCGGCAGCGCCAAGAACCGCATCGGCTACCACCTTGTCGCCCACCTGGCCCTACACACCTATCTTCGGAGCCGCAGTCGGCCTGTCCCCAGCTTCCTCATGCTTGATCAACCCACACAGGCGTTCTTCCCAGAGAAACCCCGAGACGCCTCCAAGATCCAGGACGCCGACTGGGCTACCGTCACCGCTTACTTCACGCTCCTCGACGAAGTGGTACAGCTCAACAAGGGCAACTTGCAGATCATCGTCAGCGACCATGCGAACCTGCCCGAACCCTGGTTCCAGAACGCCGTGATCGCCAACTGGCGGCCCGACGACGAAGGCAACCGGAAGGCACTCATCCCCTCCGACTGGGCCCCTGACGAAGGTACAAGTGCGCGTGCGGCTGGGGGCGGCGCAGCATTTGCATGGCCCTCGTGGTGTCCGTCGGGCGGACAGGGTGTCGCCGCAAGCGCCCGCCGTGCGGGTTCGGCCGTGAAGTTCCGGTAAACCCTCCCGCCATACGGGATCGCACTTTTCCGCAGGTCAGAGCCGTTGTCCCCTGTGGGGATGCTCAGTGTCGCGAAGGTTCAGAGGCGTAATGCGTGGCGGTACTACGTGCGCGGAGTCGCGTTCGGGGACGGCCGCCGTCCGGTCGGCCAGTCGTTGAAGGATGCCCAGGAGATGGCCGGACTCCCGCCGGGGAGGTGGTTAGGGCGCGGCCTGGACGCGCTCGGGCTCATTGAGGGCGCGGAGGTGTCCGAGCGGCAGATGGAGCTGCTGTTCGGGCAGGGCCGGCACCCGGACGCCGACCGTATTGAGCGTGACCTCCTGGACGACGGTGCTGACCCGGCCACGGCACGACTGGCCACCGTGCTCGGGCAGCCGATCGAGGAGATCGAGGCTCGCAAGCAGACTCCGCTGCTCGCCCTCGACTTCACCTTCCGGCCGCAGGCGTCCCTGATCGTGCTGTGGGCGCTGGGGGACAAGAAGACTCGTCGGGTCATCGAGCGGGCGCACGAGCGTGCCATCGCCAAGGCGCTGCGATGGCTGGAGGATGAGGTCGCGGAGACCCGGTGGTCCTCGGGCCGCGGCCGCGCGAAGACCCCGGCCCTCGTGGTCGCGGCGTTCCGGCACTTCGACAACCGGGACGGCTTCCCGCTCCTGCATGACCACTGCCTGATCCTCAACCGCGTCCAGCGCAGGGGCGACGACGGCGAGCCGGTGTGGGGTGCCCTGGACAGGTTCGCCTCTACCGGAATGTGGTGGCCACCGGGACGCTCTACACCCTCACGATGACGACCGAGGTGTGTGAGGAGCTGGGACTGGCAACGGTGCCCCGGGAGGTGACGCCGGGCCTGCGACCGGTGATGGAGATAGCCGGTGTCGACTCCGAGCTCATCGACTGGTCCTCCACCCGCCGTCAGCGGATTGAGGACGTCCTGGAGGGCCTCACCTACAAGTTCGCGGAGAAGCACGGGCGGCTGCCCGGCGAGCGCGCCCGCCACGGCCTCGGCTGGCAGGCGGCGCAGGACACCCGCCCTGAGAGGAAGACCCCGCGCCCGTTGAAGCAGCTGCTCGCGTGGTGGCGGGCGTCCGCGCTGTTGAAGTTCGGCAAGCAGATGGTCGACGGGCTCGTTCGGCGCTGCCGCGCGGCGGGTGCGGCGATCCGGGCCCGGGTGGATTCGCGTGTGGACGCCGTACTCGCCGCTGTCGACGTCGCCGCGGTCGTCTCCACCGTCCGCGGTAAATTCGCCCGCCGCCACGTCCTGGCCGAAGCCCGCCGGCACCTGCTGGAGACCCTGCGTGGCCAGGAGTTCACGCGCGGCCTGGACGACTACATCGCCGACCGTGCCCTGTCCGACCACTCCCGTCAGTCCACCGTTCCGAACCCCGACCGCCGGACCCCGGATGCCGACCAGCTCTTCTATACCGCCGACTTCGCCGAGCCCGATCGCTGGTGGATCGCCGGCACCGACGGCAAGCCTCCCCGCGAGTCGAGCCGGTACGAGCGGGCCCAGGTTGCCAGCCTCGCCGTGCAGAACGCGATCCGCGCCGCCCGTACCCCGCCCGCCGCCGCACGGGACGACGCCCCGGCCGCCGGGCACACGGAAGACCACCACGATCAGGCGTCAGACCCGCCGCACGCCGTCGACCATCCAGGCCGGGATGCCGTGCTCACCCCGGCGCAGCGGGCCGCCGCCGTTCAGGCCCATCAGCAGGCCGCGATGCCCGAGGAGTACCTCGAGGGCCGTACGACCGACCCGGCGACGTGGCTGCGCACACCGGAGAACCTGGAACGCCTTGCTGCCTTCACCCGCGAAGCCAATGCCCGCCGCCGCGCCTTCGAGGCCCGGCCGAAGCCCGAGCAGCCGGCCGACGTGGTCAAGCCCGCCGACCAGCAGCAGCACCACACGAACCGGCCCGACCACGGCAGGGGAACGGGCCGTGACCGGTGAGGGATGGCAACCGGCCAGGGCGTGGCCGATCTGCGACTTCACCCGCGAGCCCGCGGGAGCCGGACTGAGAATCGGGGCGTTGGCACCCGGCACGGGAGGAACCTTGACCGACCTGCACGAACCGCTGGAACCGCTGGACAGCTACCCCGACGAACTGCCCCCGCCCCGCCAACGCGGCGACGTCAACCTCGTGAGCCTGCTCAGCATGGCTGACGACCTCGCCAAGGAGGTAGCGGCGCTCCACATCCGGGCGAAGTGCTCCGACCCCGAGGTCGCGATCACGCCCCGAGAGATGGTCCAGGAGAACCTGGAAAAGCACGCCGCAGAAGTCCTAGAGAAGGTCGTCTACCTCCAGCGCCGCGCCCACGCCGCGATGC
This sequence comes from Streptomyces sp. NPDC107546, assembly GCF_055639175.1. Taxonomy (NCBI): domain Bacteria; kingdom Bacillati; phylum Actinomycetota; class Actinomycetes; order Kitasatosporales; family Streptomycetaceae; genus Streptomyces; species Streptomyces sp. NPDC107546. Next base: position 9,727 of record NZ_JBVKBA010000067.1, on the reverse strand, counting down.
TCGGGCGGTGCGTCCTGGGGGCGGACTCCAAGGAGGACTGCTCCACCGAGGGGGCCAACCTCCAGCTGAACGTCTGGGACGACACCACGCGCCGGGACATCGTCGAAGACGGCACCACCGGCTGCGTCGCCCACACCGTCGAAGCCGCCCGCCGCGCCATGGCCGACCCTGCCAGCCGCAAGATCCTGCTCGCCTTCAACCGCGACGACGAAGGGCTCGCCGTCTGCCGCGCCCTCGGGCTCGGCCCGGACGACGCCGATCAGTTCCTGTACGACGGTCTGACCCTGCGCCCGGAACACCGCGTCGCCTGACCCTCACCGTTCCCGCGGCCGCGCCCCGGCCGCCAGGCACCCGCATTGGAGCGCCACGTTGCCCTACGAGGCCCGCGATCTGAACCTGACTGATCCGACGAAGGGCTACCTGAACTTCGTCCTCTACACCGAGCCCCAGCGCGGCACCGTCACGTCGTCGCTGAACGCCGTACTGGACATCGAGGCGCAGCAGACCGTGACACCTCACTTCCAGGAGTGGCTGAACAGGCTGGTGCGCTGCGAGCCGAACGCGATGCACTGCACACTCGTGGACCCGAAGAAGATCCCGGCCCTGTTCCACCCGTGCGTCACGGAGGACAAGGCCAGCCCCTCGGCCATCTCCGGATCGGGCTGCGTGTGCCGCCGGACCTTCTACGACCCCGAGTTCGGGCTGCCCGTCGTGGGCGAGCACTTCAAGCACGCGGGCACCGGCGGCACGGACCAGTGGAGCTACACGACGTACGCCCCGCTCGAACTGCGACCGGACGACGTCTTCAGCCGCTTCTACACCGGCCGCGGTCTGTTCTGGGCCCGGACGGACAAGGGCGTGCTCTCGCTCCTTCCGCAGACAAACGGCCTGGGCTACGAGATCGGGTACAACGGCGGCGGCCCGCACGTCCTGGCCGCCTACCTCACCCAGGTCGCCACCACCGACGGGCAGCACACTTCCGCCGGCGCCCAGTACGAGGATGCGCACCCGGCGATCCTTGTGTGGACGCAGAGCAAGGCGGCGGACCGTGGCACGAACGAGCTGTCGCTCAGCGACATCAAGGCCATGATGGCGGGCTGACCGCCGACCGCTGACCGTGCCGGCGCCCACGGACCAGATGTCCGTGGGCGCCGACACGTTCGGTTCCTCGAGGGTCCGGAGCTCGTGCCCGCTCCACGGGACGGCGGGTGAAGTAGCTGGAGCGCCTGTCGGGACGTGGGCCGCGCGAGCGCCCCCGCAGGCGACGCAGACAGCGATGGTGCAGGGGAGTGGACCCACCGAAGCACGGAGGCCCCGATGGTCCACCCGACCCCGCCGCCAGTTTCACGGTCACCCTCCTGCTTGACGGCCCGCCTACGCTCGCCTCGATCCCCCGGACCCTCACGAACGTGAAGCCGGTCCGTGGCCTCCGGCCACCCATCCAGCAAGCCGTATTCACCGCACGCCTGGCACTGCGCGTCCTAAAAGCCGGCTTCCTCCTCCTCGCCGGGGGCGCACTCATCGCCTTCGACACCGGGGACGACGGCAACGCGGAGTAGAAGTCCTCTGGTGATTCGTCGAGCTCGACCTCGTCGCCGAGATCATCGAGATACTCGAACTCTTCGTTCTTGATCTGTAGGTCGCAAGCAGGGCAAGTGAATACATAAGGTGTGGAGATCACCGCCCACTTGTCTTCGTCGACGTGAGTGAACCCTCCAAGCCACGCCTGGGAGCCGCAGGCGGGGCAGGTCGCTAGCTCGTCATGTTCGATGTAGCCAGGCTAGGGACCGCCAGGGGTCATGGCTTCAGCGCGGCCGACACCTGTTGCTCCAGCCACGGGGTGACGAAGCCCATGCCGACCTTGGTGAGGTGCACGCCGTCGCCGTCCGGGTAGAGACGCTTGCCCTGGGCGTTGTACTGCATGCAGTCGCCGTTGGAGCACAGGTACGCGTCGAGGTTCACCAGGGACACCTGGGCCGGGGCGGACTTCACGTAGGTGCCGATCACGTCGTCGAAGCAGGTGCCCCACTTGTTGATGATGGCGCCGTTGGCGCGACGCTCGTTCATGAGCAGGATCTTCGCCTTAGGGGCCTGTTTGTGGATCAGGGAGACGGCAGTGTCCAGCTGCTTCAGGTAGCGGGTGCGGTACGCGGTGTCGCAGGACGTCAGCCACCTGCCACTGATCTGCTGCTCCGCCGCGTCCCAGCCGACGTGCACGAGGACGGCGTCCGGCTCGGTGTTCTGCAGGTTCTTCGTCCAGAAATCCTTCCAGGCGAGGCACGCTTGCCAGTTCTTCAGAACCTTGCCCACACGGTCGCGTACCGCCTGGGGCTGCATGATGCCGCAGCCGCCCTGGCCGCCGTCGACCACGGCGTACTTGTCGCCGTACTGCGACAGCGCCGTCGCGAAGTCCTCCGCCATTGAGTCGCCGAGCGTCAGGACCAGCGGCTTGCCGTCGGGGTGCATGGAGTCGGCGATGTAGGTGGGGAGGTACCAGGAGCCGAAGCCGATGACGAGGCTGGCCGCGGTGAACAGGGGGACCGCCCGGGAGGGGCGCCAGTCGCGAACGCGGTACTGCTCGATCGTGTAGTGCATGATCATGGCGAGCAGCCAGGTGAGGCCGGTACCCAGCAGGAACAGGGCGTACGGCTTCACGTCCGGGTAGGCCATCAACAGCAGCCAGTACACGGGCAGGTGCAGCAGATACAGACTGTAGGAGATCTGGCCGATCTCCATGAGTGGCTTGAGGCGCAGGACCCGGGCCAGCGGGCCGCGGTCGGTGCTGAGGCAGGCTGCGGTCACCGCGATCAGGAGGGCGACGATGGCGAGGCCTCCCTCGTAGAGCCGCGGCTCGTGGTACGTGTTCACCTTGATGCTGCAGTAGACCACTGCGGCCAGCGAGACGATCGCGGTCACGGAGGCCAGGTGGTAGCCGGCCGTCGGGCCGCCGCCGCGCCGGGCGGCCCCGCGCTGGACCAGGTACACCACGAAGGCTGCTGCCGCGCCCGCCATGAACGCCACGGCTCGGGTCTGCGTCGCCAGGTACAGGTAGTCGGTGTCGTGGTTTCCACCCCGCCACATCACCGGCGCGACCAAGGCGGACGCGCCGAACAGCAGCACCGCAAGCACCGCGACGGGCAGCACACGACGGCGGAAGACGGCGAGGGTGAGGACCAGGACCAGCGGCCACACCACGTAGAACTGCTCGGTGATGCTCAACGACCACATCGCCGACAGGGGCTGGATCGCGCCGAAGTGGTCCCAGTACGCGTCGCCGCGGGCGATCTGCGCCCAGTTGCCGATCTGGAGCAACGCGCCGAGTGCCTGCTTGGAGAGCGACTGCGCCTCCTTCAGCGGGCTGGTGAGGTACGAGATCCCCACTACCAGGCCGAGCGTGATCAGCAGTCCAGGCAGCAGTCGCTTGAAGCGGCGGCGATAGAAGCGGCCGATGCGGATGCGGCCGGTGCGCTCCACCTCGCGGATCAGGACGAGCGTGGTCAGGAAGCCGGAGAGGACGAAGAAGGCGTCCACGCCGAAGAGGCCATTGCTGAACCAGTTGGTGTGGTAGAGCAGCACCGACAGGATGGCGAGGCCGCGCAGGCCGTCGACGGCGTGGAAGCGGGAGCGCAGGGGGGCGGGTTCCGGCTTCGCGTCCTTCCCCGGTGCGGGTTCCGGAGCGGCTACGACGGTGTCGTGCTCGGGGGCGTACGGCTGCTGCGGGATTACTTGGTCGACGTACTGCGGCGGGGGTGGCGGGTTGCCGTACCCCTGCTGGCTGTAGCCCCCGTACGCCTGTTGCGGCCCCCAACCCTCGGGCCTGGGGCGGTCACTGGACTGTCGATGCATGGGGAGCTCCGGAGTGGGCGATCGTGCAGGGGGCAGCAGAGGCGGAGGTGCGGACGCCGTGCGCGGGAAGGTCGGCGCCGCAGGCGATGCGCAGGCCGGGCGGGAGTTCGTTGCCCTCGTCGATCCGGGCGCCGTCGCCGACGACCACCGCGTCGAGGACGCTGCCCCCGCCGATCCGGGCGTGCCGACCGATTACGGAGCGGTGGAGGCTGGCGCGGGAGTCGATCCGGGCACCGGCCAGCAGCACGCTGCCCTCGACGACCGTGCCCTCGCCGATCACCGCACCGGGGCCCACCACCGTGCCACCGCTGAGCACGGCGCTTGGGTGGACCTCGGCGCCGGGCAGCACCAGGGCCTCGCCCACCGGGCCGGGCAGCGCGGGGGAGGCGACCTTTCCGCGTACCAGGTCGGCTGAGCCCTGGACGAACGTAGCCGGGGTGCCGAGGTCGAGCCAGTAGCAGTCGTTGACGACGCCGCGCACATGGGCGCCGGAGGCGAGCAGCTCGGGGAAAGTCTCGCGCTCCACGGAGACGACCCGGCCGGCGGGGATGCGGTCGAGCACCGCGCGGGTGAAGACGTAGCAGCCGGCGTTGATTTGGTCGGTTGTGATCTCTTCGGGCGTCTGCGGCTTCTCCAGGAACGCCGTGACGCGACCGTCGGCGTCGGTGGGGACGAGGCCGAAGGCGCGTGGGTCGTCCACCCGTTTGAGGTGCAGGGTGACGTCGGCGCCGGAGGCCCGGTGGCCGTCGCGCAGAGCCGCGATGTCGAGGCCGGAGAGGATGTCGCCGTTCAGGACGAGCACCGGCTCGTCGGGGGCGCTGCGCAGCCGTTCGGCGGCGTTGCGGATGGCGCCGCCGGTGCCGAGGGGGACCTTCTCGGTGACGTACTCCAGCTCCAGGCCGAGCCGGCTGCCGTCGCCGAACTCGGCTTCGAAGAGCTCCGCCAGGTAGGAGGTGGCGAAGACGATCCGGGTGACTCCCGCCGCGGCCGCACGTGCCAGCTGGTGCGTGAGGAACGGCACCCCCGCCACGGGAAGCAGCGGCTTGGGGATGTGGCTGGTCAGGGGCCGGAGCCTGGTGCCCTGACCGCCCACGAGAAGGATCGCTTCAGTCATGTGGTGTCCGCCTAGGGTCGCGGGGACGGATGTGGGTGGTGGGGGGATATTGGGATATTTCAGGAGCGTTCGGGCTCTCTGGATCTCCCGGCATGTCCGGGGATCTTCACGGCTCGGCGGCTACGGGGCGGTGTTGCCCGGCCCTGTGTAGCCGGAGCTGAAACAGGCCTTGATGGCCTGCTCGCTCTGCGTGCGGCCGGCGAAGTCCAGACGTGAGGCGGTCTTGTCGTCCGGTGGCGTGTTGGGGTCGTCGTCGAACCAGATCGACCACCAGTAAACGCCGGTCATCCGGCGCTCCTGGACCACTTGGCAGACGGCCTTGTACCAGTTGGCCTGCACCGTCGGGTTGACGGTCCGGCGGGCGTAGAAGTCGCCGGGCGCGTGGTAGGCGCCGTCCATGGCGCCGATGCCGGCCTCGGAGAGGGTGATGTGGGGCAGGGCGCCTGTCGACTTCCTGTCCAGCCACTCGTTCCAGCCCTTGACCAGCCGGCTCACCGGCGCAGTGTCCGCTACCTTGACCGGGAAGTATGCGTCGATGCCAAGGTAGTTGACGGGCATGTTGATGCGGCCGGTCACGTAGTTGTCCCAGTTGGCGTCGTAGGCGACCTCGCCGGAGAAGGTCTTCTCCGCGGTGGCGACCAGGGAGTTCCAGCCCGTGTCGCCCTCCATCGAGGTCAGCTCGGTGCCGATGATGAAGGTGTTCACCTTCTCGGCCTGGGCGACCTCAAGGTACGGCGCGAGGAGGGACCGGTAGGAGCGGAACCAGGCGGAGCGGGAGGCGGGCTCGATGTTGCCGCGCCAGCCGGTCGGCGGGTCCAGGGAGGCCTCGTCCATGACGGGACGGATCGTCGTGCGGAAGCCGGCGTCCTCGAAGACCTTCAAGACACGCCGGACGCGTTCCGGGGACGGCGTCCCGGCTCCGGCCTTCGTCACATCGGACGTACGGCCCTCGGTGTAGAAGGGGAAGGACAGCGATACCGAGTTGGCGCCCAGGCCGACGAGGTACGTGGCCTGCTTGCGGGCCTGCGCCTCGATGAACGCGTCGGAACGCTTCTGCTTCGCCTCCTCCCAGTAGATCTGCACACCCCACTGGGCCGCCCCCGGCTTCCAGGGCCTGGTCACCTTGAGGGCATCGGCGTCGGACGCCGCGGAGATCTTCGGCGTACCGGCCGTCGGGGCGCCGGAGCCGGACTCCGGGGAGTCACCGACGACGATCTTCGGCAGCACGGAGCCCGACTCCCAGCGCACCGGGTGGTTGCCGAGGACGAAGGGGGCGCTCAGCACGAGGCTGAGGACAGTCACTGGGAAGATGGCGAGCAGGGGCAGCCGGGAACGTGAACGCTTCATCATCAGTCTGTGTGTCCGAGGGAGGTCAGGCGGGCTTGGCGATCACGACGAACTTGTTCTCCTCACGCCGGACGAACTTCAGGAAGCCCTTGAAGCCGCCGACGCCTTCCAGCACGGAGAAGACGGGGATGAGCGCGACCACGACGATCGGCTCCCACCACTTGCGCCGGCCGCCGACCGACGCCAGCGCGTTCAGCCGCAGACCCTCCCAGTAGGTCCAGATGACGTAGGCGAAGTTGAGGGCCCACAGAATGACAATCGACTGCGTGGCCGGCGAGGTGTTCAGGTCGCCGACCAGCAGGCCGATGCACAGCACCGCGACGATGTGCTGGAGCGGGCCGAGGATCCAGGTGGCCACGCAGATCGAGAGGAACCAGCGATAGCGCCAGGGGACGGCCTTGTTGAAGCAGAGGGCGACCAGGCCCCAGGCCCACCGCTCGCGCTGCTTGACGAAGTCGCGGGCGGTGGCCGGAGAGGCGCCATAGCAGCGGCCGTTGAACCAGTCGCTGCGGCCCGGATACTTGCGGCAGAAGGTCAGTGCGAGGCGGGCGTCCTCGACGATCTCCTTCGGGCCGAAGTCCCAACCGATGGTGGCCTCGATGGAGGCCCGCAGCACCAGCAGTTCGCCGTGCACGCCGGCCGCCGGGGTGCCGAGGCCGGTGAGCGCCCGGAACCGGGCGATGTCATCGGCAGGGCGCACCGCGTCGGCGAGCCAGGTGAAAATGTTGACCCCGTTCTCGCGCGGATACGTAAGGATGCCCTGGGCCATGTGTTTGGCCTCGTCGGGGTGGGCACGGCGCTGCCGGTTGATGAACTGGGCCAGCGACGAGGCGGTGTCCGGGCCGACGCCGGTGTCGTCGTCCATGTGCAGCACCCAGACGTGGTCGAGCGCCTCGCCCTCGTCGATGCGCAGCTCATGGGCGTAGTGGTTGGCGCGGGCCTTGAAGCGGGTGCCGTTGGCGGGGACGTAGGCCTTGGGCACCGTGACCACACGGATCAGCGGGTGCGAGCCGGCGAGTCGGTCGATGGCCTCCGCCGCCTCGCAGCCCTCCTCCGTCAGGACGTCGACCCGCATGTACGGGAACCATTCCGGCAGGTGCTCGACATAGGAGAGGACCGAACGCTCCAGCGCCGGGTAGGTGTCGTGCCGCCCGATGGTAGGCACCAGGACGATGAGGAAGTCCTCGTCGACAAGGGCGGGCGGGGTCATCTCATCCAGGCGCCGCACCCGGCGGCGGATGAGCAGGGCTCCCTGGATGCCGACCAGCACGCCGACCACCGGCAGGGACCAGACGACGGTGAGCGCCCAGCTCAGGGGCGAGGAACTCGGCCGGTAGGACCACAAACCGAACACGACGAGCAGAACGAACGGCAACAGGAAAGGCAGGATGCCCGGCTTCCAAGAGACGGTGCGTTGCGCCAGCTTCGCATTGTGCCGCGCATGCGGCACACCTCCGTCGACCAGTGTCGATGCCATGACGACTGCGGAACTCCAGTGAGATCAGTGGACGCGTCCAGGCACGGCTGATCCCGCCGTGGCGCGCACACTGGTGCACACCGCGGCATTCACATGAAGTTACCTGCCCGCAACGCCTTCTTCGGCGGTTCGGCCGCGCGCCGCTCAGATGCCCCCCCAGGCGCCTGAACACTGGCCGAACAGGAAGCTGATCATTACACATAACTGCGATGCGTGGGATAGGTGTGAAGGTTTAAGTTCAAAACTTAACCGAATCGACTCTTGCGCATGGATCTCCAATCGGCGGCAGTGATCACCGACGAGGCGCCGTAGGTCTGCTTCACATCGGCCGCGGTGTTCTTGTTCCGGGGCTCGGAGACGTTGTCGTACGTCAGTGCCTGCCCCCAGACCGTCCACAACACCCATGGCGTCCGGGTCAGGGTCCGGGGCTGGTGCACGTTGAGCGGCACATGGAAGGACTCGGCAACGATCCGCGGCCTGGCGTACTCCTCCAGGCCGCAGTACCAGACCTCGGTCCAACCGCCGTCGCCGAACGGCCGGGCCGGGCTCCCGCTGTAGTCGTCGACGCCCACGACATCCACGTAACCGCCGCCCGGGTAGTAGGCCTTCGGCGGACGGCCGTAGGTACCGTCCCAGGAGTTGGGGGACCACACGAAAACCAGGTTGTGCAAGCCGCGCCGGACCACCAGGAAGTCGTACGTCAGCCGCCACAGCCTCCGGTACGCGGACGGTTCCTGCCCCGCCCACCAGAAGCCGTGCCCGGGCACCGTGTTCATCTCGTGGTACGGCCGCAACAGCACCGGAACGCCCCGCCCTGCCAGATAGCCCAGGTGATCCGCGAGATACCCGAGGTCGTGCAGCAGAGCCCCGTGCTCGGCAGTGCCCTCGGTGACCACCCTGCCGAACCAGGCGGGGTCCCACGCGGCCGGAGAGTTGCGACGCAGCGTCTGCGCGAAGCCCTTGACCGGGCTGCCCGGGTAGGGCTGGTGGAAGGAGAAGCCTACAAGGCCCGCCGCGGCGCCGCCGTTGTGCGGCAGGGCGACCTCGGTGCCCGAGGAGCAGTCCATGTGGGTACCCGAGGGACGGTACGAGCCGTCGGCCGGCCGGGGCAGACCCGCCCACACCCCGACCGCAAGGTCCACAGCATCCTCCACGTACCCCCATTGGGGACGGCAGCTCGGCCAGCCGCGGGAGTAGGAGCGGGGCTCGCCCACGGCCCAGCCCGGACGGTTGTAGCCGGGACCCAGGTCGAGCTCCACGAAGGCGGGCAGGCGGCCGGTGATGTCCTGGGCCTTGCGGTAGTAGTAGCCCGGCTGCTTGGTGCCCCGGTAGTCGCCGTACTGCGTGTTGTACCGCTCGTTGTGCAACTCCACGTGCTGCCCGATCAGGGTCCGGCCCGGCCGGCCCCGCCGCGCGTCGTTCTCCAGCCTTGCCAGCAGCGCGTACACGCGCCTGGCCGCGTCGGTCGCGTCGGGATCGCGGTGCCGCAGATCCGTGGGAACGCTCTGCGGCGCACGCCCGTCGTCCGCGGCTTCCCGCCTCAGGGCCCACAGGGCCGCGGGCGCCCCCACCGCGACGCCGGCCGCGGCCCCCAGCATCCCGACCCGCCCTCGCATTCGCATTGATCCCCCAGGGTTCGGCGACAAAGGGGGAGCGTCTCACAAGGAGACGGAGGGCTGATGTGAAGGCCCGCGCGGCGTGGATCCGGCCCTCGGCACGAGCGCGCTGGCGGTGGCGCAGTTCCAGGTGTGCTGGGGAACCGACGGAACTCGCTGACCTGCGCAAACTTGGCTCGCGTTGTCTGTAGTTCCCGTGCTGGATATGCGGGTTTCCCGGTGGACTTCCATCCCTCGCCGTCGTCGGTCCGGGTGGTTCAGTGCGCAGGTGAAGGGCTCGGCGATGTGCGGTCGATGGTGTTGCGCCCGGGTCATGAGCCGTCGATG
>NZ_JBVKBA010000066.1:0-16515 GCF_055639175.1 Streptomyces sp. NPDC107546 | reverse complement strand
CTGTGGACCGGCCCACAGGCGAACCAGTGGGACGACAGTTTCATCCCGGTCGTGGCCATGTTCGTCTGCCACACGTCGAACATCCTGGCCGGCCGTGCATCGGCATGGATGGCGCAAGAAGCCCGACACCTCTCGGACCGGCTTGGGCTGACGCCTCAGGGCATGGCAGCACTCGGCTGGGCTCTGCCTCCCCAGCAGCACGCCCCGGCGCCTGTGGTGCCGCTCAAGGGCGCCTGATGGTGTCGGCCCGCCGTGCGGCCCGCGCAGGCCTGGACCGGCCGCCGGCCGAGACCAACGGCGTCCCGGATTGGGTGTGGGGCGAGGAAGTCAGACCGCGGAACTGGATCCGCGACCACGGCGGCTCCATCGAGGGCCGCTACGAGGCAGTCATGGAGTGGCTCGAGCAGTGCCGTCGGTGGCTCGAGGAACGCGGCCTGGTCATGGACGGCGTGAACGCAACGTACGAGGAGTTCCGCCGGATCCAGCGCGAGGAGCCGCACCGCATCCTCCGCCGCCCCCAGCTCGCCCCCGACTCTGCGCAACCCCATGACACGAGCGACGACTGAGAGGACCTCATGGACACCGAACGCCAGACCCTGCCGCCCGACGTCGGCCCGATGCTCCAGGACGCCCGGCTCCGCGCCGGCCTCCGACTGCGAGAGGCCGCCCGGATCGTCGGTATCTCCCACTCCTACCTCTTCCGCCTGGAGGCGTGCCTGCGGGTGCCATCCCGCACCGTGGCGGGCCTACTCGCCGACGCGTTCGCCCTCACGGACACCGAGCGGGCCCGGCTGATGGAGTTCGCCGTCACCGACGCTGGCCGCGACTGGCCCGGTCGGAAGGCTGCCTGACCGGTGCTCGGGCTCACCTACCTCGGGCGGCTCCCGTTCCTCCGGATCCCAGCACTCGCCGGACGGGCCGCTGTACGGCCTCCTGCGGCCGCTGTTCGCTCTCCACTTCCGTCCGTGCTCTCTGCGGACCCGAAAGCCGCTCTACGGGCAGCAGGCGCACCGCTGCCGCCTCCCCGGTCGGCTCGCTGACAACCGGCCCCGTGCCCAGCATTCGACGCTTCACGGGGTGATCCTGCCGCCCTCGGTGCAGTGACCCAACGTCACCCCTCCCGCTGATGTGCGTCTTTCGTGTCCTCTGCTGTCCCCACTGGCGTCCCTGTCACCCCCAAATCGCCCTGACCAGTAGCGTTACATCTATGCCAAAAACTGTGTACAGTCAGGGAGTCGGCAGCCGCCCGGGCCGCCGCGAAACGAGGGGGCACACCATGAACGCGATTCCCGACGGGCCCATCGACCGCGAACCGCTCGACTACCCGACGCCCGGCGTCTACCCGGACACCGCCCGCAAGGCCGAGATCCTCACGGACGTGTTCCGCGCGGCCGGTGTCGAGCTGGGCGAGTACGACGACCGGATCGCCACCTGGCTTGCCCAGACCGCCGACTGGTCAACGTTCGCCGTCATCACAAGCTGGGTGAAGCGGGCGGCACAGTCGTGAGCACGCCCCGCACCCCCTCTCTCCGTCTCGTGATGCTGCTCCGCGTCTCCACGGCCGGACAGTTGGACGGGTACGGGCTCGAGGCCCAAGAGAAGGACTGCCGGAAGTGGGCGCGCACGGCCGGCCCCGGGCTCGGGGGCGTGCGGATCATCCGCGTGTGCACCGATGGCGGGATCACGGGGAAGGCCGGCGACGACGAACGGCCCGGCCTGACCGAGGCTCTGCAGCTGCTCGCCAACGAAGAGGCAGACGGGATCCTCGCCCCGAACCTTGACCGGGTGGCCCGGCAACTCACCCAGCAGGAAGCCATCCTCTCCGTCGTCTGGGCGCACGGGGGCCGCATGTTCACCGCGGACCGAGGCGAGCACCTGCCCGACGATGACGACGACCCGATGCGTACCTTCGTCCGGCAGGTCATGGGCGCGGCCGCGCAGCTCGAGCGCGGGCTCATCGCCAAGCGGCTGCGCAACGGGCGGAAGACGAAGGCAGCGGCCGGCGGGTACGCCTACGGAGCACCGGCCTACGGGCAGCGCGCCGCGGACAAGACGCTGACCGTCGACTCTGACGAGGCCGCCGTCCTGGAGCAGATGCGCACCTGGCAGGAGGAAGGCGTCAGCATCCGCGGCATCTGCGAGCGGCTCAACTCCGCTGGCATCCCGAGCAAGCGCGGCGGGCGCTGGCACCCGACGACCGTTGCACGGCTCCTCAACCCGGACGCGCGAGCAGCTGCTCGACAGCAAGCCGCGCAGGCCCGCGCAGCCGAACGCGAGCACCTCAAGCGGCAGCGTGCCGAACGGCTGCTCTCCCGCCTGTCCTGACCACGCACCTTGCCACGCCCACAGGCCCGCCGGCACGACACCCGGCGGGCCTTCGTCGTCCCCGAGCATCGCCGCCAGGTCATGAGGCCCGCCTTTTCGGGCTCAGGTCATGACGGTCCAGGTTTCTGGACTTTCTGGACCCCCCTACGCGCGCACGCGATGAGACAGGCCCCCGGCGCCCTGAGCTGCACGGAGGTACATCGGTGGAACCCATGAGACCGTCCTACGCACGCGCGCACGAGAGCCGTCGCACGAGCGCGGTCAAACTTTCCCTACTCCATCAAGACGGCCCTCACGCGGGCCGTGCGCGGCCGGCCGCGCGGCCGCTCCTGCCTCCGTCCCGCTTCCGCTCGGCCGCCGCGCACCCTGGGCAGCCACGCCACACACACCACCCCACACCTGCCGACAGACGCCAACGGCCCCACAACCAACCACCCCATGGACCAGAGGCCATCGCAGGGCACCTCATGAACCGCGCAACCCGCCGCGCCATAGACGTGCCGCGCGCCGCCGTCGTCTGCGGGTCAGAGCAAAGGGGAGCGGCTTCGCCGCACGACCTTCGAGCGGCACCCGCCGGATGACCTCGAGCACCGCGGCCGCCGTGGCGGGGGGTGGGTAGCTGCTCTGAGGCTTTCCACCCCCCGGCGAGGCTTGTCCGGGGTTGCTGACCAAGTCCGACTGCGACTGTTCCCCCTGTTCCCCCCTGTTCCCCCACCTTGGAAACGGAGGGGAACACGCTGTGAACTGGGCTTTCTTCTCTCTGTTCCCCTGTTCCCCTAGAAATACAAGAGAGATCTATACACACGCGCTCGCGCACGCGCGCAGGACTCCCTCTTGTCTTGCTCTCAGAGGGGAACAGGGGAACAGTCCGTCCCGTATGACGTTTGACCTGCGCATTTGCTTGAAAAACTGTTCCCCCCACGGGGGAACACCGAGGGGAACTAGAGGGGGAACACACGAGAGAACCCCCAGCCGATGGCTGGGGGCTCACTCTCAGGCTGGGGCGGGCTGCTATTCGTTGGCTTCGGATCCGAGGGGGAAGCCGGCGTTGGTGAACTCGATCATCCACACTGAGGTCCGCCCGATGCGGACCTTCTGCCGGGGACGGACCTTGCCAGTCGACTTCTCCATGGATGTCGACACGTAACCGTCCGCGACCCATCGGCCGATTACCGCGGCGAGTTCGAAGCCCGCCCGGCTCAGCATCTCCTTGACCGCCTCGGGCCGGACCGCGATGCGCTCCTCACCGTCGCGGGTGGTGTAGGCACCGAGCCACTGAATGGGGGCCCGGCCGACGCCCGCAGCCTCGAGCTGGGGGGCGCTCTTGGACCAGATCTCATGCATGCGGGTGCCGACGTGCTCGCGCACCACATCCAGGGCCTGGCGCGGCCGGTCGTCGCTCTCGGCACTGGCGGCGAAGACGTCAAGCCACTGAGTGGGCGTCATAGGCGGGTAAGGCAGGATTCCCCACTCCGAGGCCAGGATCTCAGCAAGGGCGAAGACGCCTACGGTGCGAGAGCGCCTGGCGCTGATGGCGTTGTCGCCGACGAGCTGGGCGGTGAGCTGCTCGTGCCGAAGTTTCAGCGACTCCAGTCCGCCGCTGCTCGCCAGCACTTCGGTGAGGCGCTGGACGAAGGCCGGCCCGGCGTGCCCGTGGTGCCGGGTAAAGCCCGCGCGCACTGCGTTGGCCGTGGCCGCGTCGGGCATGGGCTCGCCTTCAACGCGGTGAACGCGGGCGCTGATGCCCTGGTGGTTGCTCATCGTGAGTAGGGACTGTTCGCCTGTGGAGAGCACCACGCACTCCCACTCGAGGCCTGAGTTCCAGCCCTTCGCGCGGGAGCGGCCCCGGCCGGTGGGGATCATGTACAGCAGCTCCCCAACGCGGTCGCGGTCGTTGGGCTTGATGTGCTGCGACTCGTCCAGGAGCACCGGCAGCCCGCGGACGAGGTTTATGCGCTCCTCGATCATGTACAGCGTCGATGCCCAGGAGTAGGCCGCGCCGCCGGTCTCGAGGGGGTGCATGAAGGTGGAGATCCCGGCCTCCGCAGCGGTGGTCTTGCCCCGGCCAGAGAACCCGGAGATGTCCACGGTGGTGCTGCCGACACCGAGCGGGCGAAGGAGGGGAGAACCGAGGCCGGCCGCGACACACAGGCGCGCGATGGGCTGGTCTTTGAGCAGTGCTGCGGTCTCCTGCCACCCCTGCAAGGTGCCCGCTGGCCGGTGCGCGGCTGCCGGGGCCGCCTGGCTCTCGTAGTTGGCCTGGAAGTCCACGCCGCCCGGTGCGGAGAGGAACGTGCCGTCGGGCTGCCAGCCGAGCCAGCGACGGAGCTGGGCCCGGGGGAGAATTCCCGTGTTCTCATCCTCGTAGGCGAGTAGCCACTTCTCGACGGGGGACGCGAAGCTCTCCGACGTGGGCAGGCCGAGCGCGCCGAGCGCCTTCACCAGTTCGCGCCCGCGCTTGGCGGTCTCGTGCGGGATGACGTGCCGCACCGGCTTCCCCTGGACGAGCCATGCCAGCTCGACACTCTGGGCCCCGTCCGGCGCGGTCAGGATTCGGGTGATGACCAGAGGGGTCGTCGTGATGCGTTCGTAGGTGGGTCCGTGGTCGCCCTTGCCGGGACGAACCAGGTAGACGCCCTTGGCGGTTAGAGACCAGCCCTCGGGAACGCTCGGGCGCCCGACGAGACCGAGAGCGTCGACCACGGTCCGAGAGACGAGGCGGGCCTCTTCGGCCGACTGCGGGGGGACGGTCGTCACGCGGCACCTGCCCCGCGGCTGGCGAGACCGCGCTCCCACCCGGACCGGATCGTGCGCAGGGACTCCCGCTCACTCTGCCCCGAGCGCAGAGCAGCGGCGAGCAGCTGCTCCCGCACGGTCGTCTCGTCCAGCACGGTGGGGGCCGTGGAGTGGAGCTCTCCGAGGCGCCGCGCGGCGGCGAACAGCTTTCTGTTCCGCTCGCCCTCGACCGCCTGGGCTACGTCGTCGGCAGCTCCCTCGAGGGCCGCGGCCGCGTACCGCTCCGCGCGGGTGGCCGTGGGCAGCAGCCGCACGGGTGCCGGCGGTCGGGGAGGAGCAGCGGGAGGAGAGGCGGGGCGGAGCAGTTCGAGCAGCCAGCCAGGCAACGGCTGCGGCCGCACCTCCGGGGCGCTCACCCGCTCGTACACGCGGCCCTGTGCAGTCGAGTACGACCCGGCCGCGATGACGTACCCGCCGACCCCGCGCACGTCGACCAGGGGCCCGATGTGGGGAGCCGTGGGGCCCTCCCCGGTGGCGCAGCCGATGAGCGGCCCCTCTGCGGGCTGCTGGAAGTACAGGTGCATGCCGCCCGAGGGCGTAAGCACGGAATAGGTCTCGGGCCAGTCGGCGCCGGCCTCCCGAGCGAGCAGCTCGAGCACATCCGTACCGCCGTGGCAGCCGGACCACCGACCCTCGAGCGGCCGGGTGTCCCCCTTGGGCATGTCGAGGTCGACCACGACCAGGCCGCGCCCGTTCGTGCCGCGCCCGGTGAGCAGGCCGACGTGGGCCCGCTTGAAGCGGCCAGACCACCAGGAGTCGACCTGTGCCGGGTCGGAGAACGGGGCGAGCTGCTCGGGGGAAGCATCCCGGCCGAAGCCGGGAACCAGCGCACCCTTGTCCCTTCTCGAACAGGGAATGACCGGCACGCCACGGGACAGCCACGTGAGCGCCACGGCCCGCTGCTGTTCTGTGAGATTCACGGCCGGCGCCGCGGCCGCCGTGGAAGGGAGAGCACCCGCCGGGCTGTCGCGCGGGGTGGAAGGCTCTCTGACGCTAGCTGCACTGACCTGCGGGTTTTGCATCGTGCTACGTCCCTATTGGGTAAGGGACGGCCACCCGGCGGCGATCAAACGCCGCCTCGTCTCGAAGTGGGGAGGGTCTGCGGCTACGCTGGCTGCTGCACCTTCCTGGCAGATGTGTGCAGCTTCTGCAGACCGATCTCCACCGGATGACCGTCCGGTATTTGTGGGAGACTCCCGGTATGCGTCCCTGAGGGTCTGGTGTTTGCCGCACCAGGCCCTCGACGCATGTCTGGGCCTAAGCCACAGCCGGGAGGTCGTTCTCTTCGAGTACCGAGTTGTGGATCCGGATGAGTCGCCCGGTCGGGCCGACCCTCCGGACGCGCAGCTCTCCGCTCTCGGCCCACCGAATGACGGTGCGCGTCGAGACGCGGAAGTGGTCGGCGACTTCACGCACCGTCAGCCACTCTGCCTCGCGATTTTCCATGCTTACCTCCTGCGGCACCTGCTGCCTGAAATGACAGTAGCCGGATAGGTCGACCGTGTCAGAAGCGCTTCCCACGGCTCCCTTTGGCGTGGGTGCCGCCCCTGTCATCTCTGTACGTCTGTGGCCGAAATTTGTTACGGGGCATAGACGGAGTGAGCGGCCCATGCGTTACACCTGGTCGCCTGCTGAGTAGTAGTCGCCAGTGGCTGGCTGGACGGGCCAGCGGGCCTCCCCGCGGCGCTGAAGCGGGTACCGGACGCCGAACAGCTCGCCAGACATCCGGATGTCCTGGACCTCAACGACCCGCGCTTTCTTGCCTCGCCCGAGAGTTGCGATCCGCAGGATGCGTAGGAGGGGCACGCCGGGAGGAAGGAGCAGGGCCTCCGCCTCGTTCGGGCTTGGCGTAGCCGCGGTGACCTCCTCTTCCCACTGGAGGGGTTGCTGCGCCCATTCCTCAATCCGGTCGTAAGAACCGCCCAGGCCTGTATCACCGGCGAGGACCGGCACGTCTTCCACGATGGTCGGGTGGAACCAGGACGTTGTGAGCTGCCGGTACTGCGGCTGTTCCGGGTCACCGTTGGCACGCTCCCGGACGACGACGGGCGTGCCGGGGTCGACTCCCAAGAGTTCGGCGATGTCCGCTGGCACGGGTTTGTTGTCGACGGCCAGGCCAAGCCCCGGGATGGTGCGCCAGTGCTGGACTGTCGGCCCGGAGTAGTAGCCGAGGTGGTCCCGTTCGATGCTGCGAGATCGCACTAGGCGTGTGGTGGGACGCGCGCGCACGATCGTTCCCGCCCGGCCGCCCGGAGACTCCGCCAGCCCCTCAGCCTTGAGCTGGTTCAACGCCTGACGTGCCGTCTGCCGGTTTACCGAGTAGTCCTCAGCCAGCTGTTCCATGCTCGGTAGCCGGTCCCCCGGCTGCAGCTCGCCTTGCTGAATCTGCGTGCGCAACGCCGCTGCGATCTCTTCAGCTGATCTGGCCATGGCTCGCCTCCCTCCATCTCTCCTAGCTGCTAAGACCATACGTGCTAGCACGTAGATGTTGACACACCTCGCGGGCAGAGGGCAATATCGAAGAGTCGAAACGTGCTAGCACGTTTCGGCCCAGTCTGGCGTACCCGAACGCCAGAAGAGGAGCTTCACCTGGGCGCAAAGAGGGCCCGCCGGCCAGGGCGGGCCCTCGAGCGAACCGCCGTGCCTGTGACAAGGAGCGATCCGCCATGCGCAACGTTATCTGTGCCCCGCCCGGGGCATCCCTCTGCCTCACCGACCAGGAACGCGACGAGCTCAGCAAGAAGGTCCGGGAAGCGAACCGGCGCAGCGAGCAGGGCCGCGGGGGTGGTCAGCGATGACGCGCCGCCTTTTCCTCGCCCTGGTCGTCGCGCTCCTGGTCGCTGAATGCGTCGCCCAGTTCGGGATGCACGACCAGGAATGGACCACGGTCTTCGCCCTGCTGGCCCTCGCCGTGATCGCCATCCGATGGGCCACCGGTTCGCAGACGCCCGAGGAGCGGGAATGCCCCGCCGACTGCCCCAAGTGCGCCGAGTCCGAGTCGACAGGTGAAGCGATGAGCGAGCCCATGAGCTTCCAGGAGCGGATGTTCCTGGAGAGCGAAGCCGTATACGCCGCGATCGAGCGGGGCGAAGTCCAGGACGTCGAAGCCGCGCTCATGGACGCCCAGGTCCGCGCCTCCGAGGAGACGGAGGGCGACGCATGAACCGCCGCTCCCGCCTGCTCGCCGCCGTGGCTCTGCTCGCCGTCGTCTGGCCCCCGGTCGCCGCCGTCCTGCTGGCCGCCGCCGGACTGCTGGCCGCCCACCCCGCGCCCGTGTGCACCGCGGCCGCCGTCGTGCTCCTGGCCGGCACCGTGCCCGGCCCGGTCGACCGCGCCCTGACCCGACTCATGCCCCACCGCACCGCGACCCCGAAGAGGAGTGCCCGGTGACCATCGCACCCGAGACGACCGACTGGCGGGCCGCCCGCCGAGCAGACAAGGCCGCCGAGGCACAGCAGCGCCGCGAAGACGAGCGGCTGCGCGCCGAACTGGGCCGCGAAGAGCGCGCCTTCCGTGACGAGCGGGCCGCCGCCCGCCGCGCCCAGGAAGACGAGCGCAAGCGGGAGCTGGCCGCGCAGCGCCGCAAGGACAAGGCCGCGGCCGCCGCCCAGCGCTCCGCCCGGTGGCGCAAGCGCGTGCGCGCCGTACGCGAGAACGGGGATGTGGCCGCCACGCTCGCCGTGATGGCGTGCGGCATGGTGCCCGCCCTGGTCGCCCAGTACCGCGCCCTGGTCGGCATGGGCCTGGGCCTGCTGCTCGGCTGCCTGCTGCCCGTCATGCTCGAGCTGGGCGCATGGGCCGCCACCGCCGGGGAGGCCCGGGCGCTGCGGGAACACCGCCGCGTCGCCCCGTACCGCATCGCCGTCTGGTCGTTCGCCACCCTCGCCGCCGGGGTCAACGCCTGGCACGGCTCCCACGACTACGGCCCCGCCGGCGGAATCGTCCTCGCCGCGTCCTCGATCGCCCCCGTCGCCCTCTGGCACATGGTCATGGCCGGACGGCACTCCGCGAAGGCCAAGCGGACGAAGGCGGAGATCGCCGCAGAGCGAAAGGCCAAGGCCGAAGCGAAGGAACGCCAGGCGCACGCCAAGGCCCGCCGCAAGCACCACCCGAAGGTCGCCGCCGTTGCCGACCGGCTCATGTCCGCCGCCCCGTTCGGCACCCTCACCGCCGACGAGGCGTGGGCGCAGGCGTGGAAGGCCGTGCACGGCGCGGAGACGCCGGGCATGACCGCGGAGCTGTACGCCGCGAGCGCGGCCGCACGGCACCGCCTGGGCACCGCGTTCGACCTCGCCCCCGACCAGGCCGAGGAGATCCGCACGGGACTACTGGAGTCCATCTACGGGCCCGCGCACCGCCCGGTGCCCGTTCTCGGCAAGGTCTCCCCGCTCGCCCGCCGCGCCGCCAAGAAAGCGCAGGTCGCGGACCAAATCCCCCCGGCCGACACGAGCGACGCGAAGCCCGCCACCGCCAAGGCCCGTCCGAAGCCGCCTCGCCGCCGCAAGGGCGACACCGCGCCCTATCACCCGGCGGCCCGCGCAGCGGCCCGTGAGACGGCTCTCCGCGCCGCCAACTGACCACCGCCCAGACAAGCCCGGGGCCGGGCTCAACCGACCAAAGCAGCGCCCGGCCCCGTCCTCTCCCGAAGGAGACGACCAGCATGTCCGACACGATCCGCCGCCCCGAGGACGACACCCCCGCCGCGCCGGTAGTCGACCTCGACAAGGCCCGCGCCGCCCGGATCCCGGCGCCCGAGATCCCGGGCCCGGAGGTCGACCTCCCCCAGCTCCCGGACGACCCCGCCGGCGACCTGCCGTGGCTGCCCGCCTGGACCCGCACCCGCGAGGGCCAGAAGGCCGCCGCCCGCCGTGCCGCGAGGGCCGCCCGCCGATCGGCCCGCCGCTGGGCCTCGAGGCAGCGCACCGAGCGCGGCCACGCCGCCCAGATCGCCCGCGGAACCCGCCGCACCCACGAATGGGTGATCGGCTTCCACGGCGTCCACGTCCAGGCCGCTGCCCACCAGGCGCACACCGCCACCCGCGACGCCCGGGCTGCCGCCCGCCGCGCCCGGTACACGGTCATGCCGAAGCAGAAGCAGGCCGCCCGACTCCACGCCGACCGGGCGCAGACCGAAGCGATGGCCGCCGTCCAGGCCCACAAGGCTGCCAAGCGGGAGGTCCGACGCGGCCGCATGCTGCGCGGTGCCGTCGCCTACGGCACGCCCCTGCTGGTCGACACCACCGCCCTGGTGGAGTTCGGGTGGCTGGGCCTGGCCGGCGGAGTGTTCAGCACGCTCAGCGTCGCCGCCTGGATCGGCCGCAAGCCGCTCACCGCAGAGTCGTTCGACCTCGAGCGGCGCTCCCTCGCCGACGGCGACCCGCTCACCGAGTCGATGCTCAACCGGGCGTTCATCGCCGCCAAGGTGATCGGCGAGGGCCAGGAGCTGCGGCTCCTCACCCCCGTCATCAGCGACGGCGAGGACGCGTGGACGGTCATGCTCGAACTGCCCGACGCCACCGTCGACAAGGCCCGCGCCCGCGAGGTCGAGATCGCCGCCGCCCTCGGCATCGACCGGGCGCAGCTCGACCTGCGGCAGGCCGGCGGAGAGTCCCGCCTCACGCTGTGGGCGTCCATGCGCGACCCGTTCGACCGCACCGTGCGCTCCCCGCTGCTCGACCGGCGCGAGCCGCTCAACACGTGGCGGGACGGGATCCCGCTCGCGTTCGACAAGCGCGGCCGCATCGTCACCGTCACGATCTCGGACTACTCGCTGCTGTTCGGTGGGGCCACCCGCTCCGGTAAGGGCATGGGCGTGGCGAACGTGCTGGCCGGGGCGCTCCTCGACCCGCGCGTGCGCATCCGCCTGTTCGACGGCAAGGGCACCGGCGAATACGTGCCGCACGCCCCGGTGCTGCACACGTTCGTCCGCCGCAACCCGGCCCGGCTCCGCGACTTCCTCAAGGTCATGGTCGGCGAGATGAACCGCCGCACCGAGATCCTGGTCGACCTCAGCCTGTCCAAGCTGTCCGAGGACCTCATCGAGCAGGTCGGCGGCATCGAGCTGGTCATCGTGGACGAACTGGCCACGTACACCGCCCCGGAGGGCCCGTCGAAGGAGTACGCCGAGGAGATCGTGGAGTACCTCGCGCAGATCGCCGCCGTGGGCGCCGCAGTTGGCATCGTCCTGGTGCTGGCCACCCAGTACCCCGAGGTCGCCATCGTCCCGTCGCGGCTGCGCGGCAACTGCTCTGGCCGCATGGCGATGCGCACCGAGAACGCCGACGCGTCCAACACGATCCTCGGCAAGGGCATGGCGGGCAACGGCTACGACTCCAGCAAGATTCCCAACGCCAAGAGCACGCGCGGCCGCGGCTGGCTCACCACCCCCGACACCGGGATGATCGCCGTCCGGTCCCTGTTCATCGACGAGAGCACCGGGGAGATCCGCACCCCCATCGCCATCGGGACCGAGCTGCGCCGCGCCGCCGGCACTCTGCCTGGGCACTGCGAGGACCCGGTGGAGACCGCCCTGCTGCGCATCACCGGGGCGTCCTCGGTGGCCGGCGGACGCAACGGAAACGGCGGCATCGTCCGCGGCACCGTCCTGGACCACCTCGTCACGGCGGCCGCCAACACCGGCCGCGGTTCCATCACCAACGCCGAGGCGTTCACCGCCCTCGCCCGGGTCGCCCCCGACCGGTACGCCCGCACCGAGGGCGAGAGCGACGCCGCGTGGATGTCCCGCGCAGGCAAGGCCCTCAAAGCGCAGATCGAAGCTCTCGGGGTCGATCTGGAGTCCGTGCGGGTCACCGCCGCCGACAACTCCCGGCCCAACGGCTACACCCTGGCCGCGCTCCAGCAGGCCGCCGAGGACGCCCGGAACGCCCGGAATTGACCCCCTGACAGACCCCTGCCCACGCGGGATCGCCGCAGGTCAGAGCGTCGCCCCGATCGGCCGGACCCTTGCCAGCCCCTGCCAGCCCAACCCGGAAACGGCAAGGCGTGGCAACGGTCCGGCCCCACCCCTCCCGTCGCTGACCTGCACAAACGTCCGCCTGTCAGGGCGGTGGCAAGGGTCCGGCAGACGTACAAACCACCACACTTCGCCCGAGAGAAGGCCCGCCATGGAATCCACGCCCAACACCCAGGCACAGCAGATCATCGACGCCGTCAACGACGCCCTGGCGCCGGCCGTGCCGACGTCGTTCCGGGACGACACCCCCGTCCCCACGATCGGCCCGACCCCGCCCGTCGTGCAGCCCGGACGGCCGCCCATGTCCCAGCGGGCCACCGACGCCAGCGCCCTGATGCTGTCCGCCGGCGCCGCCTCCATCCCGATCGGCGGCATGGCCTCCCTGTTCGTCTACACCCTCGGCCACGTCGACCCGACCACGCTCGCCATCGCCGCGGCCGCGCCCGCCACGATCGCCCTGCCGATCCTCGCCCTGTGCCGCCTGGCCGGCCGCGCCAAGCATGTCGTGGAAGCCGCTCCGCCCGTGCACCACCACCACTACGCCGGGCCCGTCGACCAGCGCACCGTCAACGCCAACGCCCGCGGCCTGTTGGCCAAGAGCCGCGGCGAGATCAAGGGCTGACCGTCGTGAAGACCACTGCCGACCTGAAGCTACTGGGCATCGCGCACGTCGACGGCCAGCAGCTCGCCTGTACCGACTGCGGGAACTCCTTCTCCCTCGAGGTCCACAAGCGCGGCATGTTCGAGGCCTCGCCCGCCTGGGTCTGCTGCCTGGCCTGCGGCCACGGCGAGGACTCCCCGCTCATCACGAACGGCCTGGTCGACGCCGTCCTCGCCTCCCGTATCGCCCGCCTGACGGACGCCGACCGCGACATGTTCGCCGCCGAATGGCGCGACAGCGTCATGACCGGCGAACTGCTGCCGCTGCTCGACATGCACGAGCTGGCCGGCGCCGCCAAGGCCGCGCACCAGGTCGTCGCCCCCGAGGTCAAACGGTGGTGGCGGTCGAAGAAGAAGCAGGCCAAAGCCCGCGTGAAGGGCGCGGCCCGTGCCGCTACCGGCATGGCGAAGGAGAAGGCGGGCGACGCGGTGGACACGGCGAAGGCCGCCGCGCTCACCGCGGCCTGGACGATGCAGACCGGCGGGGCCGGGCCGACCACGAGCACCAGGCCGAAGCGCCGGCGCTGCGGCGTGAAGGGCTGCCGGGGCGGCATGCTCACCATCCGGACCCGCGTCCACTCCACCACCGGCAAGACGCAGACAGCCAAGGTGCCGTGCGGGGTGTGCCACCGCGCGGGGGGTGGGAAGTGATGGCCCGCCGCGTCAAGCCCCGCACCCCGAAGCGCGCCCCGGAGACCAACGTGTCCGGACAGATGGGTCTGTTCGGCAGCACGGAACCGTGGCAGCCCACCGGCTGCCGCTGCTGGCCCGTCAACAACCGCGGCTGCGGCCACTGCCGGCCGTGCTCAACCTGCCAGGACTGCGGACGCTGCGCCGGCACCGGCTGCTCCTGCGCATGCGGAGACGACTGACACCCCGACACGGAACGACTAAGGCCCCCGCTGGCTGCCCGGCGGGGGCTCTGCTGTTTGTGCCTACTGCTGACGCGAGCGCAGTTCCTCCATGACCGCCGCCACCAGCGGCCGCGCCATTTCCACCTCGTCCGGGTTGCTGGTGAGGATCTCCACCAGGATCCGCACCACCTCGGCTGCAGGAACGTCGGCCACGTCCAACTGCCCAGCCGACCACGACGACCAGCTCTTGAGTCGGCGATGCAGCGCCGGCGGCATGTCCACCGTCATCCGCACCGGCTTGGTCCGCACCTCAGAGGCCCGCCGCACCGGCGCCCCCTCGCCGCGGTTCCGCCCCGCCGCGGCCCGGGCCATCCGCTCCTCACGCTGCGCGGCCGTCTCCCGCATCACTTGCCCGCCCTCTCAAGCAGCTCGGTCGCCAACTGGTCATAGGCCGTGTTCGTGTCGGGCTCCGCCCCGAACGACTGCGCGAACACCTCGAGCCGGGGGATCGCCGTCGTCAGCACGTCGTAGCCCTGCCGGGTCAGCACCCGACGCGCTGACGGGCCCGAGGCCGCGCCCGAGACCACACGGTTGAGCAGCACGCAGGTCTGCGAGTCCGGCCGCACCACGTCCTCCATCTCCTCGAGGACGCCCGCGAGCGGGGACATGCGGTCCAGCTCGATCCCGGTAGGCGCGACCGGCACGACCCGGAGGTTCGCCCACCGCATCGCTGACCGGGCGATAGGGGCGTGGTCTTCGACCTGGGGGATATCCCCGATCACCACGTCCGTGGCGTAGTCGTCGGCCCGCCGGTGGAAGTCCTTCACGGGCAGCCCGGCAATCTTGAAGGGGAAGCCGCCGACCTGATCCGACCACTCCAGAGCGGAGGCTCCCGGGTCGGCGTCGGCCAGGCAGACGGACAGGCCCCGCCGGTGGAAGGCGTACGCCAGCCACACGGCCGAGGTCGTCTTCCCCGTCCCCGGCTTCAGGTTGAGAAACGCGATTCGCAGCATGCGCCGGACGGTACCGGCATGCAGTAGTGCAGTAAGCACGGACCCACTGCATGCCGTGATTCCGTGTCTGCTATGGGCTCTGACCTGCTGAAACCTGCGGCACTGCATGCAGTAATGCAGTGCTTCCGTGTGCAGTAATGCAGTGCTTCCGTATCAAGCATTACTGCATGCCGTAGATACTGCATGCAGTAACGTGGCCCCCGTCGGTCCCGAGTACCACCGCAGGTGTTTCATCTGAAACACGTGCGTCCCGCATTGCGGTGGCCGGCAGGGTCACCGCCCCCACAGTCGGGCCGGAATTCGCAGCGCCGGCCTCAGGGCCCGCCCCTCACCAGGGCGGGCCCTTGCCGTGTTTCTGGAGCCCGTCGGGGACCGGTCCCCGCCCCGTCCGCACGCGGGAGCAACTGCCCTTGGGCACCGGAGGGAACGACTGCGTAAATCCGATCTACGGTCATTGGGACAGAAAGCGACGAACGCGTCGTGCCCGCCGATTCGCACCGGATGTGCCGCATGAGGAGCAAGCCGAACAACAAGCGCAAGGTCTTCTGCGCGTCCTGTGCCCGCCGACTGGAACGCGGCCAGTACAAGCGTTGCCCGCTCGGCTGCGGCGCTGCCCTGTGCGGCCGGCGCGGCTACTGCGGGAACGACCACCTCCCCTACAACTGCCCCAGCTACCAGGCCCCTCGCGGTCTCACGGAAGCCCGCGCCGACGCCAATCCCAGCTACCCGCCGTCCGCCGGCTGAACAGGAGCAACCCCATGGGACCCGAGGAACTCGGAGACGTGCCGCCCTACATCGCCAAGCGCATGGAGATCCGGCGCGAGGTCGCCGCCATCGTCGCGGAAGTGACACCGCAGCCCGAGCCCGCCGAGCACCCCGCCGGCCACTTCGCCGACCCCGAGACGCCCGACCACGAAGTCGCCGAGTACCTGGCCACGTTCGGCCGCCACACCAGCAGATACCGCCCCGAACACTGAGGAGACCGACATGCACACCAGCGAGATAAAGCAGCACCTGGACGCCTGCGCCATCACCGCCCTGATGGGCACCGCCGCCCGCGGTATCCACACACTGCCCGACGGCATCGCCGCCACCGTCGCCGAGATCCAGGACCTGGTCGACGAACACGCCGACCGGTTCCACCAGATCACCAACCCCCGAGCCGCCCGCGCCATCCAGGAGCGGCTCGACCAGCTCGGTGCTGCCACGGCCTACGGCAACGCGACCACGCTCATCACCGAGCATCTGCAGCCCGCACTCTCACGCTTCCTCACCAGCGTCAGTGCCGACCTCGTCACCGCAGGCCGGTACGTCGACCACACCGGCCCGGCCAGCGACCTGCTCAGCGAGACCGACGACGTACGCCAGGCATACCTGCGCCTGGTCGACGGCTACGCCACCTACGCCGACCTGCGCGCCGGCTGGGCTCTGCTACGCGGCCGCGAGTCACTGACCACCACCGACCCGCAGGGCATCCACAGCCCGCTCGCCGAGGTCGCCAACATCCCCGACCTCTACGACGGATGGAAGCTCGCAGCTGCTGGCCGCGCCGCCTGGCCGTGGCACTCCACCGCCTTCCACTGCCGCATGAACTGGCTCCTCTCGCACGGCGCCCGCGTGTGGCTGCCGACCGGTGCCGAACAGTCCACGGTCTGGCAGCAGTACCACCCCGCCGCCCGCATCCACGCGGCCTGAGACCGCGGCCGCCGCAGCGACTCCTCAGGCTGCGGCGGCCGCCACCCTCTGTGACCAGCGACAACCACCCCCCCACGCACGGACCTCCCCCCACCCCCAGCGCCAGGACCGCGGGGGAGGTGTGGCTGGGGTTTTCAAAGCGGTTGGACTCAACTCGCCAGATTCCTTGATCACGACGCATGACTGAGAGTGAGGTGGT
>NZ_JBVKBA010000065.1:0-16757 GCF_055639175.1 Streptomyces sp. NPDC107546 | reverse complement strand
TCTCTCCTACCTGGCGCGGCACTACGTCATCACGACGCCGAACCGGGCCACCGTCCTGCGACTGTTCCCTGCTGACTCCCTCGGCAGGGCCTTCGCTGTCCTCCAGCGCGCGTGTTCAGACGCACCATAAGAAACGGCGTCTTAGCGCCGAACGGCCAGGCGGGCCCCTGGGCGCCGCCTGTTAGACGGGTTGCACCGCGAAGCGCCACGTCGCATGTTCGGGACGCCACGCTCGGAAGCGGGTCAGCCTCGATTCCCGGTGCGGAAATTTGATTGAGGTCTGCTCTGCCCGGTTCAGCGTGGGGGGAAGCGGAAGCGCAGGGTTCGGTCGTTCCACCAGGGGACGGGGATCTCCAGGTCGGGGAAAGCCTGCTCGATCAGAGCGGAGTGGTGGGTGCGCAGGTTGAGAACGCTGGTCACGGTGTGCTCGCCGACATGCAGGGTTCCGGTGGCGTCGAGGAAGTGTCGCCAGATGTTGTCGGGTGTGGCGGTCTCGCAGCGGGGCAGTTTACGGGCGAGCATCGGGCAGGGGTTCCCGGCGACGACGGTCAGTGTGGTGTCCAGGTCGACGTTGAGTGGGACGCCGGGTGACAGGGCGTCCACGTGGATGCCGCTGCTGTAGGCGTCGAGACCTGGAAGACCTCCCGCGACCCCGACTACGTCGCCAAGAAGGCCCGCGTCAAGCACCTCTACGCGATCGCCGACGGCGAGGTCATACCGGAGGACGGCGAACCCGAAGTGGTCTTACGCCTGGACGAGTTCGGCCCGCTCAACCTCTAGCCCCACCCCGGGACGGCAGTGGACCGAACGCAGCGGACGGCACAAGGAACCCGACCGGCAACCCCGCCCCCGCAGGCGGGCGACCTACACCCGCCCGCACGGGATCAGGCACCTGTTCGCCACCTACGACCTGGCCAAGGACAAGCTCTACGGCCACATCAAGCCGAGGAAGAACCGGACGAGGTTCCTGGAGTTCTGCCGCTACCTGCGCAGCCTCTACCCGCCGCAGATCCGGATCGCGATCGTGCTCGAGAACTCCTCCCCGCACCTGACCACGAAGAAGGACACCCGGGTCGGCGACTGGGCCGTCGCCAACAACGTCGAGTTCGCCTACACCCCGACCAACAGCTCCTGGCTCAACCGCATCGAGGCCCAGTTCACCGCCCTGCGCTAGATCGCACTGGAAAGGACGGACCACGCCAACCACAAGGAGCAGGGCAGCATGATCCGTCGCTACATCATCTGGCGGAACAAGCATGTCGCCGACGAACGCCTACGCGAGGTGGTCGACAGGGCGAACGTTGCCTGATGCGGCACTAGCGAAGCTGCAGTACGTCGACTTCGGGAGACCTCACGAAGGTCTGCAAGTAATCGATGGCTGCTTGCAACGC
Organism: Streptomyces sp. NPDC107546; assembly: GCF_055639175.1. Taxonomy (NCBI): domain Bacteria; kingdom Bacillati; phylum Actinomycetota; class Actinomycetes; order Kitasatosporales; family Streptomycetaceae; genus Streptomyces; species Streptomyces sp. NPDC107546. Next base: position 15,366 of record NZ_JBVKBA010000065.1, on the reverse strand, counting down.
GTCCTTTAGCGGGGTGATGTCCCGAGCGACCTGAGCGAGGAGGCTGCCGCCCTGGAATGCGGAGAGAAGCAGATTGGCCAGCTGCGTCGGATCCGCGTCAGTGCTGATGCGGCCGAGTTGCTGCATGTGCTGCAGCCCGTCGCGGAAGATGTCCCGCCACCGATCGAACGCACTCGCGAGCTCATCGTGAACGTCAAGGTCAGTCTTGATGATCTCGCTCGCGAGGGAGCCGAGGCTGCAGCCTTCCTGGTAGGCGCGCTCGTAGCCGACGTAGAAATCCGCCCACTCCCGAAATGCGTCGAGATCGTCGAAGGAGGAGAATCGCTCATCGCGATGGAATGCGAGGACGCGATCGGCCTGCCATGCGATGACTGCCAGGACGAGACTTTCCTTGGTCGGGAAGTAGTGGTTGAGCTGTGACCCGCTGACGCCGGCTGCGCGACGGAGCTGCTCGTTGTTCGTCGCGTGGACACCCTTCGTGTAGATGAGTTCCGCGGCATGCTCCAGGATCCGGGTGCGCGTCGCCTGGCCCTTGTCCGTGAGCTTGCGAGGCGCCCGAGCTCGTGTCGTGGCTTCCATGCGTCGCACGATACCGCAGGGTGGGCTTGACAGCCCAGTCTTGGGCGGTGTTAGCTCTGAGAAGTGGGCTGCCAAGCCCAAAAAATGCTCGGCCTGACCTGGGCTCGGCGACTACTTGCACGCCTACCGGAGGTTGATTCGCTATGTCACGACTGAACGTTCCCTCTTCCGACGATGTCCCCGCGGGAGCGCAAGGCATCCTCGACAACATTGGCGCACAGCTCGGCTTCGTCCCGAACATGTTCAAGACCATCGCGTCGAACCCGACCGTTCTCGACGCCGTCGTGACGCTGCAGAGCACCATGAGTCGCGTTCTGGACGCGAAGACGCGGCACACCATCGCGCTGGCGGTCTCGGAGGCCAACGGTTGCGCTTACTGCCTGGCGATTCACACGTACGTGTCGTCCGAACTCAGCGGAATGTCGAGCGACGACATCGACCTGGCTCGCGCCGGGAGCTCGGTGGACCCCAAGCGCGCCGCAGTCGCTCGCTTCGCTCAACGGGTGGTCGAGAGCCGCGGGCGAGTCAGCGACGCAGACCTCGCGGCTGTGCGCGGCGCCGGTTACACCGACCCGCAGATCTTGGCGATCGTCACGGTCGCAGTGCAGGCCCTGCTGACCAATTTTCTCAACAACGTCAACCAGACCGACATCGACATCCCCTCCGCCAGCTCGGTCGGTATGCCCAGTTGAGCGCGGAAACCCCAGACTGAAGATATGGCGGCCGGCCTGTACCTACCGTCGGCCGGACCGAGTGAAGGGATAACCATGAAGGCTAGCGGAGTGTCCGGACCCGATGCGGACGTCGTCCTCCTGGAGGTGCCTGAGCCGCCGGCTCCTGGTGCTGGTCAGCTTCTGCTGGAGGTGGAGGCGGCCGGTGTCGGTCCGTGGGATCGGTTGCTGAACGGTGCGGGCTGGGATGTGGGGCTGCGTCCGCCGGCGGCGCTCGGTGTAGAGGGCGTGGGCCGGGTTGTGGCTGTGGGTCCTGATGTCGAAGGCTTCGCTGTCGGTGACCGGGTGCTTGCGCATGAGGCCCCGTTGCCCGGTGGCAGTGGCTTCTGGGCTGAGCGGGTGCTGATCACTGCGGCCAGTGCTGCGATCTGCCCGGCGGGGCTGGATCCGGTGCAGGCAGGGGCGCTGCCGGTTGCCGGGCTCACGGCGTACCAGTCGCTGGAGGCGCTGGGGCTCAGCCGGGGGCAGCGGCTCCTGATCACCAATGGTGGTGGGGCGACCGGTGTGCTGGCGTTGCAGATTGCTGCTGCTCGGGGGATCGAGGTGACGGTGACGGCGTCCGCTTCGGCTGCTGAGCGCCTGCGTGGTCTGGGCGCGTTGGAGGTTGTCGACTACCACGACTCGGATTGGGCGGGTCGGGTTCGTGGTGGGTTCGATGGTGTGCTGATCGCCGCTGGTGGTACGGCGCAGGCCGCGCTATCGCTGGTGCGCGACGATGGGCGTCTGGTGTCGCTGACCTCGGACGCGCCAGCGGGAGAGCGTGGTATCAGCAGCACGGACCTCTACGTCCGGCCTGATGCCGCTCAGCTTGCCCATCTGGCGGAGGCGGTCGTGGAGGGAAAGCTGAAGCAGAACGTGGAAGCGCTCCCTTTGAATGAGGGGCCGGCCGCTTTCGCCCGGGTGTCCGCCGGGCAGGCAGGCGGCAAGAAGATCGTGCTCACCTGAGCACGTCCATGACGGGGTGTCGCCCGGGCCTGACACCGACTCACGGCACCCCGCCGGACACGGTACGGCCGCGTGCGCGGCCGTACCCACCAGGCGCGGCGCGCATCAGGCGGTCGGGCCGGTTCACGGTGGCACCGTTGGGGGGGCCGACCGCCGGTCGGACTCCCGGACACGGTCCCCGGAACGGCCGTCCCCGCGGATGTGATCACTGACCGGGGTGTCGGCGGGCAAGGGGCGTCCAACGCGATCGGGAAGCCCGCGCAACAGCGCAGAACGAGCGGCCGGGGCTTCGGCGGACCAGGCCATCGGCCCGCTGCGCCGCGCACTCGAAAAACAATGCGTCGTGACGGCCCAGGAGGGCCGGGCACGCAGCCGTGGCAGGAAAGGTTGAGGAGCGATGGGAATAATCACTGAGGACATGCGGCAGATCGTCACCAGCGCCAAGCTGGCGTTCGTTGCGACGGTCTGCGAGGACGGCTCTCCGAACCTCTCCCCGAAGGGGTCCGTGCGAGTCTACGACGACGATCACCTGGTATTCATGAACATGGCCTCGCCCAATACGGTGGAGAACCTGCGGCACAATCCGCGGGTTGAGGTCAACGTGATCGACTTCCTGCTCCGGCGGGGGTACCGCTTCAAGGGAACAGCCGAGATCCGCGGGGAAGGCGACCCGGTGTACGACTGGTCCCGCCAGTGGGTGCTGAACACCCACGGCGATCCCATCTACCCGTGTCATGAGGCCGTACTGATCAGGGTGGACCGGGCGCTGCGGGTGGACTCTCCCGCGTACACGTTCGGGCACGCGAACGAAGACGACCTGAAGCATGAGTGGGCCGCCAACTACGGTGTGGCATACGATTGATGCGACATCGGACCACCTGTCCCGCAGGACCGGCCGCAGACCGTGGTCTGCGCCGGCCGGCCGCCGAAGTACGAGCGTCCGCTGAAGGGCTCGGCGGTGGACGCGGTCAGGGTGCAGATCCGCAAGTTTTTGCGGGAGACGCCGACGATGCCGGCGACGGTGATTGTGGAGCGGATCGGCGGGCAGCGGGGGAGGAGGATCTTCAAGGAACGCGCTGTGCGTGAGTTCGGACCGGCGTGTTTGGCGGTGGACCCGGTGTCTCGGACGACGTATCGGCCGGGCGAGCCGGCCCGGTGTGACCTGCGGTTCTCCCAGGCGGACATCCCGCTCGGCCATGGGCAGACGGGCCGGCCGCCGGTCTTGGTGATGATGTCCGGCTGCTCGTGGGTGATCGCCGCGAGGATGCTGCCCTCGCGGCGGATCGGGGACCCTGATCCCGGCCCCGGTCGGGGAACGGCTGGCGATCGCCACCGCGGAGTACAACAATTGCACCTGTTGCCCCTCCGCCCACACGTACATAGGGGCGCGCGTCGCCGAGCGCCGCTGGACCGGAGTGTGCCCGCCACGCGGAGTTCGCCGACCCGCACGCCGCCGCAGTGTCGGACCTGTCCCACGCCATTGCCCGCGGCCACATCGGTGAGACGCAGCTCAGGGCTGCCCGGGCCGTGGGCGTCACCGACGCCGAGATCGCCGAGGTCGCGGGCAATCTGGCGTTGGACATCCTCACGAACTACCTCAACGTCCTCGCCGATACCGACATCGAATGGCCGGTCGTCACCCCGCACACCGACGCCTGACCAACGCGCCCTGGCCTGGTCGGGGAGCCCCCGCCCAGGCCCGACCCACCAGGCCCGACGGGCAGCATCACCACCGCCTCGACCGTCGTCAGGCACTCCCAGGAATGCGAGAAGAACATGAGCGAATCGCACGCAACCCGGACAGGAGTGCACTACGACGTGGTCGTGCTGGGCGCAGGCCCGGCCGGTGCGAACGTCGCCGACCGCGCCCGTGCCGCCGGCCTCTCCGTAGCGGTCGTGGAACGGGAACTGGTCGGCGGTGACTGCGCGTACTGGGCGTGCGTACCCAGTAAGGCGCTGCTGCGGCCGGTCATCGCGCTCGCCGACGCGCGGCGCGTGGACGGTGCCCGGCAGGCTGTCACCGGTCAGGTCGACGCCGATGGCGTCTTCACCCGTCGCAACCGCTCTGTCTCCGACTGGGACGACACCAGACAGGCTCTGTTCCTCAAGTCCATCGGAGCCGACCTCGTCCGTGGCCACGGCCGTCTCGACGGGCCCCGACGCGTCAGCGTCACCCATAACGACGGCGCCCGGCAGACCCTCACGGCCCGGCACGCGGTGGCCATCGCCACCGGCAGCCGACCGGCGTTGCCCGACATCCCGGGCATCGCCGAGGCCCGTCCCTGGACGAGCCGGCAGGGCACCGAATCCAGCACCGTGCCCACTCGCCTCGCCATCATCGGCGGCGGCGGAGTCGGCATCGAGATGGCCACCCTCTGGCAGGGCCTCGGCTCCCAGGTCACCCTGCTCGCCCGGCACCGCCTGATCCGCCGCATGGAACCCTTCGCCGGCGAACTGGTCGCTCAGGGATTGAGAGAGTCGGGCGCGGATGTGCGGATCGGCGTGCAGGTGACCGCCCTACGCCGCCCGGACCCGGAGGGACCGGTCACCCTCACCCTCGACGACGGCGGCGAGCTGGAGGCCGACGAGGTCTTGTGCGCCACCGGCCGCACCCCTGCCACCGACGACGTCGGCCTGGACACGGTCGGCCTCACCCCCGGCTCCTGGCTCGATGTGGACACCACCTGCCTGGTACAGGGGGTCGACGGCGACTGGCTGTACGCCCTCGGCGACGTCAACCATCGTGCCCTGCTCACTCACCAGGGCAAGTACCAAGCCCGGACCGCAGGCGACGCCATCGGCGCCCGCGCCGCCGGCCGCCCGCTGGACGACACGCCCTGGGGCGACCACGCCACCACCGCTGACCACCACGCCGTACCCCAGGTCTTCTTCAGCGACCCCGAGGCGGCCGCGGTGGGCCTGAGCGCCGAACAGGCGGAGCGCGCCGGGTACCGCATCAAGATCGTCGACCTCGACTTCAACGCTGCCCAGGGCGCCAACCTCTACGCCGACGGCTACCAGGGCCACGCCCGGCTGGTCGTCGACGTCGACCGGGAAGTCCTTCTCGGAGTGACCTTCGTCGGCCCCGGCGTGAGCGAGCTCCTGCACTCGGCCACCATCGCGGTCGCGGGTGAGGTCCCGCTCAAACGGCTCAGGCACGCGATCGCCTGCTTCCCCACCGTCAGCGAGATCTGGCTCTTCCTCCTCGCTGCCTACCAGCACGATCAGGAGACCCCGTAGACCTCCGCCACTTGACACCCTCGCCTCCCCAGTCCGGGCCCTTGACGCGGCCGCATGCACGGCTCCGACCCCACCCGGTAACGGGTCTGTCAAACGAACGGCTCTGTCTCACATCCGGTGGCGACGTTGTGTCACTGTCGAGACTGTCGTGGCCTCGGAGTGCCCATCGTCGCCGTCGTAGCTGGCCGGCGGGCCCGTCACGGCCCGCCGTACGGAAGGCGCACTTGGCCCTGGAAACTGCCCGAGGTCGACCGAGACCGCCTACCCGGAATGTCCCTGCAGATCCCCTGGCCTGCTGGTATCACGGGCCGTCACTGTCCACACGAAGCGTCACCACCGGATGTGAGACAGGGCCAACGAACGGTGTAATCAGGGTGGTTGGTCACTGGCGGGCCGCTGAGAGTCGGCCGTCGAAGGTGATGTGGAAGGTGTTCAGCGCGGTCTTCCAGCGCATGGTCCAGCGGGCCTGGCCCTTGCCGGTGGGATCGAGCGACATGATGGCCACGAAGACGCACTTCAGGGCGGCCTGCTCGTTCGGGAAGTGTCCGCGGGCCTTGTCCCGTAACGGTTGGGGCGGTCGGAGCCTTGGTCGGGCATGGGTGGGGTGATCTCAGCGGATGATCCGAAGGGGATCGAGCCGTTCTCGGGGCTGACCAAGGAGGGCGACAGCGTGCACCAGGCCCTGCTCGGCATCGCCCGCCTGCACAACCTCGCCCTGAGCTGTAGGTGACATATGGCCGACCGTGACGTCCGGTCAGCCGGACAACCTGGACATGGCCGGCCAGACCATTCCGATGCTGGCCGGCACGTCCGGGGCGTCGCTGGGCCTGCTGGGCACTGCGACCAACGCGCCGACCGACGGCAGCGGGGTCTCGGACACAGTGACCGTCACGTACACCGAGGGCACCACCTCCCAGGCGACGGTCGGCTTCTCGGACTGGACGCTCAACGCCGGGACGAGCAAGCCGCTCGCGGATGACATGACGGCCTACCGGAACACCGGAAGCGGAGGCAAGGACAACGTCAAAACTTACGTCTTCGCCACGAAGGTCCCGCTCGACGCATCCAAACCGGTGGCGTCGATCACCCTGCCGGTGACGGGCGCCACGGGCACTGACCACCTGTTCGCCTACGGCTTCGGCCGGTAAAGGGCACCGCAGGCACTCACGACGGCGGGTCGTTCCCGGGCGCGAGCCCGGGAACGACCCGCCGGGGCGGTGAGACCCGGCCGCCTCGCCCCTGCGCGAGCGTCTACGGCGGATGAGGCGAGTGGCGTGAGAGAGCTCGGTCGACGCCGAGCGCGGTGCCGGTGTTGTCACGGGGTCTCGCCGGGGCGAGGACGGAGAGTGGCGGGGTGTCAGGGGGCCGTGCTGCCCGCGACCCACTCGCTCCACGGCATGTTCCAGTCGCTGAGGCCGTTGTCCGGGGCCAACAGGGTCTTGCCCTCGGAGTTCTTGACGATCACGACGTCACCGATCATCGAGTTGTCGAAGAACCACGCAGCGGGTTGCTTGCCGTCGCCGCCACCCATGACATCCTTCAGGCCCACGCAGCCGTGGCTGGTATTGACCTTGCCGAAGACCGAGTCGGCACCCCAGTAGTTGCCGTGGACGAACGTGCCCGAGTCGGTCAGGCGCATGGCATGCGGTACGGCCTTGAGGTCGTAGGCGGGCTTGCCGTCCTTCATGAGACCGACGGTCGCACCGTTCATATGGATCTGCCTGAACTTCTCGGAGATGACCATCCGGCCGTTGTACGTCGGATGCTCGGGGCTCCCGGACGAGATCGGGATGGTCTTGATCGTCCTGCCGTCCCGTACGACGGTCATCTGCTTCGTCCTGGCGTCGACGGTGCTGATCTGGCTCCGGCCGATCTTGAACGTGACCGTCTTCCGGACACCGTGGAGGGTGAGCTTGACGGTGACGGTGGAGCCGGGCTTCCAGTAGTGCTGGGGGCGGAAGTCCAAGCGGTTGCCGTTGAACCAGTGACCGACGACCCGCTGCCCGCTGCCGGCGCTGACCTGAATCTCCGACTCCACGGCGGCCTTGTCGCTGACCGCCTTGTCGAAGTTGACCACCACCGGCATGCCCACGCCGACGGTCGAGCCGTCCTCGGGGGAGAGGTGCCCGATGAAGTCGTTGGCCGGGGAGACCGTGGTGATCGTGGCGTTCCCGGTGGTGGAGCGGCCCCCGGCGTCCTCGGCCTCTGCGGCGATCTGATACCTGGTGGCCCGCTCCAGCCGGCCGTTCGGCTTCCACGAGGTACCGTCCGCGGACAGGGTGCCCTGGATCTCGGCACCGGTCGCGACGGCGGTCATGGTCACCTTGGTCAGCATGCCGTTGCTGACAGTGACTTTGACGGGGTCGTTGATTCCGATGTTGTAGGCACCTTGCCCGGGCGTGATCTCTATTCGGGCGTCGGAAGCATCCTGGGCGCCCGCCTGATCTACCCGAGTCTGCGGTTTCGGGTGATTCCCTGTGGTGCTGACGCTGGTGGCAGCGTTACTGGTGCCGGCGGTGGCCGTGAGTGCGAGTACACCGCCGAATACGCCGGCCGTAGCCATCAGCCCGGTGTGTCGCTTACCTACCGTGATCAAGCGCTTCTCCCATGCCACTGGTCGTTGCATCCCTGGAGCTGAATACCAGAGGGCTGTTATTGGCTGAAGAACCATTTTTATGCCATTCACCTGTATTGAAGGGAGTAAATGTGGCGAATTCCACGCACTGTGAAAGCGTCGCCAAGGCTCTGCTCGACAGCCGGATGGCGCGTAGTCGATTTGTTCTCGCCGCCCGGTACGGCCATGGCCCGCACGCCGCGATCGGCGTGTTCCCGGTGGCGGCGACAGCCCGCACAGCCGAGGGCCGCCGTCGAGCGCAGCGGCAACGCCTTCATGAACGGGGTGCACGCCGCCGTTCTCGTCCCCGCCGTCTGTGCGTCATGGGCGCTCGGTGCAGGTGCTGGATGCCCGCCGATAGGCCGCCGCACCGCAAGGTGATCTTCATCACCGGTGGCCGTTACGACGTCTACGAGCACCTACTACGGCGGCAACATATGGTTCATGCCACGCGCCGCACGCCGCGGTGATCAACTGGATTCCGCGTCGCAGCCGAGCCACTCTGCGTAGGAGCACACAGCCTGATCGCCAGCAAGTGAGGAGACCCAACGACTATGTCGAAAGCACGAGTTGTCGTCGTCACGGGCGGTGGGTCCGGCATCGGTGCGGCGACTGCCCGGTTGCTGCGGGCCGAAGGCCACCATGTCGTCATCGGTGGGCGGCGGCCTGAGCCGCTACGGCAGTTGGCCGACGAGACCGGCGCTCTGGCGTACCCCGCCGACCTCGCCGACCCGACCGCCGTCCAGGACTTGGTCGAAACCACGGTCTCCCACTACGGCAGGCTCGACGGGCTGGTCCTCAACGCGGGCATCGGACGCGGCGGAGCAGTGGGAGACCTCTCGGACGAGACCTGGGACGAGGTGATCCGCACCAACCTGACCGGCCCGTTCCTGATGCTACGCGCCGCTCTGTCGCACCTGTTGAAGGCCCGTGGCTCGGTCGTCGCGGTCTCCTCCGTATCCGCGCTGCGCAACGGGAAGGGCAACGCCGCTTACGCCACCTCCAAGGCCGCCCTCCTGCAGCTGTGCCGTTCGGTGGCTGTCGACTACGGGAGCCAGGGGCTGCGGGCCAACACCGTGTGCCCCACCTGGGTGCGTACTGAGATGGCCGACCGGCGCATGGCCCGGTTCGCGGAGGAGTCGGGACTGGGCGGCGGGGTCGAGGAGGCGTACCAAGAGGCCACGAAACTGGTGCCCACTGGGCGTCCGGGCGACCCGTCCGAGGTCGCCGAGGCGATCAACTGGTTGCTGTCGCCCGCCGCGTCCTTCGTCAACGGTGCGGTGCTCACCGTGGACGGCGGGATCACCGCACTCGACCCGGGAACGGTGCCGTTCGACTTCCGCCTCGAAAGCCGTGACGGCGGTCACTGACGACGGTGGGGATTATAAATCGTTCGGTGTAACTCCCGATCATGGAAGATGCATCGATGACCAGTGAGAACGTAGCCGAAAGCACGAGGCCGGCGCGGTAGTAGCTTGCGCAACGGCAGACGTTCCAAGACCGTGGTGACCGATGTGGGGCCAGTGGAGATAGTCGTGCCCCGCGGCCGGGACGGCTCCTTCGAGCCGAAGATCGTCAAGAAGCGGCAGAAGCGTCTGACCGGTGTGGACGAGATGGTGATCTCGCTGGCCGCGAAGGGTCTGACCACCAGTGAGGTCCAGGCCACCTTCGGTGTGACAGGCGAGCCAGTAGGCGAGCGGCACACCCGGGCGTGGAGGAGCTGCCCTGTCTGGACGTCGACGCTGCCAACGCGCTGCTGAAGGAGCTGACCCCGTAAGCGCAGGAGCTGATGGACAACCTGTTCGACGTCGGCGCTGACCTCGACTGGTCGGCCGCCTCCGCCCGGGTCGGCCGCAACATCCGTCGCCTGTGCTCGCGCCACCGGCAGGCCGCCCCGGCCGATCCCGACGGCGAGCTAGTGCCGCATCAGGCAGGATCGATGACGATGATGGGTTGCTGCAAAGCGCGGCACGTGGACCGGTGTTCCGAACTCCGCACTCTTGTCGATCTCGCGGGTCAGCCCTCGGAGGGACGCGGGGCGCGCAGGTGCGCTCGTTCCTTCAGCTCCTCCTCGTCGACCAGCGTGAGCATCGGCTGACCCGGCGCGCACACCATGGTCACCACGAACTTGGTCGGTGCGTCCGACAGGGCGTTGCCGTCCTGGTAGTGGATCACGTCACCGCCGGGCTCCCAGAACGTCCCACCGGCCTCGACCACACGCTCTGGCTCACCCTCGAGCTCGAACCGGAGCGCGCCCTCCATCACGTAGCCGAACGACGGGCCCGAGTGGCGATGCGGGGGGAGCCCTGGGTGACCGGGAGGCCACTCGACGAGGATGGTCATTCCGGAACCACCTTCGGGAAAGAAGGGCGGAGTGACTTCCTGCAGCAACTCGACTTCGGGCGGCAACGAGACCTCGTGGGCGATCCCCTGCTCCGGGTTCTTCGCGGACATGCACCACACCTCCGTAAGCCTGCCCGGAATGGGCGATCTCGCGTCGGCTACCGCATTCCGGACCGTGTACCGACCCACTCGTTCGGCGGTGACCAAGTTCGCCGGTTCCCGGCTCGCACAACTCGCTTCGCGATGAGGACAAGCCACAGCCCGCATCCGTGACAGGTCGTGTGCCTTCTGCCTCGCCCAAACGGTCTCGACACCACCCTGCCTCCCGTCGGCGGCCGCCACAATCCGGGAGGCATTCGAACGGTCTGCGGCCTGCGACTGCGCAGGACTGAGCGTTCAGTCCCACCAGTCGTTGCCCGTGTGCCAGCGCCGCACCCACTCCTCGAACCCCCATGCCTGCTCGCCGGGCGTCGGGATGGCGCCGACGTCGGCGACGATCCACACCTCACCGCGACGGGGGCCGGTGGTGAGCAGGAGCCAGAAGGACTGCCCGTCCTCGGACCCAAGGACGATGGACCCCTTGTTGAATACGGCGTCGATCCGCGGGTCCTCGGGTTCGACACTCTCATCGTCTTCCCAGGCCCAAGCTGCCTCCAGGGGGAACGGTTCCCCTGGCTGTCGCGGGCCGAGGTCGGGCCACGTGTCGGGGAGCCAGCCGAGCGGTTGAAGACCGCCGTCGCCAGCGGGGCCGAGGCTGGACCCGTTACTGATGTCCGCTATGAAGGTCCTGTACGGCTCGGGGATGCCCACCCGGTTCTTCTGCTCCCACTCCGCGGCAGCTTCATGTCCGAGCGCCGGCTCGCGCCATTCCGGCGGGAACGCCGAGCGCAGGAAGGCGAGAGTGGCTTCGGCAGGACGTTGATCACGTATGTTTGTCACGGCAGCATGCCGACAGAAGGGGCCGACAGCCGATCTCGGCCGTCTCACCCCGGAGCTGTGTGGGCGGCGTCCCGCTGGTCGCCGTCACCCCCGGCACCCTGGTGATGTTCGTGGAGTGGTTGTGGACCCAGCCGGGATGGAAGAAAGGGCACTTCCACCGCCCCGTCGACGATCGACCGCCGCATCGCCGGCACCGTCGTCCCCGCGCGCGCCGAGCACGGCATGAAATTGGAGGACGGCATCGCCCGGCTCGCCCGCAACCGGCTCAAGCAGCTGGTGAAGGAGACTGAAGAGAAGGGGGAGATCCGCGGCCGGGGCCAGGCGCCGCCGCTGCTGGTTGACCACCTCGCCCGAAACAGCGCCGCCTGCCTCCCGGACAACCTCACGGGCATGCGCGACCGCACCCTGGTCCTGATGCAATTCGCCGTCGCCGGCCGCGAGCACGAACTGGCCTTCACCCGCGTCCGCGACTTCGCCGAGACCCCGGGTGGCATCCAGGCCGACCTGCGCGTCTCCAAGGTCCGGCCCCGCATCGTGCCGGTCCCCTACGGCTCGCGGCCCTCGATCGGCGGCCTCCTTCCCTGCCTGCCAGGCAGGGAAGGAGGCCGCCGGCCTGAACGACCCCGACGGGTACGTATGGCGCCGCCTGCACAACCGCTGGCGCACCATCGTGAAGGGCGGGCTGCAGCCTGAGTCCGTCGGCGACGTCGTCACCCGCGCCGGCGACCGCGCCGGGATCGAGAGCCGCTTCACCGGACACAGCCCCCGCTGCGGCCTCGCCACGTCCTCACCTATGAAGGGCCACGACCAGATCGTCATCGCCAAGCAGGGCGGATGGGTCCCGCACTCCAGGTGCTCGCCGGCTACCTCGAAGTGGTCGACCAGTGGGAGGACAACGCCCTGCTCGACGTGTTGTAGCGCGCTTGCCCTGACTCCGCACTGGCCTGGGGCTTACAGGGCGGCGGCCATCTCGGCTGAACCGAACAGGCTCGGTGTAGGCAGGCAGCGGCGGGGTCCGAAGGCCCCGGCCGCGTGCCCGCCGGGATGGTGTGTCAGAGCACAGCGAGTCGGTCCACCAGGAGTTCCACCCTCTGCTCGGCGTACTCCGGCGGCAGCCGTCCCGCCCGGGTCAGGGTCGCCAGTCCGTGCAGGGCCGCCCAGAACACCTCGGTGAACAGCCCCGGCTCGACGCCGTCCCCGGCGACCTCGCCCAGGCTCTCCATCAGCGCGGCGAAGGCGTCCTTCAGCGGCTCCGGGGTGTCTTCCTGCGCGTACGCCAGGCCGCCGTCGAGCTGGAACAAGGCGTCGTAGACCGCCGGGTTGCGCTCGGCGAAGTCGAGGTAGGCGCGGGCCAGGGCGGCGACCCGCTCGCGCGGGCTGTTCGCGGCGGAGGTCGCGGCCCGCACCGCCACGGCCATCTCGGCGGCGCCCTCGAGGGCGACAGCGCCGATGATCTCGCGTTTGCCGCGGAAGTGGCTGTAGAGGACGGGCTGACTGTATTCGATGCGCTCGGCGAGCCGGCGGGTGGTGACTGCGTCCCAGCCCTGCTGCTCGGCGAGTTCGCGGGCCGTGGCCACGATGAGGCGCTCGCGCTCCGCCCGTTCGCGTTGCTTGCGTTCCTGTACCGACATGACTGGATTCTAGCACTGCTAGACAATCGAGCGACAGCAGTGCTAGCGTCGCCTCATCAGCTAGCAGCGCTAGTTCACGGAGGGATCGTCATGCTCAACGCACTCGAGGTCGTCACCACCGTCGTCGTCGGCCTGATGGTGGGGGTGGAGTTCTCCGTCGCCTTCATCATGAACCGGATCCTGGACGCGCTTCCCGAGGACAGCGGCCAGCTCGGCCACGCCCACGGCGGCCGGATGCTCGGCGCCCTGATGCCGTTCTGGTACATCGGCTCGCTCGTCCTCAGCGCGATCTGGGTCGTCGCCGGATGGCACCACCACGGCGCCGGACTCGTCGTCACCGCCGCCGGACTGCTGATCGTCAGCGTGGTCATGTCGATGCTGCTGCTTGTCCCGATCAACAACCGAAACAAGACCTGGACCCCCGAGAACCGGCCCGCGGACTGGAAGGAGCAGCTGAACCGCTGGGAGCGCTGGCACTACGTCCGCGTCGCCGTCATCGTCGCCGCCTTCGCCCTGCTCGTCTCCGCCCTCGTCTGATAACACCGCTGCCCCGACATGCGCTGGTTCGCCCTGTATATCGACGGCTTTCGCCCCGTCGGGGTGAGCCCGAGAAGGCTTCGGATTTCTGACCCCGCGGGCCGACGCCGCGCCGGTGGCGCACAATCCCCACTCCCCGGGCGGCAGCCGGCCACCGAAATCCCGACATTCGGGAATGCAGCTGCCGCTCAGATCCCGCAGCTGCGATCCCGACAAGCTACGCCCCTCGATCAGCCGCGTCCGCGCGCGGCTGATCAGGCCACACGACTCAGGTAGCTCCACGAAGCTCACCAAGCCGGCGAAGACTCGCAAGGAGAAGAACAATGTCGCTGAAGAAGATCAACACCGTCCTGGCCGCCGCCTTCATCCTCTTCATCCTCTGGTTCGGGATGGAGTTCATCCTGAGCCCGGAGACGACGGCGCCGAGCTTCGGCCTGCCGAACTGGCCGTCCGGCGACGGCGACGGCTTCCTGATCATCAAGGGAATCCGCGACGTCGTCCTGGCCCTGGTCCTGGGCATCCTGCTGGTGACGGGCCACCGCCGGGCGCTGGGCTGGGTGCTGCTGGTGGAGGCTCTGGCCGCGTACGGCGACATGACCACCGTGCTGGCCCACCACGGCTCCGTGGCCACCGCGCTCGGCGTCCACGGCCTGACCGCGACACTGATGGTGGTCAACGGCCTGCTGATAATGCGCGAGACCCGCAAAGCCGCGGCCGCTCCGGCATCACCCGCCCCGCAGCCCGCCTAACGCCACGCCTCACCCGCACTGGCTTGGTCCTGGAGAACTGATCTACGACCAGAGGCGAACGAGCCCGCGAGTTGATGAGCTCGGCTGAAGCACTCACTGGACAGGCGGCAGGCCCGTGTACTCGTTGGGGAGCGCAACTCCCGTGCTGGCGTGCAAGCGTGCCATGTCACGGCGGTCCTTTTCGGTGGCCTCGTAACCGACGTGGCACTGCACCTGCATGGCAGCGTCGACACACCAGACCTCGTGTCCGCCGATGGTCCTGGTTGTCGGCGCCGGATAGTGGAACCGCTCACCGCCGGGGAGAAGCTGGTATCTCCCTTCATGGCGCGACCCGGTGATGGGGTGCAGGTCGATCTCCCGGCGGGCTCCATCCGCGACGGCCAGCGCGGTGGGAAGCCAGTCTCGCAACATTTTGGTGAAACCGGCCCTGGCCAGGTTCGTCAGCGCCACAGGGAGTTCGTTCAGCAAGATGACCAGGTCGAGATCAGAGTGGGTTCGGGTGGTCCCACCGACCAGTGCATCCACGCCCCAACGCCGTCCACCCACGCCGTCGCGCCGCGGTCTCCAGCAGGTGCAGGACTGCGAGCACATCTTCACTCAGCACAGCGGAACTCTGGCAGCGCCGACGCCCGGTCGCCACCGAGATACGCGGCACGGCAGCACCACAAGCGACTTTCGCCCCAAGCACAAGCTCACCATGCGAAGCGCGCAGTCGCACGAAACCGACATCACCCATTCAAGCTCAGTAGCGGCGTTGCTCACGCGCGTCGGAGGATCGCTGGCCGACTGGAAAAAGCCAGCTGACGCTGCTAACGCAGCCGTGGAACCTCCAAAGCGGCTGACGTCCGACCCGAGTCCCATCCGTTGATTTTGCGTGGGTATCCCCGGCTTCAGCCGGGGAGGGAAACGCATCCTCGGCCCGGAGGCGCGCAGTGCCGGAGTGCGCTCCGCCTTGGTGGTGAGGGTCAGACGGGCCGCTTCTGGCCCTCGATGTACTGCCGGATGACGGTCAGCGGTGCACCACCGCAGGAACCCGCGAAGTAGGAGCGGGACCAGAA
>NZ_JBVKBA010000064.1:0-18000 GCF_055639175.1 Streptomyces sp. NPDC107546 | reverse complement strand
GAACGGACGCTTCCTTTGTACTCACCGGAGAGACTCACTCTCTCGGCTTTCCTCCGGGCGCTTCCCTTCGGTGTTTCCGACTCTATCAGATCTTTTCTCGATCCGATTCCCGGTCGGCGGGATTGTCTTGAGTCCGGGCTTTTCGGCCCCGACCTTTCGACATTCACTACGTTAGCCGATTCCCGTCGTCACTCATAATCGAGTTCTCCGAGTTCGAATTCCAGGCATGCGGGCACGCCGAAATCCGCCCTCTGAGAGGGAATCGCAGGTAGTGGGTTGGCCGCCTCGGCTGCTGGCTGAACGCCGTAACCGTTCCAGCGGCTCGGGATACATTACGCATCCTCCAGGGACGCGTCAACTTCGACGCCGTCGGGGCGTGCGGGCCCGATAGGGGCTCACCGTGGAGTCGTCGGCGACCCAGAAGGGCCATGGCTGGACGGCTCCGTCGCCGGCGACGTCGGTGCGCGGGTCGCTTCGTACCTGGTCAGGGGGCACCGGCGTGCCGGTCAGGATGCGCAGGGGGCTCGCCCGTGGTGCAGGCTTCCGTGCCGTCGAGGGCGCGGTCCACGCCCCGAGCCGTAGGCAGGCGGGCGGGACCTTTGGCTAGTTCTTTGTCGTTCCGGGCCGAGAGTCGACGCTTCCGAGCGAGCTCGGCGCCCTCGATGATCTCGCAACGCCGCAGGAGTCGGGCAGGCCCTTCTGGAGCACTCGCCCCTTCGGGCTTCGAGCGCGACGGCACACATCGCCACGAGGAGGCGGAGCCCTGCGGCAGGAGTACCGGGATGTCCTGATCGAATACGTGCGGACGGTCGTCGTGCAGGTCTGCGAACTCGTCGAGCTGATGCCAAGGGGCCGAGGGGTCCGAGGGTTCGAGTCGGGCCACTGCCCGATCACCTTCCGGAACCCGTGAGCGATGCGTGGCGGCCGGCTGAGGGGACGGTAGGCAACGACAGGGGCGCCCTACAGGGCGAGGTGTTCGGCGGCCTTGGGGAACTTGGTCTCCAGGGCGTCGAGGACATGCCGCAGCTGGGCCCGGACCGCCTCGGAATCGGGTTGTTCGAAGACGGTCCGCAGCAGCGTGGCGACCCCGGGCTGTGCGGACTTGGGAACCTGACAGAGCAGGTTGCGGGCGTAACGGGTGCGGCATCTTTGCCACGAGGCGCTGGGCGGCATGCGCCGATGGCGTCCACCAGGCCGGCGTGGGCTCGGAGATGACGAGCTGGACGCTGGTCAGACCGCGAGCGACGAGCGAGCGTAGGAAGGCCGGCCAGCCGGCGCCCTCTTCGGCGGTGGCGACGTCCAGGCCGAGGATCTCGCGGTGCTCGTCGGCGTTGACGCCGACCGCGACAGGGTCCATGCGGCGGCGAGTGCTGGACACGGGAACGCAGCGCACGCTCGACACGACGACCTTCTGGCCCAAACCTCCGCGCCGACTCGGCGGCGAGCCGCGAGCAAGGCGCACAGCGGCTCAGGCTCCGGCGGACGGCCTGGCTCTCGGGCTCAGTCGGTACGCCGAGACGGTTGGATCACCGGCGACGTAGAAGCGGTGCTGCCAGTCGTGGGCTTTACTCACGCCTACCCGAGGGCCGACCCGGATGAGCGCAGCAGGTACCTGCTCGCCCTCGCACAGCGCGACCGAGACGCCCGTCAGCAGGTCTGTGCCGTTGTGCTCTGCCGTGATGCCGAGCGCCTGGCAGAAGTTCCCCGGACCCCGTGCAAGGCGTGAGCTCTCGACCTTCGCCCCTCGCCGCTTGCGTGCCAGGTCTTCCCCTTCGATGACCCTGCCTGCGCGGATGAGGACGGCCGAGGCGATGCCGTCTGTTCCGGTGACGATGTTGGCGCACCAGTGGAGGCCGTGAGACCGGTAGACGTACAGGTGTCCTGCGGGTCCGAACATGACGGCGTTTCGGGGGGTTTTGCCTCGGTAAGCGTGGGAGGCGGGGTCGGCCGTACCCGAGTACGCCTCGGTCTCCGTGATGGTGATGCTCACGGTTCCCTCGGGAGTCTCGTGGGTGAGGACGGCACCGAGCAGCTTGGGGGCGACTTCTTCAGCAGGGCGAGCAAGGAGGGCGATATTCATGCTGACCGCCTTGACGTGCCATAGGTGAAGTAGACGTACACATGGCCGGGGGAACCGAACATCACGTCGTTGCGGGGGGTGCGTCCGCGACAGGCGTGGGAGCCGGGGTCGTTCGGACCGTCGTACGCCTCCACCTCTGTGAGGCGCAGCGCGATCGGACCGTCCGGTGTGGTGCGGACGAGGATGCGCCCCAGGAGGTCCGGCGCGGCCTCGAGTACCGGCCGGTCGAAGAACTCCCCGGGGAGGGGCGTACGGTCGGGGGTCGCGATCATGGCGTACGAGCGTAGTCCAGATGGGCGTGTGCCCAAGGGTGGTCGAGGGTCCTCGTCCTTGGAAGGGTTGGGAGGGTGGGACTCGGAACCGGCTCCTGGCCGTATCGCGTGTCTACGGATCTACGGATCGGACGGATCTACGGGGCTACGGGTCAAGACGTTGCCTGGGAGGGAAGATTTCATGGGGTTCAAGCGGCTGCTCGCGAGCCTGGGAGCCGGCGGCGCGTCGGTCGAGACGGTGCTGACCGAGGTCAATGTCGTGCCGGGCGGTGTCGTCCAGGGCGAGGTACGGATCCAGGGCGGGTCCGTCAACCAGGCGATCGAGGGCCTGAACGTCGGTCTGCAGGCCAAGGTCGAGGTCGAGAGCGGCGACGAGGAGTACCGGCAGAACATCGAGTTCACAAAGGTCCGCCTCGGTGGTGCCTTCGAGCTCCAGGCGGGCGCGGTGCACGCCGTGCCGTTCGGGCTGGAGATTCCCTGGGAGACTCCCGTCACCATGATCGACGGGCAGGCGCTGCGCGGGATGTACATCGGGGTGACGACCGAGCTGGAGATCGCGCGGGCCGTGGACTCGACCGACCTGGACCCGATCAACGTGCATCCGCTGCCCGCGCAGCAGGCGATCCTGGACGCGTTCATCCAGCTGGGCTTCCGCTTCAAGAGCGCGGACATGGAGCGCGGGCACATCCGGGGTACGCGGCAGACGCTGCCGTTCTACCAGGAGATCGAGTTCTTCCCGCCGTCGCAGTACCGCGGTCTGAACCAGGTCGAGTTGAGCTTCGTCGCCGACGCGTACGAGATGGACGTGATCCTGGAGATGGACAAGAAGCCGGGGCTGTTCAGCGAGGGCAGCGACTCGTACCGGGCCTTCAAGGTCGGTCTGAACGACTTCCAGGGCACCGACTGGGCCGCGTACCTCCATCAGTGGCTGTCGGAGGTCGGTAGCAAGCGCAGCTGGTTCTAGGCTCGGAACTGGAATCGGTTGATCCACTGACTTGGAGGTACCGAGGTGACCGAGCTCAAGAGGCCGCCGCTGCCGCATGACTTCCACCCGCCCGTGCCGTCGTTCACGGTGACGAGCGAGCACGTCGAGCCGGGTGCCAGGCTCAAGGAGGCCCAGGTCCACTCGGCCGGGAACACCTCGCCCCAGTTGCGCTGGGAGGGCTTCCCGCCGGAGACCAAGAGCTTCGCCGTGACCTGCTACGACCCGGACGCCCCGACGGGGAGCGGGTTCTGGCACTGGGTCCTGTTCGACATCCCGGCCTCGGTCACCGAGCTGCCGACGGGTGCGGGCAGCGGTAAGTTCGAAGGGCTGCCCGAGGGCGCGGTGCACGCGCGCAACGACTACGGGACGAAGGACTTCGGCGGTGCCGCGCCGCCGCCCGGGGACGGACCGCACCGGTATGTGTTCACGGTGTACGCCGTGGACCAGGAGAAGCTCGGTCCGAACTCGGACGCCTCTCCTGCCGTGGTCGGTTTCAACCTGCGGTTCCACACGCTGGCGCGCGCCCAGCTCATCGGTGAGTACGAGAATCCGGCCGCGGGCTGACGCAGGCCCCTGTAAAACTGACGTTCATTGAACGTTTGCCCGCCTCTGGTCTTGGAAGTGATCAGAGGCGGGCATTTTTTATTGCGTTGTCCATCTCGGCGTGCCCGGCCAGAGTTGATCCAGCCCGCCAGGGGGTGGGCAGGTGCGCACAGGAGGTGGGCTGGATGCGTGACACGCTGGTGCTGAACGCGAGCTTCGAGCCGCTGTCGACGGTGACGCTGAATCGAGCCGTCGTTCTGGTGCTGCAGGCCAAGGCCGTCGTCGAGCAGGCCCACCCCGAACTCCGTATGCGGGGCGCCGATGTGGACATACCGGCGCCCCGGGTCATCAGGCTCTGCAGGTACGTACGGGTGCCGTTCCGAAGACAAGCCCCGTGGTCGAGGCGGGGTGTCCTGGTGCGGGACCGGCACAGGTGCGCCTACTGCGGGAGGCGGGCGACGACCGTGGACCACGTGCTGCCGCGGTCGCAGGGTGGTGGCGACACCTGGCTGAACACGGTCGCCGCGTGTGCCGAGGACAACCACCGCAAGGCGAACCGGACTCCGGAGGAGGCAGGGATGACGCTGCTGCGGCAGCCGTTCGAGCCGACGCCGGCCGACGCGATGCTGCTGGCCCTCGGGCACGACGACTTCGAGGCGCTGCCGGAGTGGCTGTCGCAGAGCGCGGCGTAGTCCGTACGTAAGACGTGAGCTGGGGCCCGCCTTCCGGGGAAGGCGGGCCCCAGCTCGTGTGAAGGGCGTGGCGGTGCCGCTTCAGTCGATGGACGGCTTCTCGCGGCGTTCCGTGTTGGTGCCGCCGTTGTTCGGGGACGAGCCGGAAGAGCCGCCGCTGCCGCCCGAACCGCCTGCCAGAGGGCCGAAGTTGCCCATGGCGCCGGACAGGCCCTTGAGAGCGTCACCGATCTCGCTGGGGACGATCCAGAGTTTGTTGGCGTCGCCTTCGGCGATCTTCGGGAGCATCTGCAGGTACTGGTAGGAGAGCAGCTTCTGGTCCGGGTCACCGGCGTGGATCGCCTCGAAGACCGTACGCACGGCCTGGGCCTCGCCCTCGGCGCGCAGGGCGGCGGCCTTGGCCTCACCCTCGGCCTTGAGGATCGCGGACTGCTTCTCGCCCTCCGCGGTGAGGATGGCGGCCTGGCGCGTGCCTTCGGCGGTGAGGATCGCGGCGCGCTTGTCGCGGTCGGCGCGCATCTGCTTCTCCATCGAGTCCTGGATGGAGGTCGGGGGCTCGATCGCCTTCAGTTCGACGCGGTTGACGCGGATGCCCCACTTGCCGGTGGCCTCGTCGAGGACGCCCCGCAGGGCCGCGTTGATCTCCTCGCGGGAGGTCAGGGTGCGCTCGAGGTCCATGCCGCCGATGATGTTGCGCAGGGTGGTGACGGTGAGCTGCTCGATGGCCTGGATGTAGCTGGCGACCTCGTAGGTGGCGGCCCGGGCGTCGGTCACCTGGTAGTAGATGACGGTGTCGATGTTGACGACCAGGTTGTCCTGGGTGATCACCGGCTGGGGCGGGAACGGTACGACCTGTTCGCGCAGGTCGATGCGGTTGCGGATGGAGTCGATGAACGGGACCACGATGTTCAGGCCCGCGTTCAGTGTCCGTGTGTAGCGGCCGAAGCGCTCGACGATGGCCGCGCTCGCCTGGGGGATGACCTGGATCGTCTTGATCAGGGCGATGAAGACCAACACCACCAGAATGATCAGGACGATGACGACCGGTCCCATCGTGATTCCCTGCTTCCTTCTCCGCCTCGGCGCCTGTGGGATCTTACGGTTGTTGAAGATCTTGCTGGTCGAGTGTGACAGACCGTCGCGTACCTCGTGGGCTGTTCGGCGCAGTTGCGTCCTTCGAGGTCACATGATGATCGCCGTTGCCCCGTCGATGTCCACGACGTCGACTTCCTGGCCCGCGTCATAGGCGAGTTCGCTGTTGAGCGGTCGCGCCGACCAGACCTCACCGGCGAGCTTGATGCGGCCGCCGCTCGCGTCGACGCGTTCGAGGACGACGGCCTGCCTGCCCTTCAAGGCCTCGATGCCGGTGGCGAGTTGGGGTCGCTGGGCGCCGTGCCGGGCTGCGATGGGCCGGACCACGGCGATGAGCGCGACCGAGACGACGGCGAACACGGCGACCTGGAAGACCGCGCCGCCGCCGAGGCCATCGATCACGGCTGCCGCGACGGCACCCACCGCGAGCATCCCCAGCTCCGGCATCGCGGTGATCACCAGTCCGATGCCGAGCGCTGCCGCGCCGATCAGCCACCACACCCACGCGTCGATGTCCACACGGTCATGGTAGGACCGCCGGCACGACCGCGGACAGGGCGCAGAGGGCGGCGTGGACGGCTTCTTACCGAGGTTTGCGCGGGTCAGGACAGGGGCAGGCCCTGGGCCGTCCAGCGCTCGCCGACCTGCTCGACGACGAGCGGGAGGCCGAAGCACAGGGAGAGGTTGCGCGAGGTCAGCTCGAGCTCCAGGGGGCCGGCGGCGAGCACCTTGCCCTGGCGGATCATCAGGACGTGGGTGAAGCCGGGGGCGATCTCCTCGACGTGGTGGGTGACCATGATCATGGAGGGGGCGATCGGGTCGCGGGCGAGGCGGCCGAGCCGGCGTACGAGGTCCTCGCGGCCGCCGAGGTCGAGGCCGGCGGCGGGCTCGTCGAGGAGCAGCAGCTCGGGGTCGGACATCAGGGCACGGGCGATGAGGGTGCGCTTGCGCTCGCCCTCGGAGAGGGTGCCGAACTTGCGGTCGAGGTACTCGCTCATGCCGAGGCGGTCGAGGAAGGCGCGGGCACGCTGCTCGTCGACGTCCTCGTACTCCTCCTGCCAGCCGGCTGTCATGCCGTATGCGGCGGTCAGCACGGTCTGCAGGACGGTCTGGCGCTTGGGGAGCTTGTCGGCCATGGCGATGCCGGCCATGCCGATGCGGGGGCGCAGTTCGAAGACGTCGGTGCCGGGCTTGCCGAGGGTCTCGCCGAGGATGGTGGCGGTGCCCTTGCTGGGGTAGAGGTAGCTGGAGGCGACGTTCAGGAGGGTGGTCTTGCCGGCGCCGTTGGGGCCGAGGATGACCCAGCGCTCGCCCTCCTTGACCGACCAGGAGACCTGGTCCACCAGAGCCCGGCCCTCGCGGACCACGGATACGTCCTGAAGCTCCAGAACATCGCTCATGAGCGCGTTGTCTCCCCTTGCAGTGTCGCCTGTGTCGGCTCTCGCGTGCGCCTGTGGGCGCGGTCCGCCACGCCGGTGGGCGCAGCCCCCCACGAAATCTACGCCACCGGTCGCCCGGCCTATTCCATAGGTCCGCTCCTTAGGGTGGGGGCATGCTCTCGGAACCACGCTCAGGACGGCTGGCCGCATGGGGAAATGCCCTTTTGGCCGGACTTGTTTCGCCGGACGACGCCGCGTCCGCCATCGTCGGGGAGGATGCGGTGCATCGGGTGGAGGGGTTGCCGGGTGAGTCGGCGCCCGTCGGTCTCACGCTCGCGCTGGGGCGGCTGCGCACGCTCGGGGTGACCGGGCTGCGGGTGGCGCTGCCCGCGCCGGGGCATCCGCTGGGGCTGAGCGGGCCGCCGGAGTTCAATGCGCGGGCGCTGGACGCCGAGGAGGCGGTGGTCTGCTACGGGGCCGCCTTCGGGCTGGTGCCTTCGGTGGCCGAGGCGGGGCCGGAGGGCGATCTGCACGTGGAGGTCGTCTGGCAGTGTCTGCCCGTGCGGGAGGCGCCGCCCGCCGATGTGCCGTCTCTCGGGGAGGCCGAGCGGGAGCTGGCGGAGGCTCTGCGCGAGGCGACGGAGGTGTTGTCGCGGCTGGATGTGGCGGGCTCGGGGCCGGTGGCGGAGGCGGCGATCGACGCCTACCGGGCGCGAGTCGATGGGGCGGCGGGCGGGAGGGGACGGGAGGTGCTGGCGCCGGGGTATCCGCCGCGGGCGGTGCGGGTGCTGGAGATGGCCCAGCGGGTGGCTTTGCTGCTGTCCCTGGCGTACCAGAACGGGCACGGTGGGGCGGTGAGCGCCTCGGAGATGGCGGCGCGGGCGCAGGCGCTGCGGCCGGTGGAGCGGACGGCCCGGCGGGCGCAGGTCGCTGCGTACAACTCCGTTGTGGAGCAGCGGGAGCGGGGGTGACCGCCGGGTTGGCCTGTGCCCGGGGGCGCGGTGGCCGTCCCTGTGGGCTCCGCCCTCAGGCCCCCGTCGGCCTGAACGGCCTCGTCCTCACACGTCGGACGGACTGGAATCGCCTGGCCTCAGCCACGAGGCGCGAGGCAGGAGGCGCGACGGGGACTCCTTGTACTGTCCGAGGCCCCGAGGCCAGGTCGCAGTCCCCGGATGCTCCCCCCAGAGCCCCGCGCCCCGAACAGCCTCGTCCTCACACGTCGGACGGGCTGGAATCGCCTCGCCTCGGCTGGTAGTAGAGGACACGTCGGCCTCCCGGACGTGGTGTCCAGGAGGCCGGGGAGGCAGGTGTCGGGTCTCAGGGCTCAGTGGTTGAGGCCCAGGTTGCCGAAGGCCGGGTTCAGGGCGCCGATCACGTTGACCGTGTTGCCGACCACGTTCACCGGGACGTGGACCGGGGCCTGGATGACGTTGCCGGAGATGACGCCCGGGGAGCCCACCGCCCTGCCGTCGGCGTGGGCCGAGTGGGCGGAGGCCATACCCGTGCCGGCGGCGAGCAGACCGCCGGCCACCATCGTCACGGCTGCGGCCTTCTTCAGGTTCTTCACTTCCGAGTCCTCCTTGCGATCACTGCGGCAGGTCCGCAGCACGCCTTGGAGAACGGCCGAGATCCACTGAGGATGCGCCACCCGGGTGACATACACCCGACGGTATGAAGATCCGCTCAGCCGTTAACGCCGTGCCGTACCGCCCACAGCGCCGCCTGCGTACGGTCGGCCAGGTCCAGCTTCATCAGGATGTTCGAGACGTGGGTCTTGACCGTCTTCTCGGACAGCACCAGGGCTCGGGCGATCTCACGGTTGGAGCGGCCGTCCGCGATCAGGGCCAGCACCTCCCGTTCCCGCTCGGTGAGTGATCCCGCTCTGCCCTGGCCGGCGCCCGCCTCCTCCTGGGACAGCAGCGCGCCCGCGACCTCCGACTGGAGGAGGACGTGGCCCGCGTGCACCGAGCGGATGGCTCCGGCCAGCGCGTCGGGGTCCACGTCCTTGTACACGTACCCGGCGGCGCCCGCGCGCAGTGCGGGCACCACCGTGCGCTGCTCGGTGAAGCTGGTGACGATCAGCACGCGCGCGGGGTTGTCGAGTTCGCGGAGCTTGCGCAGCGCGTCGATGCCGTCCATCCCCGGCATCTTGATGTCCATGAGAACCACGTCCGGGTGCAGTTCCCGGGCTTGGGCGACCCCTTCGGCGCCGTCGGCGGCCTCTCCCACGACCTCGATGTCGTCCTGCACCTCCAGGAAGGTGCGCAGTCCGCGGCGGACCACCTGGTGGTCGTCGACGAGCAGCACCTTGATTGCGTCAGCCACCAGGGACCTCCATCTCGATCGTGGTGCCCTTCCCGGGCTCCGATTCCACGGTCAGCGCGCCGCCGACCCCGCTCGCCCGGTCGCGCATGGAGACCAGTCCGAGGTGGCGCCCCGCCCGGCGTATCGCCCGGGGGTCGAATCCGCTGCCGTCGTCCATGACGCGCAGCACGGCGCCCGGGCCGCGCTTCTCCAGGGTGACGTCCACCCGCTCGGCCCCCGAGTGCCGCAGGGCGTTGTGCAGGGCCTCCTGGGCGACGCGCAGCAGCGCCTCCTCCTGGGCGGCCGGCAGGGCCCGTACGCCACGGGTGGAGAAGGTCACGCGCGCGGTGTGGGCGCGGTCGAGGACCTGGACCTGGGTGCGCAGGGTGGCGACCAGGCCGTCCTCGTCGAGGGCCGCCGGGCGCAACTCGACGACGGCGGCGCGCAGCTCGTCGGCGGCCTCCGCGGCGAGCGCCGCCACCTGCTGCAGCTCGCCCTTGGCCCGCCCGGGGTCGCGGTCGACCAGGGCGGCCGCCGCCTGGGCGGTCAGGCGCAGGGAGAAGAGCTTCTGGCTGACCGCGTCGTGCAGCTCGTGCGCCAGCCGTGAGCGCTCCTCGGCGATGGTCAGCTCGCGGCTGCGCTCGTACAACCGGGCGTTGGTGAGGGCGATCGCGGCGTGCTGGGCGAGGATCGACAGCAGTTCCTCGTCGTCCTCGGTGAAGCCGCAGCCGCCTTCCGGTTTCGGGCACTTCTTGTTCGCGAGGAACAGCGCGCCGATGATCTCGTCGCCGTCGCGGATGGGCAGGCCCAGGAAGTCGGACATCTCCGGGTGGGCGCTCGGCCAGCCCTCGAAGCGGCGGTCCTCGCGAACGTCGGCGAGCCGCTCCGGCTTCGCCTCGTGCAGCATCGCGGCGAGGATGCCGTGCTGGCGTGGCAGCGGGCCGATGGCCTTCCACTGCTCGTCGGAGACGCCGTCCACGACGAACTGGGCGAAGCCGCCGTGGTCGTCCGGTACGCCGAGCGCCGCGTACTCCGCGTCGAGCAGCTCGCGGGCCGAGGCGACGATCGTCTTCAGGACGTCGCGCACCTCGAGGTGCCTGCTCATGGCCAGCAGCGCGGAGCTGACCGCGTACAGGCCCGACCGGGGTCCATGGCTCATGACCTCACCGTACCGGTGAGGTGTGACAGTGCGTATCCGACGAGTGGCGGCCCTGTCTGGTCCGCCGGACCTAGGGCCAAGGGCCAAGGGCCAAGGGCCCTGGTGGTCTGCACGAGCCGGAGGCCCCCATCTACTGATGCTGGAGGCGGCGGCGGTGTGGGAGGCGATCGACCGCTGATACGGGCAGGCGCCGGCCGGGCGGTATCTCTGGCACGAACTCGGTGACGCCCATCTCATCGTGCCGCCGAAAGCCCCTCACTCAGAGCATTGCTCCAGCAACTCGCGGTAAGACCGGGGCGAGGGGAATGTGAGGCCGCGCATAGGACCTACGTCACGTACGAAGGAGCTTAGGAGACCAAGAACAAGCTCGTGAGCGGGGTTGAAGGGTCGATCTGCCCCGTTCTGCCGTTCCTCGGACCACTATCCGGGGTAGTACGTCACACCTTTGCCCAGCGATTTTGCGGCCGCTAAGAATTGCTTCCGTCGCTCGGCGCCGCGGTCTCGTACCCGCGGCGCTTGTGCTGGAAACACCTGTTCTTCCGCCGGCGCCAGAGCGACCTCCGCGCAATTCGAAGAGGTCAATCAGCAATGCCCAAGAACATTCTCGGTCGCGCTCGTGCGCTCACCCAGACCCACAAGCTCGCCATCGCCGGTACGGCCACTCTCGGTGCCGCGGCCCTCGCGTTCACCGCCGTGCCGAGCGAGGCGCAGACCCCCGCGCACGAAGCGACCGTCGCGTCGGCCCCGGTGTCGGTCGGCAACCAGCCGGCCAAGACCCTCAAGGTCGCCGTCACCGACCAGATGGCCTCCGCGGGCCTGAAGGCCGAGGCCATCGCCGCGAAGCAGAAGGCCGCCCAGGGCGCCGTCAAGAAGCAGGTGCAGCAGAAGGCCCAGCAGGCCGCCCAGCAGCGTCCGGCCCAGCAGGCCGCGAACCGCTCCGCGCAGCGTCCCGCGGCGCAGCCGGTCGCCGCGAAGACCTACGCCAACAACCTGGACGGCTGGGTCCGCCAGTCCCTCGACATCATGAGGCAGAACGGGATTCCGGGTTCGTACAACGGTCTGTACCGCAACATCATGCGGGAGTCGTCCGGCAACCCGGCGGCGATCAACAACTGGGACATCAACGCCCGCAACGGCATCCCCTCCAAGGGGCTGCTCCAGGTCATCGACCCGACCTTCCGCGCGTACCACGTTCCCGGCACCTCGTGGAACATCTACGACCCGGTCGCCAACATCACCGCCGCCGCCAACTACGCGGCGCACCGGTACGGCTCGATGGACAACGTGAACAGCGCGTACTGAGGCCGCGCGGACCTCGGTCGCACCAGTCGCGTGCGGTCACATGGAGCCAAAGGGCGGCACCCTGCAGGGTGCCGCCCTTCCGCGTGGTCCCGGCTGTACGGACCGGCTACTTGCGCATGACCTCCGGCTCGTGGCGGCGCAGGAAGCGGGCCACCAGGAAGCCGCAGACCGCACCCAGGACGATCAGGGCGACCATGTCGAGGGTCCAGGCCCCGGCCGTGTGGTTCCACAGCGGGTCCGTGCTGGTCGGGTCGTCCGTGTTCGGCGCGATGTTGTTGAAGTCCAGCGTCGCACCGGCGGCGCCGACCGCCCAGCGGGACGGCATCAGGTACGAGAACTCGTTGACGCCGTGCGTGCCGTGCAGGGTGAAGAGGCAGCCGGTGAAGACCACCTGGATGATCGCGAACATGACCAGCAGCGGCATGGTCTTCTCCGCGGTCTTCACCAGGGCGGAGATGACCAGACCGAACATCATCGAGCTGAAGCCCAACGCCATGATCGGCAGGCACAGCTCGAACAGCGTGACGTTGCCGAGGACGACGCCCTGCGCGGGGATCTCCCGGCTGGAGAAGCCGATCAGACCGACCATGAGGCCCTGCAGCACGGTGATGACGCCGAGCACGAACACCTTCGACATCAGGTACGCGGAACGCGACAGGCCGGTGGCGCGTTCCCGCTCGTAGATGACCCGTTCCTTGATCAGCTCGCGGACGGAGTTGGCGGCGCCCGCGAAGCACGCGCCGACCGCGAGTATCAACAGGACCGTGGTGGCGGTGCCGTTCGGGACGTGGATGCCGGTCCTGGGATTGACCGGGTTGACCAGCAGGCCCCTGTTGTGGTCGATGAGCAGACTCACCGCGCCGAGCACCGCCGGGAGGATGACCGTCAGCGCCAGGAAGCCCTTGTCTGAGGCGATGACCGCGACGTACCGCCGGATCAGGGTGCCGAACTGGGACAGCCAGCCCTGCGGCTTGGCCGGCTTGATCGCCTGCGGCGGCGGCATGTGCACCGACTGCGGGGCGACGGCGTCGATGTCCGCGGCGTACAGCCGGTAGTGCTCCGAGCCCTTCCAACGGCCCGCCCAGTCGTAGTCCCGGTAGTTCTCGAAGGCGGAGAACACATCGGCCCAGGTGTCGTAGCCGAAGAAGTTCAGTGCCTCCTCCGGCGGGCCGAAGTAGGCGACGGAGCCGCCCGGTGCCATCACGAGCAGCTTGTCGCACAGCGCCAGCTCGGCCACCGAGTGGGTGACGACGAGGACGGTGCGGCCGTCGTCGGCGAGGCCGCGCAGCAGCTGCATGACGTCCCGGTCCATGCCCGGGTCGAGACCGGAGGTCGGCTCGTCCAGGAAGATCAGCGACGGCTTGGTGAGCAGCTCGAGGGCCACCGAGACGCGCTTGCGCTGACCGCCGGACAAGGAGGTGACCTTCTTGTCCTTGTGGACGTCCAGCTTCAGCTCGCGCAGCACCTCGTCGATGCGGTCCTGGCGCTCGGCGGCCGTGGTGTCGGCCGGGAAGCGCAGCTTGGCCGCGTACTTGAGGGCCTTCTTGACGCTCAGCTCCTTGTGCAGGATGTCGTCCTGCGGGACCAGGCCGATGCGCTGGCGCAGCTCGGCGAACTGCTTGTACAGGTTCCGGTTGTCGTAGAGGACGTCGCCCTCGTTGGCGGGGCGGTAGCCGGTGAGCGCCTTCAGCAGCGTGGACTTGCCGGAACCGGAGGGGCCGATGACCGCGATGAGCGACTTCTCCGGGACGCCGAAGGAGACGTCCTTGAGGATCTGCTTGCCGCCGTCGACCGTGACCGTGAGGTGGCGGGCGGAGAAGGAGATCTCACCGGTGTCGACGAACTCCTCGAGCCGGTCCCCGACCAGACGGAACGTCGAGTGGCCCACGCCGACGATGTCGTTCGGGCCGAGCAGCGCCGAGCCGCCCTTGCCGATCGGCATACCGTTGACGAACGTGCCGTTGTGCGAGCCCAGGTCGCGGATCTCGAAGCGGCCGTCGGGCGTGGCGTGGAACTCGGCGTGGTGGCGGGAGACCTGCAGGTCGGAGACGACCAGGTCGTTCTCGAGCGCACGGCCGATGCGCATCACCCGGCCGAGGGCGAGCTGGTGGAACGTGGTCGGGCTGCGGTCCCCGTAGACCGGCGGCGCCCCCGCGCCACCACCGGGGCTCTGCTGCTGCGGGATCTGCACAGCCGCCTGCTGCGGCTGCTGCCAGGCGGGCTGGGACCCCTGCGGCTGCCGGGTCTGCGGCTGCGGTGCCTGCTGGGCCCAGCCGGGGCCGGCGGCCTGGGCCGCGTACGGCTGCTGCTGGGGCTGGGCCTGCGGCGCCGCGACGGCGGCCGGGGCGCCGGACAGGGCCAGGCGCGGTCCGTCGGTGGCGTTCCCCAGGTGCACGGCCGAGCCGGGGCCGATCTCCACCTGGTGGATCCGCTGTCCCTGCACGAACGTGCCGTTGGTGCTGCCGTGGTCCTCGATGACCCAACTGCGGCCGTTGAAGCTGATCGTGGCATGGCGCCAGGAGACCCTGGCGTCGGTGAGCACGATGTCCCCCTGTGGATCACGTCCCAGGGTGTACGTCCTGGACGCGTCGAGCGTCCAGCTGCGTCCGTTCAATTCCAGTACGAGTTCAGGCACTCCATGCCCCAGTGAGTTGTCCCCCGAATTGCCCCCATCACGGGGAGTCTAGGGATGTCGAACATCGTGGGGAACTATTTCAGGCGCGGCCCTCTGACCGAAACTCGGGCCTGGCGGAAGGGGCGTAGACGCACTGGTACGCGCGCCGTTGACGGGGCGGAAACCCGGTCGGAGAGTGGTAATCCACGCGAGGGGGGACAACCGCGGTGCATTGCCGCGGTGTGGATCGGGGGCTGACCATGGGCATCGAGGCCGCGCGCAACGGTGGGAGGCTGCCGTGGACGGACGTTCTGCTGTCCGCGATCGCCTCGGTGAGCTGGGCGTTGATCGGGATGGCGGGGACGGCGGCGCTCGGTCTGCATCTGCTCCGTGCGGACGCGGCGGGCTCGCTCGGGCCGATGACCGCGGCGGTGGTGGCCCTCGGGGCGAACGGGACGGTGACGCCGTCCGGGAACGTGTCGGCGTTCGGGCTGAAAGGCGCGGACGCGACCACCGCCATCAAT
This sequence comes from Streptomyces sp. NPDC107546, assembly GCF_055639175.1. Lineage (NCBI taxonomy): Bacteria > Bacillati > Actinomycetota > Actinomycetes > Kitasatosporales > Streptomycetaceae > Streptomyces > Streptomyces sp. NPDC107546. The sequence continues at coordinate 3,054 of NZ_JBVKBA010000064.1, read as the reverse complement.
ATCACGCCGCTCGGCGTGAGCTTGGTGGGTGCGCTCCTGCTGTGCTGGCTTTTCCTGAGGTCCTTACGCCCGGCGGGAGTTGGGGGTGGCCTTTCCGAACTCCTCGTGCGAGCGGGCGCGGTGGTCGTGCTGTTCGTCACGATGCTCGGCGGTCTGGCATGGGCCGGCCATGACGTCATCACCATCGACGGGGGCGCGCTCGGGCTCGACGGCCTGCCGGGCGGGGGCGGCGGCCTCGACATCCCCGGCCTGGGGGACGTCGGAGGGCTGCTGCCGGACCGGGTCGGCGATCTGATCCAGGCTCGGGCCGCGGTCGGCTTCACCGTCGATACGGTGCCCACGCTGCTGGGGGGCGCCGTATGGGCGGCCGCTGTCCTGGTGATCGCGCTGCTCGCGTCCCGACGCACACCGCTGCCACGCGGCTGGGAGGCGGTGCACCGGGTGGTGCGTCCGGCCGCGTCCGCGCTGGTGACGGTGTTGCTGGTCGCGGTGGTCGCCGGGCTCGCGGCCGCGGCGTACGCGGCGATCGGCGACAACCGTCCGACGCGGATCGCCGGGGCAGCGCTGCTCGGCGCCCCCAACGGTGCCTGGCTGGGTGTGCCGGTCGGCCTGTTCGTGCCGTGGCACGGCAGGGCCGGCGGCGGATTGGTGAACCTGCTGCCCGACCCGCTGGGCCGGCTGCTGAGCGTGGGGACGGACCAGCCCGTCACGCTGGGGCGCCTGGCCGATCTGGACGGCAGGGCGTGGCTGCTGGCCGTCGCCGCGGCACTCATGATGCTCTTCGCGGGCGTGCTGACGGCGGCGCGTACGCCACTCGTACGAGCCCGGGATGCGGCACACCGCCCCGGTGCGTCCGGTGCGCTCGTACGGGGCGCGGGTCCGCTCGGCTTCGCAGGGCACTGCGCGCTGCGGCTCGGGATCGTGACGGCGCTGGCGCTGCCGCTGCTGGTCCGGCTGGCGGAGGTGTCGGTGGACGCCTCGCTTTCGGTGCTCGGTCTCGACGCGTTCGGCGCGGCGATCGAGTTGCACGGGCGGCTGGGCATGGCACTGCTGCTGGGTGCGGTGTGGGGCGCGGGAGCGGGGGCCGCCGGGGCACTGCTGGCGTACGGGACGGGAACGGCGGGGAGCCGGGTGGCGCCACTGGCACGGGGTGACGCGGGGCTGCCGGAGCCCCCGCGGTATGCGCCGGCCCCGCAGTCATCGGGTCCCTACACCCCGAGCAGGCCGTACCGTCCGCCGAACCCGGGCACGAACCCCTACCTGCAGCTGCCGGAAGGACTGCGCGAGCCTGAGGACGCGCGGCCGGGCAGCGCCCCGCGGGAGGGCGGGCGGCGTGGCAGTGCCCCGACCGGAACCACGCCACCTCGGAGCGCGCCGCCTGACGGCACGCAGGGCGGGAGCGCCCCCATCGAAGGTGCCCCGCCCGACGGGCCGCCCTCGGAAGCCGCGCCGTCCCCTCCCACCGATGTCTATGGCGCGCCCACCGTGGTCCAGCCGATCGAGCCGCCGCAACGGCCGGCCCGCAGGGCTCCGTCGTCCTCCGACCGGTGGCCGCCCCCGCCGCCTCCCCCACCGCCACCCGACCGGCCCCGCGGGCGGCGCTGACCAGGCCGAGGTCGACACCGGTCGGCCGCGCCCATGGCCTGCGCTTTCGCCGCCGGGTAACACGTACGCCATCCGTGCGCAACCCAGTGTTCCCCGTCCGCTGGGCGGACCAGGCAGGCGGTGCGCACGGGGCGCCGGATACGGTGGAAGCACCATGAGCGCTGTGCAGACCTCCGACGCCCCCACTCTCCTTGTCAAGATCTTCGGCAAGGACCGGCCCGGCCTGACCGCGGGCCTGTTCGACACCCTGGCCACCTACAAGGTCGACGTCGTCGACATCGAGCAGGTCGTCACCCGGGGCCGGATGGTGCTGTGCGCCCTGGTGACCGTGCCCCCGTCCGGGCTCGAGGGCGATCTGCGGGCCACCGTCCACACCTGGGCGGAGTCGATGAAGATGCAGGCGGAGATCATCTCCGGCATCGGCGACAACCGTCCGCGCGGCCTCGGCCGCTCCCTCGTCACCGTCCTCGGCCATCCGCTCACCGCCCACGCCACGGCCGCGATCGCCGCCCGCATCGCGGCCGCCGGGGGCAACATCGACCGTGTCTTCCGGCTCGCCAAGTACCCGGTGACCGCGGTCGAGTTCGCCGTGTCCGGGGTGGAGACCGAGCCGCTGCGCACGGCTCTGGTGACCGACGCCGCAGCACTCGGTGTCGACGTCGCCGTCGTCGCGGCGGGGCTGCACCGGCGGGCCCAGCGGCTGGTCGTGATGGACGTGGACTCCACGCTCATCCAGGACGAGGTCATCGAGCTGTTCGCCGCGCACGCCGGCTGCGAGGCGGAGGTCGCCGAGGTGACGGCGGCCGCCATGCGCGGCGAGCTGGACTTCGAGCAGTCGCTGCACGCGCGCGTGGCGCTGCTGAAGGGGCTCGACGCGTCGGTGGTGGACAAGGTGCGCGCCGAGGTCCGGCTCACTCCGGGCGCGCGAACCCTGATCCGCACGCTGAAACGACTCGGCTTCCAAGTGGGTGTCGTCTCGGGCGGCTTCACCCAGGTCACGGACGATCTGAAGGAGCGGCTCGGGCTTGATTTCGCGCAGGCCAACACCCTGGAGATCGTCGACGGGAAGCTGACCGGCAAGGTCGTCGGGGAGATCGTGGACCGCGCGGGCAAGGCGCGGCTGCTGCGCCGGTTCGCCGCCGAGGCGGGGGTGCCACTGGCGCAGACCGTGGCGATCGGTGACGGGGCCAACGACCTCGACATGCTGAACGCGGCGGGTCTGGGCGTCGCCTTCAACGCCAAGCCCGTCGTCCGCGAGGCCGCGCACACCGCGGTGAACTTCCCCTTCCTGGACACCGTCCTGTACCTGCTCGGTGTCAGCCGGGAAGAGGTCGAGGCGGCGGACGCGCACGACGACGGTCTCTGACGGCCGTGGAGGGAGGGGAAGGGCGGGGAACACACGGGAGCGAGGAGAAGGGGGGAGAAAACGAGGGGGGAAAATCTCCGTAG
>NZ_JBVKBA010000063.1:0-18031 GCF_055639175.1 Streptomyces sp. NPDC107546 | reverse complement strand
AGGAGGCCGCGATGCCGGGCGGCAGGCTCACTCAGCAGGAACGCCAGCAGATCGCGCTGGGGCTGGCCGACGGGCTCGCCTACGCGGAAATCGCCCGGCACGGACGGCTGATCGCCAAAGGCGGGGAACGGCCGGCTCTGGACCACTACCTTGGGCGGAGTCCACCGCCGAGTCGGACGGGGCCACCTGACTTCATCCAAGCGATGCTTTGAGAGCGCCCGTTTTCCATGAACACTTCCGTTCGGCCGCTCGCCGCCCACTGCGACTGGCAGCGGCCTGCCGCGACACGGACAGTGCCCTCTTCTGCCCGACTGGCGAACGCGGTCAGCGCGGCCAAGCCGCGAGGAACGCGCCCGCGCCTCTGCGCTCTCTGCACCTGAGCTCGCCCCGGAATACGCGAGGATCGTGAACGACCGGCACTACCAGCGCCTGTTCCGCCTGCTCGTGTCGGGACGCTTCGTCACCGGCGGTGACCACCACACGGAAACCCGTTTCATCGCCCCGACCGTGTTGGCCGACGTGGCACCGGACGCGCCCGTCATGCCGAGGAGATCTTCGGGCCCATCCTGCCCGTGCTGACCGTCGAGGACCTCGACGAGGCGATCTCCTTCATCAATTCCCGGCCCGCCCCCTAAGCCTCTATGCCTTCAGCGACAACGCCGCCACCCGGACAGCGCCCCCCTTGCTGCGGGCAGGTTCCTGAGACGCGCAGGACCCTGCGCGTCTCAGAGGCCTGTATCTCAGGCGGAGCGCTCGCCGAGCACCGCGAGGACCGTTTCGTCCTCGACGTAGATCTCGAGATCGCTGATCAGGCCGTCGCGGACCCGCCAGATGTGAACTTCGCGGGAGTCGAAAGGACGGCCGTTGGCGCGGACGGTACCCCCGGTGCGTCCCACCTGGACCACTCGGTCCCCGGCCTGGTAGATGGCCTCGGGCTCGACGGTGCTGCTGAGGTGTGAACCGACGGCGGTGAAGAACTCCCGGAACCCGGCCGGCCCATGGTAGCGGCCGCCCCAGGGCAGCCTGTCGGACTGCCGGATGGTGATCTCCGGGTGGACGAGCGCAGCCGCTGCCGCTGCGTCTCCAGTCCTGATCGCCTCGTATGCGGCATAGACGACTTCCATGTCATCCGGCTTCATCGGTGTCCGTCTTCCTCTCCGCCATGGTCCAAACGCGCCGACCGCACGTCCGATCGATGTCCAGAGTTGTTGACCCGGCCCTGCGTCGCTTCGGTCATTCGACTGAGAGATCCTCGTGCGTCGCGATCGGTATCCGGGGACGGGAGACGCCCAATCGCTGCCGCACAAAAACTGGATGGGAAGGAGACGCTGCCCGTACGCGCCCGCTTCCACTACGACCGAGCCATGCCTTTCGCCGTGTCCGTGGACTTCTCGAACACGGCGGGTGGAGCGGTCACCTGGGTGCTGTCCCGGGAGCGTCTCAGCGAGGGCCTGCTGCGTCCGTCGTACAGCCTCCGCCCCCGTTCCCGCGCTAACGTGTCCTGACCACCGGCGATGACGTGTCCGCAGGTGGACGGGAGTCAACACGGACGGGACGGCAGCAGGTGGCGCGGGACGAGCATCGGCTCATCGGGCGACGAGAGGAGCTCGCGCGGTTGGAGCAGGTGCTGGTGGCTCCCTCGCACCAGGCCGTCGCCGTGCTGCGCGGCGAAGCGGGTACGGGTAAGAGCGCGCTGCTTCAGGCAGCCGTGGCGCTGGCCGACGAGTCGGGACTGCGTGTCGTCGGAGCCTCCGGTGTGGAGGCGGAGTCCGAATTGCCGTTTGCCGGTCTGCACCAACTGCTCCTGCCGCTTCTGCCGTACGCCGCCCACATGCCCGACGCCTCGCGCGCACCCCTGGAACAGGTCACTGGTCTACGCGCGGGGGCGGCACCGGGCGTGGTGGAGGTCGCCGGCGCGATGCTCTCGCTCATCGCCGCGGCGGCGAAGGATCGGCCGTTGTTCTTCGCGGTCGACGATGCGCACTGGTTCGACAGTGAAAGCGCGCGGGTCTGCACGTTCGTGATGCGCCGGGCCAGTGTGGTCGGTGGTCGGGGCCTGATCACCGTACGAGCGGACGTACCGTCTGCGTTCGACGACGCCGGGCTCGAAGAGATCGAGGTTGGACCGCTCAGTGAGCAGGAGGCGGCAGCGCTGCTGGAGCGCACCGGCGGCCACCTCGACCCGCTCGCCCGGGAACGCGTGCTGCGCTCGGCCGAAGGCAACCCGCTCGCGCTGGTCGAGCTGCCCAAGATGGCCGACCGCATGCCTGCGACCCCTGCCGAACAGGCATCTCCGCTGCCCCTCACGCGCCGCCTGGAGAATCTGTACGGGCACCGGATCTCCGAACTGACGCCCGCCAATCAGGATGCTCTGCTGCTGGCCGCCCTGGACGGCCTTGCCTCCGTGTCCGGGCCCCGCCGTCCCGCACTGGAACGGCGGCTGGGTGATGTCGACGAGGCGATCGGCCGCGGTCTGCTGGTGGTCGACCCGGCAACCGGCCAGCTCGGCTTCCGGCACCCACTCGTCCGATCTGCGGTCGTCCAGCTCTCCTCGCCCAACCGCCGCAGGGCGGCCCACGCCGAACTCGCCGCGCTCTATCCGCACGACCAGGAGCGGCGGGCGCACCACCTCGCCGAGGCGACGGTGGACCCGGACGAGAGCGTAGCCGCGCTGCTGGAGCAGGCCGCCGAAGCTGCGACCAGGCGAGGAGCCTCTTCCGTCGCGGTGAGCTGGCTGGAGCGGGCCGCTCAGCTCAGCGAGCGGCCCGAGCAGCGGTCCCGGCGGTTGGCGGAGGCAGCCTTCGTCGCCGGACAGTCGGCCCAGCTCGAACGGGCACAACAGCTGTCGGAAAGCGCGGGCAGGGCTCATACCGACGTGGTCGTCGCTGAGTGCTACGCCGCCCTGTACAGGGACGGTGAAGTGCGCACCACGCATCGGGAAGTCGTCGCGGCCTTGGAAGGGCTGGACCCGGTCAGGGACAAGCCGACGGTGGAGCGATTGATCAACCTCCTGCTGGTGATCTCCCTTTTCGCGGCCGACACCGCCACCTGGACGATCACCGAGTCCTGTGTGGACCGTTTCTGCGACCCGGGCGATCCCGCGGGGTCAGCCAGCCTTCTCTACCGCGACACTTGGGGCGACGTGGTCCGCCGGGGCGCAGGCGGCGTCGAGCGCCTGCGCCAGGAGTTCGTCCGCGCGACGTCCGACCGGCCATGGGACGCCATGCGACTGCTGGTCAGCGCCTACTACCTCGACGCGCTTGATGAGTTTCGCACCGTACTGACCCGCCTGGTGGCCCGGGAAGGAGAGGCAGGCGCCGCCGGAAACGCCATGACTCTGCTCCAGCTCGTGATGCTGGACCACATGGGGGCAGGCCGCTGGGCTGAGGCCGAGGAGACGGGCCGCCGTGGGCTGGAACTGACCGCACGGCACGGCTACGCGCTCTTCCACCATCAGTACCGCGCGTTTCTCGCCATGGTCGCCGCCTGCCGCGGCGACACCGATACGGCCGACGGTCATCGCATGTCAGTGGAGGCCTGGGCCCGGCCCCGCGGGATCGGATACCTGACCCAGTACGCGGACGCCGTCGGTGCCATGTCGGGGCTGGCTCGCGCCGACTATGCGACCGCCTACCGTTTCGCGACCGGCATCACGGCACCCGGCGAGTTCGCACGCCATACCCAGCAGGCGCCGCGCACCCTGCTGGATTTCGTGGAAGCAGCCGTGCGCAGCGGACACCTCGACGAGGCCCGCCGTCACGTGCAGGCGGCCGTGGCCTGCGGGCTGCCCGCCGTTTCCCCGCGTTTGGCGCTCGTCACCGCTGCGGCAGTGGCGATGACGTCACAGGATCAGCCTTCGAGCCTGTACCAGCAGGCTCTCGCGCTGCCAGGTGCCGCTCTGTTCCCCTTCGAGACCGCCCGCATCCGTCTCGGCTACGGTGAACGACTGCGCCGCGACCATGAGACGAGGGCAGCACGGGAGCAGCTCGAGGAGGCCCTGCGCGTCCTCACCGAGCTCGGCGCCCTGCCGTGGGCCGAGCGGGCCCGTGCAGAGCTCGCCGCTGCCGGCGCCGCATTCGGCGCGCGTGGCGAGAGATGGCAGTCGCTGACCGTGCAGGAGCGGCAGATCGCCGAGCTCGCGGCTACCGGACTGACGAACAAGGAGATCGGCGCGAAGCTGTTCCTGTCTCCCCGCACGGTCGGCTCACATCTGTACCGGATCTTCCCGAAATTGGGGATCACCAGCCGCGCCGCGCTCCGCGACGCCCTCGACGCCGACACAAGCGCCCCTCCGCCCTACGAGGTGTGAATTCCCGACGGCATCATGCGTCCGGCGTACGCTCACAGCAGGCCGTGCCGACCAAAGGCGCCGTGCCGTCCAAGGCAACGAGGGCGCCGCGGAGCGCCTGGCCCTCAGTCGTGCCCCAACCCCAGCGTTTGCGTCATCTGACTGAGCCGACCGGGATGACGCTGGCGGCACATTGGAGAGCACCACAGGAGATCGCATCACGCGGTCCTCCGTCGGAAGGAGGCTCTCATGACGGACCAGCGCACCCCCGTCGTCCTGATCCATGGGCTGTGGCTGCACTCCTCCTCCTGGTACCCCTGGCTGGAGCTGCTGCAAGCCGAGGGATTCGCCCCGCTCGCCCCCGGCTGGCCCGGCGAACCGGACAACGTGCCCGACGCACGGTCACACCCGGAGACCATGGCCGGAGCGGGCATCAACGAGGTGACCGAGCACTATGCAACTCTCATCGAGGCGTTGCCGGCCGAACCCGTGCTGATCGGACACTCCTTCGGGGGTCTGATCGCCCAGAAGCTCCTCGGACTGGGCCTGGGACGGGCCGCCGTGGCGATCGACCCGGCGCCGATCAAGGGGGTCAAACCCCTGCCGTTCACACAGCTGCGCTCGGCCTCACCGGTCCTCCGTAACCCTGCCAATCGGTCCCGGACGGTTTCCCTGACAGCGGCGCAGTTCCGCTACGCGTTCGGCAACGCCATCCCGCAGCAGGAATCCGACGCCCTGTTCGAGGCACACTCCATCCCCGCCCCGGGGCGACCACTGTTCGAAGCAGCCTTCGCCAACTTCAGCCGTAGTTCACCGGCCGCGGTCGACACCGGCAACGCCCGTCGGGGGCCCCTGTTGCTGATGTCGGGCCAGCTCGATCACACCGTGCCGGACGTCGTCACTCGTGCCGCCTACAAGTTGTACGGGGACTCGACGGCGACCACCGACCTCAAGCAGTTCCCGGACCGCGGCCATTCGCTGGTCGTCGACCAGGGCTGGCGAGCCGTCGCCGACTGCGCTCTGGGCTGGCTGGCCCGCCAGGGCATCACCGACCGGTCCGCCACGGCCGGCCTCTGACCGCCGGCACCACACCCGCTGTCCACCACGCAAGCGCATCGAAGGAACAAGGAAGACATCATGGATCTGCACCTGAAGGACAAGGCCGTCGTCGTCACGGGCGCAAGCCGCGGCATCGGACTCGCCGTCACCAGAGCCTTCGTCGATGAAGGCGCCCGCGTCGTGGCCGGCGCCCGTACCACCAGCCCTGAACTCGCCGAGCTGGCGGCATCCGGAACCGTGATCCCGGTGACCGCCGATCTGGCGACGGCGGGCGGCGTGGAAACGCTCATCAAAACCGCTGTGGAACGGCTCGACGGTATTGATGTCCTGGTCAACAACGTCGGCAAGGTCCAGCCACGGCCGGGCGGCTTCGCCTCCGTCACCGACGAACAGTGGCTCGAGACCCTGACCGTCAACCTCCTGAGCGCAGTGCGCGCCTCACGTGCCGCTCTTCCCGCACTGCTCGCCTCGCGCGGTTCGATCGTCACGATCAGCTCGGTCAACGCCTTCCTGCCCGACCCCGGCGTCATCGACTACACGGCCTCCAAGGCGGCCCTGACGAACTTCTCCAAGGCTCTGTCCAAGGAGGTGTCCCCGCAGGGTGTACGCGTCAACACCATCGCGCCCGGCCCTGTGACCACCGACATATGGACCGGTCCCGGCGGCATGGCCGACACCATCGCAGCCGTCATGGGCGTCGAGCGCGAGGAAGCCGTGGACCAGGCGATCAAGAGCCTGGGAGGCTTCGCCACCGGTCGCTTCACCCGCCCCGACGAGGTCGCCGACCTCGTTCTGATGCTCGCCAGCGACCGCACCGCCAACATCACCGGCGCCGACTTCACGATCGACGGCGGCCTCATCAAAACGCTCTGATCGGCAGCATCACACCGCCCTGTGCCGGCTCCCCTCGGCCGGAGAGCGAGCCCAGGGGTGCCTTCGGCGCCCTGTCGGCGCAATCCGCAGTCGGCAAGGCGGGCGTGCAGCCCGGGGGTTGGCCCACCAGACGGCCACCGAGGAGACCCGCTACTCCCGGTGGATTCACTCTCGCAACTGGCCGGGGCCCGTTCCTGAATGTAGCGAGCTGACTGGCCGCGTACGCGCGGGAGCTCTTGACCGGCGGTGCGTCGCCTGCAGCGGCAGCGCCTTGCGACAGCCTGGTGCACCGCCATGCATGACGGCAGAGCGATCAAGCAGATACTTCTCTGCCTCGTCGAGGGAACGGAGGCTCATTTCCGGGCGTGACCCACAAAGGCAACTCCGACCTGAAAACCAAGCGCGCTGTCCGTTCACGCCGTGTGATGGCCGACCTCGCCCAACCATCGCGTCAGGGCCTTGCGCAGCTCGTTCGAGTTGGGATCCTCGGCCGCCCAAGCGGCATACCCGTCGGGCCGGACCAGTACTGTGGCGTGCAGGCCGGCCGCTGGGGAGACTGCCACTACCCGCCCCGCCCACGGCGCGGCAGTCGCAGCAACCCCGCGGCCCACCAGCACGAATTTGCCCTGATGCAGCGCCTCATACAGCCGAGCCGGTTCGCCTGCCAGGCGGAGGTCCGGCACCCGGTGTCCGGCGAGCCGATGGGAGCCCCGGGGTGCACGGTAGGCGATCCCGACGCCGGAGATGCCGCGTGCCGCACGCGCCTCCACCACACCCAGCTGATGCGCGACGGCGGCCACCGAGGCCCGCAGCGCGCGGACTACGGGTGACCGGGTGATGACGGCCGTGAGGAGTGCGTGACTGACGCGCAATACCATTCGTCCCACCGGGTGACGCTCCGTGTGGTAGCTGTCCAGCAGTGCATCGCCAGCCCAGCCGTGCAGAACGGCTGCCAATTTCCAGCCGAGGTTGGCGGCGTCCTGGATACCGGTGTTCATGCCCATGCCGCCGGCCGGCGAGTGGACGTGTGCGGCGTCGCCTGCGAGGAACACCCTTCCTTGCCGATAGCGGGGTACCTGTCGTTCGTCGCTGTGGAAGCGGGAAAGCCAACGAGGGTCGTGCATCCCGAGATCATCGCCGATGGTTCGCCTCGTGATGTCCCGTACTTCCTCCAATGTGACTGGCGCGTCGTCGGGCAACTGCCGGTGCCGGTCCCAGGCGATGACCCGGTACCAGCCGTCTCCGAAGGGTGCGAGGAAGGTGAAACCGTGTTCATCTGAGGCGAAATGAAGAAGTTGGTCCGGGGTGCGCTCGAGCAGCACGTCGGCCAGCATCACGGAGCTGACGGCCGACTTGCCGGGGAACGGCATGCCCAGGTTCTGCCTGACGCTGCTGCGTGCCCCGTCCGCGCCGACCACATAGCGGGCCCGAAGAGTGGCCGTAGCCCCGTCTGGATGGCGCACGTCCACGTCGACGCCGCGCGGGTCCTGCCGTAGCCCTGTGACCCGAGCCCCACGCCGTATCGGGACGCCCGCTTCCTCAGCCCGGCGCAGCAGGACCCGTTCGACCTGCCACTGAGGAGCGATGAGCATGAAAGGGAAGCGTGTGCGGAGCCTGGAGAAGTCAATACTGATCCGGCCGAACGGACGCAACCGCGGGACTGGTGTGCCGATACGGATGAGTTCGTCTGCCAGGCCTCGGGCGTCGAGCTGCTCCAGGGTTCGTGCGTGGACACTGAAGGCGCGACTCAAGTCGGATTCGCGACCGCGTCGCTCCAACACCATGACATCGATTCCGGACCTGGCGAGATCACCCGCGAGCAGGAGCCCGGTCGGGCCGGCCCCAACCACCAGAACGTCCACGATTGGCGTCCTGCGTCCGTCCGTGGAGCCGCTCGTCGACATGTCCTTCATGTTCACTTTTCTCAGTATCGACCTTGCTCGAAGGCGCCGCTTGGTGAGACTGCGAACCACGGGCCCTGACCGAGCGCGACCCGATGACCGCCCCGCTCTGTCGGACTCGAAGGGCTCGGCCTCGCCACTGGAGGTGCCAGGGCATCCGGAGGCGCGAATTCTACTCGCGTCGACTTCGCGTTCGTAGCCGCGGTCCGCGAAGAGCATGTCGGGCCGTCGGCGCGGCCTGCCGACGACGCCTGCAACCGGTGGGACCTTGTCGAGCAGGGGCAAGAGCTAAGTCACGTCGTTGCGATTCCCGCCGGTCAGCGACACCACGAGCGGGATGCTCTGCCCGTCGGTGAGGATGTGGTGCTTGCTGCCCGGCCGTGCGCGGTCGACCGGGCTGGGACGCTTTTGGGCCCCTTCGAGAGGCCCGGACGTGGAAGGAATCGATCACCGCCCGCGACCAGTCCCGCTTGTTCTTCGACCGCAGTTCCCTGAGCAGCACCTGGTGCAGCCTGTCCTAACACCGGCCTCGTTCCAGGCCGCCAGGCGCCGCCAGCACGTCACGCCAGAGCCGAAGCCCAACTCCTGCGGCACGTACTCCCACTGGATCCCGGTACGCCAATACGGTCGCTTCCTGACGTGCCTTGGAAAAAAGTTGCGGGCCGCTGTCGATCCGGCCACGTCCCGTTCGACGTCATGATGTGCGGCGCCTCGCCGCACGATGACGCGACATGACCTGACGAGGACAGACGTGGATCAACTGCTGAGAGTGATGAACTTCAATGTCTCGAGTGACGGCATCGGTGCCGGTGAGCACCAGAGTCTCGAGCGGCCGTTCGGCCTCGACCATCCCGAGAGGCTGTTCTCCTGGGCCGGAGCCACGGCGAGCTGGCCCATGCGTACGGATCCCGGTGGGAGCCGGGGCCTCGACGACTACTTCACGCGGGACTTCGCACGCAACATCGGTGCCGAGATCATGGGCCGCAACAAGTTCGGCCCCCAGCGCGGGCCCTGGCAGGACCATGAGTGGCGCGGCTGGTGGGGGCAGGAGCCCCCGTTCCGCACTCCGGTGTTCGTCATGACTCACCACGAGCGTCCGTCGTTCACGCTCTCCGACACCACGTTCCACTTCGTCGACGGCGACCCGGCCACGGTCCTCGAACGTGCGCGGGAAGCGGCGCAAGGCCAGGACGTCCGACTCGGCGGCGGGGTCACCACCATCCGGCAGTTCCTCGACGCCGGCCTCATCGACACCATGCATGTGGCGGTCTCGCCGGTAAAGCTCGGGACCGGACTACGCCTTTGGGAGTCCCCCGATGAGCTGCGCGACCGGTTCCACCTGGAAGTCGTGCCCAGCCCGAGCGGCGTGACGCACCACCTGTTCTGGCGAAGGTGACGCCGTGGGTGCGGCAGTAGGTCGCCGGCGGCCGGTTGGGCTTGCCATGCTTCACCCAGCACGAGCCCCCGGTGGGCCGGATTCCCAGGGGCCCGGACTCGTCGAAGACGAACACCCGGTCGGGGAAGCGGTCCAGCACCTGCTCGATGCGGTCGAGCTTGGCCCCGCGGTCGGGGTCGGGGGACTCCTTCCAGGTCTTGGTGCGCTGGAATGTGACATTGCGGCGCAGCAGCAGGCACCGTAAGGCTTCACGGCCGATGCGGATGACGCGTCCGCGCACTTTGCGCAGGAGACGAGTCGGTCGCGGCGACGGCCGCGACCAGCCTGCTGCGCAGGCCGGACGTCGCGTTCAGGGCGATGAGCGACGACACCGCCCGGTTCCAGGTCAACCATGCCCGGAATGAGTGCAACCGGCCCAGGCCCGCGAGGACTTCGAGCGCACCAGCCCCGTCGCCCCGACCATCATGCACATCGAACGGAGCATGGAGTTCCTCCGCCTGATGCACCCCGAGATCACGATCGTGTGGGCCGACTCCGCCTGCGCCGGGAAGCTCGTCGACTGGACGAAACAGCACCTCAACCCGACCATCAAGCCGGTCGACCGACTCAAGGACGCCTCCGGCTTCATCGTGCTGCCCCACCGCTGGGTCGTCGAGAGGTCGCTCGCCTGGATGATGCACGCCCGCCGCCACGCAAGGGACTACGAACGGCTCATCCAGCACTCCGAAACACTGATCACCGGGGCGGCCATCACCCTCATGACCAGGCGCCCGGCCCGCAAAGGCGCCACGCCCAGCTGGCCCCGGAAACCTGCACCTGCCAACGGCCGAGCAGGCTGAGGTCGTCGCATGCCAGGGCGGGCTCGACCCGGACCGGCGGGTGCCGGGTGACAGGACGATCACAATCGCGCCAGCACGTCATGCCCGAGCCGAAGCCGAGTTCCTGAGGCAGGTACTCCCCGCACAACACCTCCCGGCCCCGCAGCGGTTTGCGGCCCGGATACCGAAAACGCCGCTCACGCTGCGGCGGCAGCGGAGGACGCCGATGTAACCGAGTAGCCGGGCAGCTCGGGGCTACTAGACGACTGGTCTACTCAGGTGTTAAGTTTTCCGCATGCCAGTCGCCGCGCGCACCACAGACACTCGTCGGATCATCCTCGATACCGCCCAGCGGATCATGGCCCGCAAGGGTTACTCGGCTGTCGGCATCAATGAGGTGCTCGCAGAGGCCGGCGTGCCGAAAGGGTCCTTCTATCACTACTTCGCCTCGAAGGACGCCTTCGGTGAAGCGATCCTGAAGAGCTACTTCGCGGACTACCTCACGGACATGGACGGTGTTCTCGCCCACTCCGGCCAGTCTGCGGCCGAGCGGCTGATGGCCTACTGGCAGCAGTGGCGGGAGACGCAGAGCATCGAGGAGTGCCAGGGCAAGTGCCTGGCCGTGAAACTCGGCGCCGAGGTCGCGGACTTGTCCGAGTCGATGCGTCTGGCTCTGAAGGAGGGCACGAGCGCAATCGTCGGCCGCATCGAACGCACGATCACCAGCGGCCTGGAGGACGGCTCTCTCTCGGTCGACGGTGAGGCCCGCGACGTCGCGCAGGCCCTGTACGACATGTGGCTCGGGGCGAGCGTCATGGCCAAGATCCATCGCAGCCTGGCCCCGCTCGACACCGCCACAGCGGTGACCCGCAAGCTGCTGCACCTGTAGAAGGCCCCACGTGTAGAAGGCCCCCATGCCCGATCCGGTCGTGGGGACTCCTTCACCCTAATAGTAGACTGGTCTACTCTAACAAGGAGTGTGTCATGAAGGTTCTGATCGTTCTCACCTCGCACGACGAGCTGGGGGACACCGGCCGTAAGACCGGGTTCTGGCTGGAGGAGCTGGCGGCGCCGTACTACCGCTTCAAGGAGGCCGGTTGGGAGATCACCCTCGCTTCGCCGAAGGGCGGACAGCCGCCGCTGGACCCCAAGAGCAACGAACCCGACTTCCAGACCGAGGACACCCGGCGCTTCGAGGCCGACCCGGAGGCGACCGACGCACTGGCGAACACCGTGCGCCTCGACGCGGTCTCGGCCGGCGACTTCGACGCGGTCTTCTACCCCGGCGGGCACGGACCGCTGTGGGACCTGGCCGAGGACACCGTCTCCGCGCGGCTGATCGAAACCACCCTCCGATCCGGCAAGCCGGTGGGACTGGTGTGCCACGCCCCCGGCGTCCTGCGGCACACCGTCAACGAGGACGGCACCCCGCTGGTCTCGGGTAAGAAGGTCACCGGATTCGCCAACTCTGAGGAGGAGGCCGTCCAGCTCACCGACGTCGTCCCCTTCCTGGTCGAGGACGAACTCACCAAGCTCGGAGGCGTCTACTCCAAGACCGGCGACTGGCAGCCCTATGTCCTGCAGGACGGTCTGCTGATCACCGGGCAGAACCCGGCGTCCTCCGCTCCTGCAGCCGACGCCCTGATCGAGCTGGTCAACAAGGGCCGCGTGTGAGCGCCTACGTGGTCATGCTCCGCGAGCGCGTGACCGACCCGGCCGAGCTGGCCCTCTACGCTGGCTCGGCCCGGGAGGCCCGGGCAGGCCACGAGGTGACACCCCTCGTCGGATACGGGGCGATCGAAACCCTGGAGGGTGCGCCGTTCGACGGTGTGCTGATCCATCGCTTCCCGAGCGTTGCGGACGCGCGGGCATGGTATGAGAGCCCGGCCTACCAGGCAGCGCTCCCCCACCGCCGGGCCGGTGCGGACTACCGCGTGTTCATCGTCGAAGGAGTCCACGACACCCAGGACCCCTGAGACGACAAGGTGTCCGTCTGCACCGCAGTCCGGCGCAGACGGACACCGTCCGGCCGCAGGCGCCGCACCGGTCAGCGGCGACCTGATCGCCGACGCGAAATCGCCGCAAATGTGGCCGGTCAAGACGCAGTCGTCTTCCCCCCGTCGGCGCCCACCGCACGGGAGCGGACCAGACGACACTCATCGACGGCCGTGGCCCACAGAAGGCCGCCGACGCAGCCCGGTCGGCGCCCGCAACGTCTCCGGCCTGCTCGAAGACCCAAGGCGGGGAGCCCGCCGGGCAACGAGCAGGCGCTCCGCTGCACAGGCGACGCCGTGCCCCAGATGTCAGACACCCAGCCTTCAACCCTGCTGAGGCCACCCCATGGACCGCGAAGGGTCTCGGCGGCGATGCCGCCGCGGACCTGGCGCCGAAGATGCCGCCGTCCGATCCGGCCGCACCGTGCCAGGGACTTCCAGAAAGGAGCGCCTGGCACGGAAGCTGCCCGCGCCGCCGACCCCCTGCTCCGCAAGCTCCCAAAGGCCGGAGCACGTGGGAGGAAGCGCAGCTTTGGCCGACTGCAGGAAGGCACATCAACCGACAGAGCCTATGCCGCAACGCGCGATACGGTCACTCGCAGACCGTATCGGCAGAGTGGCGCCAGCTGCACTCGGATTGCTGGCCCCGAGGGCAGCCAGAGAGGCGCGGGGATCAGAAACACGCACTGAACTTGAGTTTTGACCTCCACCCGGTTACCAGGAGGCGCTGGGGGGCGTGACCGGCTACGAGCAGGTCCGGCTGTGGTGGACCAAGAGCGGGCCGGCTTGGTGATGACGGCCGTCGGCGAGTCTCCGCGCTGGGGCCCCGACAGCGAGCGACGTCAGGCGGACCGGCTGACGTCGTCGAAGTCGGTGGAGGCCGACAGCTCGGCCCATGCCAGCATCTCGCGTTCGAAGGCGTCGCGTCCGGCCTTAACGAGCCGAAGCGCGTCGGTACCGAGCAGCAGGCGCGTCGGCGGCTGGTCGGCCGCCACGATGAGTAGCACCGCGGCCGCGGCCTTGTCCGGGTCGCCCGGCTGGTGCCCGCTGCCGTGGATGCGCCGGGCGCGCAGCGGCTCGAAGAGCTCGTCGTAGTCGGCGATCACACGGGGTGCGCGGTTCATCGAGCGGCCGGCCCAGTCGGTCCGGAAACTGCCCGGCTCGACGGCGGTGACATGGATGCCGAAATCGGCGACCTCCTTGCCGAGCGTTTCGAGGATGCCCTCCACCGCGAACTTGCTGCCGTGGTAGAAGCTGAGGCCCGGCATGGTGATCAGTCCGCCCATCGAGGTGACGGCGATGATGTGGCCCGAACGGCGCTCCCGCATGTGCGGCAGCACGGCCTTGATCACCGCCACGGTTCCGTAGACGTTCACCTCGAACTGACGGCGAAGGTCATCCATCGACGACTCCTCGAAGAGTCCGTCATGGCCGTACCCGGCGTTGGCGACGAGTACGTCGATCGGGCCCAGATCGCGCTCGGTCTCGCCCACGACCGTGTCCACGGCGTCATGGTGGGTCACGTCCAGGATGCGGGCGTGCGCGTCACCGGCGAGCGCCTCGAAGGCCCGTGCGTCGGCGAGCGTGCGCACTGTGCCCACCACCCGGTGGCCCGCGGCCAACGCCGCGCGCGCGAGTGCGCGGCCCAGGCCGGTGCTGACGCCAGTGATCAGGAATGTCTTGGTGTCCGACACAGGAGTTCCCTTCGTGCGATGCGAACAGCGGCCGACCGGGGGGTGGTTAGGCCCCGGTCGGTCCCGACACGTTCCACTTCAGCACCGGAATCGGCTGCTGATCGACTTCCGAGGGGTCCGCTTCGCCCCGGGGACAGCCGGACCGGGGGACTGCCAGTCCCCCTTTCGCGGGCCGTCGGGCCGCTCTTGGGCCCTATCGTGAACGGCATGGACCGCAACACAGCTCTCGGTGAGTTCCTCCGTTCCCGGCGGGCACGGATCACCCCGCGCCAGGCGGGCCTGTCCGACGACGGCGGCTCTCGGCGAGTGCCAGGACTGCGCCGCGAAGAGGTCGCGCAACTGGCGGGGGTGAGCGTCGACTACTACGTACGCCTGGAACGAGGACGCCGACTGAACGTCTCCGGGACCGTGCTGGACGCGATCTCCCGCGCGCTACGCCTCGATCCCGTCGAACGCGCCCATCTGTTCCAGCTCGCCAAGCCCGCCGCCGGCAGCCCCCGCCGCACGCCGACGCGTCCGCAGCCGGTCCGCCCGGGGCTGCGCGACCTGCTCCGGATCCTCGAGCACACCCCCGCTCTTGTGCTGGGGCGGCGACTGGACGTACTTGCGTCCAACCGGATGGCACGTGCGCTGCTCACCGACTTCGACGCGCTGCCGCACCGCGAACGGAACCTGGTGCGGTTCATGTTCTGCGACGAGACGGCCCGGTCGCTGTACACCCACTGGGAAACCCACGCCCAGGACATTGTCGCCTCGCTGCGGCGTGACGCCGGACGCCATCCCCACGATCCGCTGCTGGCCGAACTCGTCGGCGAACTCTCCATCACGGATGAGGACTTCCGCCGCTGGTGGGCCGACCAGAACGTGTATCGGCACACGCATGGCAGCAAACACTTCCACCACCCGATCGTCGGCCCGCTCACCCTCAATTACGAGTCCCTCACCCTGCCCGCCGACCCGGACCAGCGGCTGAGTGTCTACACCGCCGAGGCAGGCTCCAGCTCCGAAGAGGCGCTTCGGCTACTGGTTGCATGGATACGGCAGCCCGAGACCTCGCACGGGCAGCACGCAGATCATTAGACGCCCGCCGGTCCGCGAGGAGCGGTCGGCCATGGGGCCTGCGTCCCATGAGCCGGGATGGGCGTTATGGAACACCGGCAGACCTTGCGCCCCACCGCCGGTGTCCCGAAACCCTCGTCGAGGGGGAAGAACCGGGATTGAGAGCAATGCGACCTGCGCATTCGTGCCGCGCAGCAACTCTCAACACTTTTGCGGAAGATCAGCCGCATGCCCTTGGGCCAGCCGTCCAGCACATCTCCAGCGAGTTCGGCGGCCCAGGCACCGTCACGGATCTCACCGCCGGGTTCGACGGCCGGTGTCCACGCCGAGGCGGGAGTCTGCAGCACCGCCTGATGGATCTGCTCGGTGATGGTCATGCCCACCGAGTACGACAGCCACCGCCCGCGCGCGGTGAGCCAGTCCAGGAACTTGTGGGTACCGCCGGCGGAGTCGGTGCGGATCAGGGTGCGCCGGCCGCGCCGGAACTTCCCCGGCAGCTGGGCCAGTGCCAGGCGGGTGGTCTCGATGTGGTCGGCGGCGGTGTTGCTGCCTGCCCTGCCTGGCCGCAGCAGCCCCGCGACCGGCTCTCCGGTGCCGCCGCGTCCGTGGTCGACGAAGGCCATGAGCGGGTGGTGGCCGTAGGTCTTCTTCCAGGTCCGTGTGGCGCCCTCCTTGTCGGAGTGGGACGGCACCAGCACGCCGTCGATGTCCACGATCACCTGCCCGTCGGCGTGCGGAGCCTCGGGCTGGCCGCTGTCATGAGGACCGCAAGCTGACAAACACGCTTTGACGAGTTGCGCGAGACGGCCGAACCGCTGGGCGTGCGCCACCAGCGCACACCGACACACGAGCGCTACATCTTGCTACCGAGCACCTGCGGCTGCCTCCACTGGCTCTCGCGTTCGATTGCTCATCCCCAGGGCCGTCGGAAAGCTTGATCGGGCACCGAGGGGGTGGGCACGTGGAGGCCGAACGGCTCGTAGAGGCAAGATCCCGCATAGCCGGATGCTGGATCCACGACTTCCAACCTGAAAGAGGCGCCCTGAAGGGAGCCTGGGACCTCTCCCGAGACGGCAGCTTCAAGTTCCGTTGGCGCGAGACGAGCGGCTTCGGAAAGGCAGTCCTTAAGGGAGCACTATGGGCCTGGAGGGGTGAATGGGACCTGAGCGAGGGAAAGGAGCAAGACCTTCGCCTCGATCTACGGGTTACACGGGCCATGATCCCAGCTCTCTACGCGGTCGATGCCGCCTACCTGGCCAATCCGCCGACGGCTTTTTGGCTTGGGTTCCGCACTGCGGTCGTTGGTCTGAAGCGTGCCCATAGAAACCGAGCACACGGACGGAGGCTCACTCTCGCCGCCGAGCTTGCCTTTCCCACAGACAATCCCGCGGCACTGAACCTCACTCTGGACCTGTCCGGGTACAGCAAACACAGCATCTGGCCTGTGCTTTCAAGCCGAACAGGATCCTCGCTCACCTGGCAGAGGTTCTAGCCTCAATCTTGCATGGGGTCCGTCAACTTACTGACGGACCCTTTGTGCTTGTTCACCGGATCCCAGGTCGATTGGTTCACACACTGCTGCAGGTTCTGCTCGTTGCCATCCGGCAGCCGCTCCGCCATCGGCTGGATCGACTCACGCCGCCCCTCCAGCATCAGCCCCCGCAGATAGCAGTCACTCTTCGCCCGCTGATCCTTGCGCGGCACCGACGCGAACGCATCAGCGACGAATAACGCCAACTGCGCCCGAGCCCGGTTCACTTCATGTGCATCCACATCACCCACATGCCCCAAACAGGACTGACAGGCACACCTATCGGAGCCCTACGAGATGATCGATTCCAAGGGGTTTAGTGGTCGTAGGCGGTCGGTGCGCGCATGACCGGCTGGCCGCGCATGAACCTGGCTCCACTCATCAGTCCCCCTTGGAATCGATCATCTAGGGAACCGGGACGCGCTCTGTCGGCGGACCGCCGAGATCAGTCCGCCGGGCCGCTCCTCGCGCTGCGGCGGGGTGCTGATCGGGCGGCCGTAGGCGGCAGCGCGCTCGCGCAGGGTGTAGCTGTCGGCCTCCCAGCCGTGCCCGGCCAGCCAGCCCACCGGGTCGTCGGGCATCTCCGAGACCCACATGGACGCCGCCGATCCCGGCACGGCGTCCGCGCCGAAGCGCTCGATCACGCCGCGCGAGCCCAACGTCAGCCCCATCCGACTGCCTGCCGCCGACTGCGCGCTGATCCGGGCCAGCAGCAGCTCCACCGCGTCCTCGGGCAGATAGATCAGCAGTCCTTCGGCGATCCACACGGTCGGCACCGCCGGGTCGTGCCCTGCGGCGGCCAGCGCGCCTGGCCAGTCCTCACGCAGATCCACCGCGACGGTGATCCGCTCGCAGCGTGCGACGGCCCGCTCCTGGCGCAGCACCGAAGCCTTGAAGTCCAGTGGCGCGGCGGTGTCGACCTCGAACAGCCGGGTGCCCTCGGGCCAGTCCATCCGGAAGGCCCGGCTGTCCATGCCGGCGCCGAGTAGCACGACCTGCCGGATCCCGGACGCGGAGGCCTGCTGCAACAGGTCGTCGAGGAACTTCGTCCTGATGACGATGGAGAACGCCACGCCCAGCCGGCGGCGTCGCGCGGCCTCGTCACCGGGCAGCGACGGCGAGGAGGGCCCCAGCCCGCCGGCGGTGGCGAAGGCCTGTGCCAGTGGGTCGCGGAACAGCGCGTTCTCCCGCTCGGTCTCCAGCGCCCGCACCCTGGCCACCCCCACCGCCGTGGCCCACACTCCCGACGGCTGCACCCGCTCCTGCTCATCAGTCACCGCGCCAGCCTAGATGATCGACTCCAAGGGGGCCTGATGAGTGGAGCTAGTGCTGTGGCCGGAAAGGTTCGCCGGAAAGCTCGCGGCGTCCGGTGCGGTGCATCGCAAGGCGGAGCGTCGCCCGCGTACCGGATGTACTCG
>NZ_JBVKBA010000062.1:0-18252 GCF_055639175.1 Streptomyces sp. NPDC107546 | reverse complement strand
ACGTGTCATCCGGAGCCGCGAAGAACTCGACGATGATGCTCACCCCGGCATCATGCCGGACCGCCCACGACTGTGATCGGCCGGACAGCTCCTAGTTCCGCCGCCTGAACGCACGCCGCCGATCCGGCCGGACGCGACATGCAGCCCTGGTCGACCTCGTCGACAAGCACGGCACCGACGCCGTCCACGAGGCTGTTTCCGGACTCACCCCCGAGTAGCAGGCCGAGGTGACCGTCTCCACTGCGCACAAGGCCAAGGGACGCGAACGGCCCTGCGTGAGAATCGGAGATGACTTCACCCCGCCGAAGAACAGCGATCAACAAGATGACAACGGATGCGCCATTCCCGGGCCGATCGATGGCAGTGAAGCCCCCTCGACATGGCCGACCGGGACAATCATTTCCGGGTAGCCCCGTGTAGTGCGTCATGACTCCTGTCCTTGTGGCGCTGCATGCCGGTTTGCGGTCCAAAGGCCGTGCCCAGCCCACCATCACCAGGCAATCACGGGGGTGGCTGTCCAGCATCTTCTGCCTTGAGGCGGGCCGGAGATGGCTTGGGCGGGCACCGTGTGCCCGGGCTCGACCGGGTTGCTCACGGAGCCCCACGCCGGGCCGAATTCCGTGATCCGAGGCATGCTCATGCTCTTGGGCCCGCCCGTCAGCCGGGCCAACCGGCGATGGCCGTCGGCGATGGCAAGCACCCGCCGCAGGCTGGCGGAGGGAATCACGACGCCACCGGCGCTGTCCATGTAGATGTAGTCACCGGGGCTCACGCACACACCGGAAATCTCAACAGCCACAGCGCAGGCGTACGGCATCATCGTGTCGCCGCCCCATCGGACCGCCTCCCCCCTGCACCAGGTAGCGAAGCTGTAGCCACGCAACTGGCCGAAGTCACGTAGCCGGCCGTCGGCGAGGACGCCGGCCTGGTGCTGGTCGGCTACTGGGCGACCCCGCCCGTGTGGCGCCCGTCCGCAGGTCAGCGCGGGTCTGTCGGGGGAAGTAGGCCGAGCAACTCTGAGGCCACCCCGAGCACCTGCTGGGGAAGTTCAAATAGCCCCATCAACTGATGCGGACCTGTGAAAACGGCTCTGTCCGCAGTTCTGTGAATCCCCAGGTCAGGGCGGGAACGCGGGATCGTTTCGGCAGCGTACTTCCTGCCGTGGAGAGCAAGACGGTCGAGGATGTGCTGTTTCCCGGGATCGATGTGCGGGTGGAGGGGGTGAGCGACTCCTCAGGCATCCTGATGGTGGAGGCGGTGTCGACGGCCCGTCCAGGCCGGTGCCCGAACTGTCGCAAGCAGGCCCGCCGCGTGCAGAGCACGTATCAACGCGCCCTGGATGAGCGGCCGTTGGGCTCACGCCGGGTCATCGTTCGGCTGCGGGTGCGCCGGTACTTCTGCGACCGGAAGAGCTGTTCCCGTACGACGTTCGTCGAGCAGGTGCCGGGTCCGTCCACGCGCTACCGCCGTTCCAGTACCGGGTTGGCGGACTGGCTGCGGTCGATCGCGATCGAGCTCGGCGGCCGTCCCGCCGCACGGCTGTGCCGCCGACTGCGGCTGACCGCGGGCCGGACGCGTCTGCTCAGGCTGCTGACGGCGCCGGCGGTGCCGGACCGTGCCCCGCGGGTGCTCGGGGTGGACGAGTTCGCCTTCCGCAAGGGCTGCACCTACGGCACGGTGCTGGTCGACGTCGAGGCCGGCCGGGTCGTGGACGTGCTGCCCGACCGCACCTCCGAGACGTTCGCGGCCTGGCTCACCGAGCATCCCGGAGCCGAGATCACCTGCCGGGACCGGGCCACTGCCTACACCAAGGCGGTCAAGGAAGCCGCCCCCAGTGCCCTGGAAGTCGCTGATCGCCGGCAGCTGCTGCAGAACCTGTCCGCCGCGGTGGAGAAGACCTGTCGCCAGCACCGCGACTGCCTGCGCAAACGCGCCGAGGAGGAGACGGTGACCGAGGTGCCGGAGCCGCCCCCGATGCTGTTACCGCCCGCGGAACTGCCCCGCACCCAGATCATCGAACGCACCCGCCACCGCTACGAGGACATCCACCGCCTGCTGGAGAAACGCCGGATGGTCAGCGCCATCGCCCGCCGTCTGAACCTCGACCGCAAGACCGTGCGCCGCTTTCGCGACACCGACCTCGACGATCTGCTGGCCTCCGCCCGTGACCGCCGCCCCAACGGCGTCCTGGAGCCCTTCAAGGCATACCTCAACGCCCGCTTCACTGAGGCGCAAGGCCAGGTCAGCGGCACCCGGCTGTTCCTTGAGATCCAGGCTCGCGGCTACCGCGGCAGCCGCCAAGTTGTCCGCGAACACCTCGCCGCCCTCCGCGCTGGCACCGCAGAACGGGTCCGGGCCGACATTCCGAGCCCTCGCAAGATCACGTCGTGGATCATGCGGCCCCGAGAGACACCGACCGAAAGCCAGGACGAGCGCCTCCTTCAAGTCCGGCTCGCCTGTCCGGACATCACCCGGGCCTGCGACCTCGCCCGAGCCTTCGCCGACCTGGTTCGCCACCAGCGCGGATACCTCCTGCTGGAGTGGATCCGGCAGGCCGAACAGGACGCGCCGAAGCCCGTGAAGGGCTTCGCCGGCTTCCTCCGCCAGGACCTCGACGCCGTAACCGCCGGACTGACCCTGCCCTGGAGCTCCGGGGTGGTCGAAGGCCACGTGAACCCGGTTAAAACACTCAAGCGGGCCATGTATGGCCGGGCCTCGTTCGAACTCCTCCGGACCCGCATCCTCACCCAGCCATGACCTTCACGGAACTTGCGGACAGAGCCGCGAACGTCTCCATCCCCCCACTTTGGGCATGCCCAATTCCGCAGTTCAAAGAGCCTGTCGGCGCTTGGGACGCTCAGCGCCGACGTGGGATGCCCAGCGTCTGTATGAGCTGGGCGAGTTCCTCCTGGAAGAGCTTCTCCGGGCTAGTGGTCTGGGTGCGCATGTGGCCGTAGACCTCCAGTGACACCAGTCCATGCAGGTGCCCCCAGATGCGCAGGGCGAGGGCGACGGCTGCGGGCGGCAGGTCGGGGAAGGCGGGACGCACCTTCTCGAGGAGCCCAGGGTCGAAGTCGGACCAGTCGAAGATGCTGTCCTGGTAGAGGTTCCGGGTGTGGGGCCAGGCGGCTGCCGCGAGGGCGGTGAGCCCGGTGCAGACCCGGCGTGCGGCATCCGGGGCGGGGCCTCCCTCGGGGGCCTGGTAGCCGGGCACGGGGTCGCCGTAGATGAGGCGGAACCCCTGGGGGTTGACCAGGGCCCAGGTCCGGAAGGCGTTGGCCCATGCCTCGATCCGGACGGCGGGATCGGCGGAGGGCGTGGTTTCCCAGGCCGTGTCCACAGCGTCGGCCAAGGCGGTGTACACGTCGTTGATCAGTGTGGTGACCAGGTCGTCCCTGGTCGGGAAGTACCCGTAGATGGCGTTGGCGGTCATGCCCATCTCGCGGGCGATGGCCCGCAGGGTGATGGCGTCCGGCCCACCCTTGGCCATCAACGACAGTGCCACCTTCTTGATTTCGGCCGTGGTCTCGGCCCGTAGCCGCTCGCGCCTTCCCCTGCTTCCCGTGACTGTCACAACGCGCACTCTACAGCGTCGACTTACTTAGCCCAATGCGTAAACTTCACGGCGTATAGTTTCTTCACGGCGTCACCATCAGTGGCGTCCCACTTCGGCATGCACAGGGGAGAACCATGCACATCGGAGTCATCGGAGCCACGGGCACCATCGGCAGCCGAGTCGTCACTGAGGCCCTCGACCGCGGCCACAACGTCAAGGCGTTCAGCCGGGACGCCGTTCAGGCCCAGCGCGAGGAGCGTCGCGACAACATCACCTGGACCAGCGTCGACGTCCTTGACCCGAAGAGCATCGCCGGCGTCCTGCCCGGACTCGACGTCCTGATCAGCGGATTCCAGCCGGGCAATGCGGCCAAGGACTTCGCGGACACCGTCCGGCGCTCGATCGCCGACCCGACCGTCTATGCGACAGCGGCGCGAGCCCTGCTGAAGGCTCTGGAGAGCCGCCCACAGACCCGGCTCATCGTGATCGGTGGCGCCGGCAGCCTCGAAATCGAACCGGGAGTGGTGCGAGCAGACTCCGACGAGCTGCTGCACGCCGCCCTCGACCAGCTTGGGCTGCCCCGCGAATACGCCGCAGCGGTACGCGGTCACCGCGACGCCCTGGCCGTCCTGCGGACCTCAAACCGGCTCTGGACCTACTTCAGCCCCGCGGAGGAGATCGGCCCCGGCGAGCGCACCGGCCGCTTCCGAATCGGCGGCGACCAGCCGGTCCTGGACGCTGACGGCCGCAGCCGCATCTCGGTGGAGGACACGGCCATCGCCTTGATCGATGAGGCGGAGCTGCCACGCTTCGTGCAGCGCCGCTTCACCATCGGCTACTGAAAGCCACAGCCCACGTCCCCGTGGGGGACCTCATGAACTCCCCCATGGGCCAGGGCAACGTCCGTCTGAGCCAACCCGGCTCGCCTTCCCGTTTGTCAGCCAAGACATGGCCCCAGAGAGGTGCTGCCAGTCCAGCTGTGCGGCAGATCCGCACTTGGTCATAGCCATCACGCAACCGCGGCCAGAGCCGTGAAAACGGCCAGGCTCGCTCATGGCTCCGCAGGTAGTTGGCCGTTGGGTGTTGCTACTTTCCAGCAGGGATATTGCGCCGGTTTGGGGCGGATTTCCCCTTTCTCTTTGTCGGGTAGCAAACGCTGAAGTGACCGTGGGAGGGTGAGGGGGACGATCTCCCTCACGGCCTTTTTCAACGCCTCCGGTGCGGGCCGAGCTCGAGGAGCACGTTGCCGAGCTGGGCGGAGGTCAGGGGCGGCACGGGCAGGGTGGACGTGGCCGCGTGGGCGCGGAAACTGTCGAGAAGCAAGGCAAGCGGGCGGGTCCAAGCGTCCGGGGCGACGGTGCTCAGCGCAGGCACGACCCGGCCCAGCGCCGCGAGGGCGAAGAGCACGTCCTCGGTGGTGAGGTTTGGGCGGATGGTGCCCTGCACCTGGCCGCGGCGGAGCAGGTCTGCGATGGTGTCGCGGTTATGGGCGTGGATGGCCTCCAGAGAGGTCACGCCTTCCAGGCTCGTGGTCATGAGGTCGTTGGTGCCGCGGTCTGCGGCAAGCGTCGCGAACACGGTGTGCAGGTACTGCGTCAGCCCTGTCCACGCGTCCTCGGCGGTGCGCGCTCGCGCGCCGGCGGCCATGGTCTCGGTGAGAGCATCCCGGAAGACCTCGTCCACGAGCGCGGCGCGGGTCGGAAAGTGGCGGTAGAGGGTCGCGTTGCCGACACCCGCGCGCCGAGCGATGACGTCGAGCGGAGCGTCTAGCCCCTGTTCGGCGAAGACATCGCGGGCCGTCTGCGTCAGCAACTTCCGGTTGCGCAACGCGTCGCGGCGCCCAGTCGGCGCGTGGCCGCCCATCGCGTCTCCTTCTTTTCCGTCCCGTCCCCGTACCGGAGAGTGCTCCCCGGTACAGATGCTACCGACGATTGAGCAAACAGGGACCATTCCCCCCTTCGTTGCTGTGGGCATGAGGCCCACCGGCGTCGAAAGGGGGACCCGATGTACAGATCGGCGTTCGTGCTCGGCGGCGGGGACCCACGTCTACCAGCGCACCGGCAACTCTCGCAGGCTCCGCATGAGACTGGTGCGCCACCGCGGTGTGCCGTCACCGTCGAAGACCAGGCGGGGGAAGCGGTCCAGCAGGATGCGCAGGGCCAGGGTCGCCTCCAGGCGGGCCAGTGGGGCGCCCAGGCAGTGGTGCAGGCCGTGCCCGAAGGCGAGGTGGGCACGGGTCGCGGCCGGATTGCGGCGGATGTCGAACCGTTCGGGGGCGGGGAAGCGCGCGGGGTCGCGGTTCGCGGCGGCGATGGAGAGCACGACACGCGCGCCCGCCGGTATCCGGGCGCCGCCGAGGCTGATCGGTTCGGCGGTGTAGCGGTAGGTGCCCGCCGGTACGGGCGACTCGAAGCGGAGCGTCTCCTCCACGGCGCCCTTCAGCAACTCGGGGTCGGCGCGGAGGGCGGCGAGCTGCCCAGGATGGCCGAGCAGCAGGTGGACGGCGTTGGCGATGAGGTTGACGGTGGTCTCGTGCCCTGCGACGAGCAGCAAGAAGGCCATGCCGAGCAGTTCCTCCGGGGTGAGTCGGTCGGCGCCGTCCCCGTCGTGGCTGCGGACCAGGGCGTGCAGCAGATCGCTCTCGGCCGCGTCCCGAAGCCGCCGTTTCTCCTCCGCCAGCCCCGCGAGGTATGCGGCCATCTCCTGCGTGGCGCGGGCGGACTGCTCCGCATCGTCGAGGGCGACGACTTTCGTGGACCACGCCCGGAAGGCAGTCCGGTCCACGTCTGGCACGCCGAGCAGTTCGCAGATGATCGTGAGCGGCAGCGGATAGGCGTATGCAGCCACAAGGTCGGCACGGCCGTCGGCGACCACGGCGTCCAGCAGCGCACCGGCCGCCTCCTGAACGCGGGGCCGCAGCGCCTGTACGCGGCGGGCGGTGAACTCGCGGGCCACCAGCCTCCGCAGGCGGGTGTGATCGGGCGGATCGACCTGGAGCATGTTGCGGCCCACGGCGTACAGCCCGTCGTCCTCGAAGTCGGCAGAGTGCCGCACGTCATTGCGCAGCCTGGGGTCGGCGAACGCGGCGCGCACTTCCTCGTACCCGATCACAAGCCATGACTCGTCCCCGGTGGGGAAACGCACGTGGTGGACAGAACCGCGGGAGCGCAGCGCGGTGAAGGCGGAGTAGGGATCGGCGGTGAAGTCGTCGGTGAGGTCGGCGAGTCGGACGGTGGGGTGCTGCGTGCGCATCGGCGGCTCCCGGATTGAAGTGGGGACCATTCCCCGCTTAGGCGTCAGGCGTGACCATAGCACGAAGCGGGGAATGGTCCTCGTTTCGGTCTTCGAGGGCAATCCCCAAGGTGTCCGAATGACCACTGCGACGCCCGCCTTCCCGTTTGCGGGGGCCGACCCGCATCTCGCGTCGCGGCCGGCCGCGGCCGATCGGGCGGTCCAGCGGATCGCCGGCATAAACCGGCTGCCGGCCTGGCCGGTCACGCGGCACGACGATGTGCGGATGCCTTCGCCGACCCTCGGCTTTCACTGGGTGATCATGGACACGGTGCCGTTCTGCCGGCCGGTCACAAGATCACGGCGCCTGTCCGCAAGTCAGCGTGCAGGTGGTGGGGGAGTTGAGCGAGCAGGTCAAGTACCGCTGCGCACCCTGCGCTGCTGCGATCCGTTCCACAAGGGCTGTGAGCCCGGCCCCGACACGTACATGACCTCCTCAGCGCGGGTGCGCGAGAGATGTGCGGACCAAGCTGCTCGGGATGCACTGCGACGTGGCACGCCGCGCGGATCTGTGAGTCCGTCGTCCGGCGACAGCGACCGAACGAGCGGAACCGAAGCCGCCTTGGTCTCCGGCAGAGAGTGAAGAATTGGTCGGTGCGCTGTCGTGTGACGCCGATAACCTGCGCGGATGAAGCGTATGGAGCGAGTCATCGCGACGGTCGTCGGCTCAGCGGTGGGCGACGCGCTGGGAGCCCCTTTCGAGTTCGGTCCCCCGGGTGCCTTCTCCGCTCGGTTCCCAGAAGCAGGCTGCGGTGGCGAGATGTGCGGAGGCGGCGGTTGGGAACCGGGCGAAGCCACGGACGACACGCAGATGGCCGTTCTCGTCGCGGAGTCGCTACTCAAGCGAGGAGGACTGGACTTGCCGGACATCTTCACTCGCTTCCAGCGGTGGGCGGCAGCTGACCCCAAAGACATCGGCCTGCAGACCGAGGACGTGCTGACGAACGGCATGCCGTGGGATCTGGCCGCCGCAATTCATTTCCAAGTCAACCAGCGAGCAGCCGGCAACGGCTCATTGATGAGGGCGTCGACATCCGCGGTCTACTTTGCAAGCGCTGGCCAGTCGGCCACGATGGATGCCGCCCGGCGCATCGCTGCCCTTACCCACGGCGACCGCGCCGCCTGGGAAGGCACTGCCATATTCCACGAACTCATCCGCCTCAGCCTGTCAGGCGCCGACCCCCTCTGCGCCCTTCCTGATGTTCTGGATCTCGTCCATCCCGACCACCGTCGGCGATACGCCACAGTCCTTGCTGCTGACTGGCATCCCGACCAGGCAACCGAGTTCAACGGCGCAGTCTGGCCCTGCCTGGGATCGGCGGTCTGGGCTCTGCGCAGCACAACCGGCTTCGAGGACGCCATTCGCGCGGCGATTGACGTGGGCGGTGATACAGACACGGTCGCCGCGGTCACCGGAGCTCTCGCGGGCGCCTATCACGGATTGGATGCCATCCCTGCCCGCTGGACTGAGCTCTTGCATGTCCCCCTGCCAGGATTCGACGGACGGGTGCTGCGTCTGGCCGATCTGATCGATCTCGCGCACCGCCTCGAGGCTGACGCGGACTGACACGGTCAGCGGTTGAGCTGTGCCATCAGCTCACGGTTTGGCGTGCGTGCTGCGGCGAGGCCTTACGACTCGGTACGCGATAGCCAGGGATCTCCGAGGGATGCGATGGGCCCTGGTCTATCCTGCGAGACTGCCGATCTATCCTGCGAGACTGCCGACATGACTGACATGATCGTGGTCAGTGACTACGACCCCCGATGGCCCGAGCGGTTCGAGGATCTGCGGCAGCGACTGGCACCTCACGTCGTTGATCTGGCTGTGTCCATCGAGCATGTCGGCAGTACGGCCGTACCCGAGTGTGCCGCCAAGCCGATCATCGACCTCGACATCGTGGTGTCCGAGGAGGCCGTCATACCGGAGTTGATCTCCCGGCTCGCCGGGCAGGGCTACCGGCACGAAGGCGATCTGGGGATTCGGGGGCGGGAGGCATTCCAGGCCCCTCCTGCGGTTCCAGAACATCATCTGTACGCCGTGGTCGCGGGCTCGAAGCCCCACCTTGATCACGTACTACTCCGTGACTACCTGCGTCAGCGGCCCGATGAGGTCCAGCGCTACAGCGCCTTGAAGGTCGCCCTGGCGCAACGGTTCCCTGCCGACAGCGAGGGCAGGGTGGCCTACTCGGCGGCGAAGAGCGCTCCGGTGGAGGAACTGCTCGCGAAGTCCTACGCCGGTCGGGCCGCCGGCGCATCGTGACGTGAGGCGGACCGCACGGGTTGGTGATGTTGTGACGCATTACCGAGCCCGTGCGGCCTTGTCCCGTTCTGCCTTCTGCGGTCTTGATCGTGCACAACTCGGCAGTTCGATCGAGGAGTTAACCGTTGGCCGGTCCGTGGACGGCCCGGTGCGAGTCCGCACTGCGCGAGCGCAGAGGCGGAGAACGCAAGCGGGTGGCCGGCGCAGGGCCGGACCACAGACTGGTCTTCACCGACCAGGTCCTGGTCACCGTTGTCTGCCCTGCGCCTGCATCTGCCGCACGCGGCGCTCGCCGAGCTTTACGGCGTGACCCGCCCCACCGTCACCCGCGCCATGCACGAGATCCGCCCGCCGCTCGCCGCCCGCGGCTGCGCCGTCCCCGGCCGGCCCGGCATCCGCCTGCGTACCCTGGCCGATGTCTTCGCCCATGCCGAAGCCGAAGGCGTTGAGCTGCGGATCGATGGCACCGAGATCCAGGTCCGCCGCCCCAAGGCCGGGCGCCACGGCGGCGATGCGGAGGTGGGGGAACTGCTCGACCGGAGCCGACACCTCTTCAGCGACCACGCGCTGCGCCGACGCAAGTGGGAGGCCGGGGTGGACAACTGAGAACGCCTGGGACTCGGTAACGCGTCTGATGCCCGCCGGGCCTTGATCGAGCCGGTCTTCACCACCTGGAGGGCGAGGCGGACCGGCCCGGGAACGGCGGCCCGGGTGCACGACATGGGGGAGATCGTCGACGGGACGCCTCGCATGTGATGCCAACGACGCGGGTCACGCGTTACAGCCGATGGGCAGGCCGTTGTTCGCAGCGGCGACCAGGTCCGGCCAGGACAAACCGGGGCCCATGAAGTGCTCCCGTGCGACCAACTCGGCCCGCGCCCAGCTGGGATGGTTCACCAGGTAGTCGACCCCCGGCTCCCCAGGAACGGTGCGGTAGACGACATGGAAGCGGTGTCCCGCAGCGAGGGGAATGATGAAGGTGGGCCAGTCAGCCCGCTGTCAAAGACGCTGCCAGTAGGCCCGATGGTCTGCCCACGCAAGCCCGGTCCGAAGAACAGCCCGGCTCCACCAGAGCCCCAGGAGTAGAGGTGCCCCATCCAGTAAAACCTCTCGTCCAGCAGTTCAGGGCGCCGGCCGAAGGGACCGTCGTGGTAGCTGGGTATCCGTGCAGGATGCAGATCCACGTCGTTGGTCATGTACGCCATCATGCCGCGTCGACGCGAGGCTCAGGTCGTGTCGCGCTTCGCGGCCGACGGAGAGGGTGGTTGCTCGTCGCGGCTCTCCGAGGTGAAGGCGTCGCGGCGAGCGAGGGTCACCGACAGAGGCAGGCCCAGCCGCTCGGCCGCGCGTCGCCGGACACGCACCTGCGCTCGGGTCCGGGGCCGGAAGGAGGGGAGCTGCGAGCAGCCGCAGCCAGGGCGGTGATCGTAGGTAAGCCCCTCCGCGAGCACGGTCGCAACGACGGACCATGCCTTCGTGTCGCGTCGCCGGGGCGCGGCGAAGTCGTAGCCGGCGAAGACGAGCTGTTCACGACAGCCAGGACAGATGCGCTTCCGGATCGGCCACGTGCTGCCCTTGAACGCGAGCCGGCACGCGACGCACACGTAGTGCCGGAAGGCGCCGTTGAACGCGTGGTAGCACATGGTCCGACAGGGTACGCATCATCAGCGGGCGGGCCCAAGCGGATTCCCTGGTGCCCGATCTGGCCAGTCAGCCGCCCGGTCAGTCGCTGTAGCGCACGAGGGGTGTCGATGAGCGAATAGCTGGACAGCCCTCGGCGTGACTGGTGACTCGTGGCTGAGGCCGACAGGCGTTTGACAGAGTGACAGTCCTACGATCTCAGTTCATGACGATTCCCGACTGCTACACATGCCGCAAGGAAGCAGAGTTCGATGACCTACCACCACGCGAGTGCGTGGTGTATGACCAGCACTGGCGAGTGGCCCACGCCTTCAACACCGCAGTGCCCGGCTGGCTGGTGCTGCTGCCTCGGCACCATGTTGCCGCAGTTCATGATCTCACCGATGCTGAGGCTTCTGCCCTAGGGGTGTGGCAGGTCAAGCTCTCCCGGGCTCTCCGCAGCATGACTGGTTGCGCCAAGACCTACGTCGTTCAATTTGCCGAAACCGAAGGCTTCGCGCACGTGCACTTCCATATCGTTCCGCGCATGACAGATCTGCAACCAGAGCATCGTGGGCCGGGCATTTTCGAGCTGCTTCGGCGACCAGAGCAGGAGCGAGTAACGGCTGCCCAGGCAGACCAAATAGCCCAGTCTCTCCGAGCACAACTTCATGGAGGCCCGAACGCTCAGTAACCAGATCACGGAATCTGAGCCAGAACCCGAGTTTCAACAGCACCGCCCGCCTGGTGGGCCGACTGGGTCACGCGCGGACTGCCTCACCGGCCGCTGGTGGAAGTTGTTCGCCGGCCGCTTCGAGGACCCTCGGTGCCACCGTCGGCGGGTCGCCGCCGGCCACCCACCGGAAGCGGGCCACCATCATCGCCTCGTCGATGCTGTCCCACACGAACCCGTCGACGATGCCGAGGCCGCCAGGGGCGTTCGCGGAAGACGACCTCGCCGGGCTCGTCTTCATCGGCGACCTGCTGATGGTCCCCGATGTCGGGACAGCCCACGAACTCGCACACCCAGTGCCCCATGTCTTGCCTCCTGCGGGAACCAACGAGAGCTGCGCTGATCGGTCAGGCAAGAGGTTGTGGATGCGCCCGAACAGTGCAGTGGGGCTGCACCAGAGGGCGGGTGCAGCCCTCACATGGAGGGGAGGCAGGGCCTCGCCGTCTTCAACGATCACGAGCCGCATAGGTGTCTGCAACAGGGCGTTCACCCAATAACTCCAGCGGCCGGCCGACGCATGGCGGGCCCGCCGCGTGGTGCTCCGAGCGGCTGTCCGCTCTGACTCCGGTGGCTGGTCGGGGCTCCGGCGGATCAGAATCCAGGTGCGTATGAGCTGGTTCGCACTCGTATACTCGTGCGGGCTCGTGGAGGGGGGAGGTGGTGACAGTGAAGCTTGCTGAGGCACTGGCAGAACGTGCGGAGGCGACGCGCCGCGTAGAACAGCTGCGAGCGCGCATCGTCAGCAGTGCGCGGTACCAGGAAGGGGAGACACCCGCCGAGGATGCAGCTCAGTTGTTGGCTGAGGCTGGTGAGGTGCTCAACGCTCTAGAAACGTTGATCCAGCGGATCAACCGGACCAATGCCACCGTTGAAATAGGTCCGGACGGCACGCTCACCGATGCCCTTGCACGCCGGGATGTCCTGCGGTTGCGTCACTCTGTGGTCACGGCGGCGGCGGACGCGGCGGTAGGTAAGGGCGAGCGGGGATACGGTCGGCAGCTTCGGTCCGAGCTGATGATGCTTTCAGCGCTTCCGGTTGCGGAACTGCGTGGCCAGGCGGATGCACTCGCCCGGGAGATCCGCGAGGTCGATGTGCGGATCCAGCGTACGAACTGGGAGGTCGAGCTGCTGGACTGAGTAGTCCAGCAAGCTGGGACGATGTGGAGCAGGTAGCAGCTTCGGAGGCGTGCACACACCGAGGGCTGGCGGTTTTCCAGCCCACTCCTGGCGCGTGAAGAGCAACGCGGGGGTTCAACTCCCCAATTAACAGTGCAGGTCAGCACCGCGTACAGGTAACGGTGCACATCGCACAGCACATCACCACGTGCAGATCTGAGGCAGCGAGGGCGGGTTCGGGGCTTTCTACATCGTGGCACCATGGAGAACGGCGATCTCCGGCGGATTTTGGCGGCGCTCCTGCGTCTATCACGAACGAGACTTCCGCAAAAGCCAGGTGGTTTGAGAACGCCGGCCACCGACGATCGCCTGGAAGGCCAAGCGGCCGCGCGGGGAACAGTGGGCCCGGCTGCACGGTTGCATCGAGCGGGGGACCGGCGCCGCACGGGCGGGGAGCACGGAGACCACAAGGTCGTCCGCCCCGCCAGGATCCGGGCCCCAAGATCGCGGTACGCCCGCCGCAACGCGGACCAAGACGTATTCCTGCAGGAGGACTGTTTGATGACTGACCGGCCCTTGACGCTCATGGCAGTACACGCCCACCCCGATGACGAGGCCACCGGAACCGGAGGGGTCCTCGCGCGGTACGCGGCGGAAGGCATCCGCACAGTTCTCGTGACGTGTACCGACGGCGGTTGCGGTGACGGACCGGGAGGTGTCAAGCCGGGCGATCCCGGGCACGATCCGGCGGCGGTCGCCTTGATGCGCCGTCAGGAACTTGTGGCGAGCTATGACGTCCTGAAGATCAGCGATCTGGAGATGCTGGGCTATGCCGACTCCGGGATGATGGGCTGGCCGAGCAACGGCGCCCCCGGATCCTTCTGGCAGACCCCCGTGGAGGAAGGCGCGGCCCGACTCGCGGAACTCATGCGGCACTACCGACCTGATGTGGTCGTCACCTACGACGAGAACGGCTTCTACGGCCACCCCGACCACATCCAGGCCCACCGCATCACAATGGCGGCGCTGGAGATGACCGCGCTGGCGCCGAAGGTGTACTGGACCACGATGCCCCGCTCGATGATGCAGCGGTTCGGCGAAATCATGCGCGAGTTCGGTGAGGACATGCCGGAGCCGGATCCTGCCGAGGCCGCCGCGATGGCCGAGATCGGCCTCCCCGACGATGAGATCACCACGTGGGTGGACACCACCGCGTTCAGCGGTCAGAAGTTCGACGCGTTGGCCGCGCACGCCAGTCAGGGCGAGAACATCTTCTTCCTCAGGATGGGCAAGGAGAGGTTCGGCGAGTTGATGGGCATGGAGACCTTCGTACGCGTCCAGGACGCCACTGGCGCGGCCATACCCGAGAACGATCTCTTCGCCGGACTGCGCTGATCCGCCCGTCCGACCGGCCGGGAAAGCGCATCGACTCCACGGTGCGATCGAGCAGGTCGCGCAGGTGGGAGACCTGCGGGCTGCTGACTCGGAAGGTGCGCGACAGCCAGGTCACAAGCCCGGCGGTCTGATCCGATCAACGCAGACCGCCGAGGAAGCGACACAAGGCTGAGGCTCCGATGTCCGACACGTCGTGAGGCAACGGGGGCGCACGGGCGGGCGCTGCTCAGCAGTGCCCGGGCGGTCAACCGGCCGGTCGTGCGGTTGGTGCGGTGCTGGGGACAGGCGGTCGCTTTGGCAGGGGTGGGATGGTCATTCTCGGGGGGTGCTGCTGGTGCTGCCCGCCGCAGTAGGTGTGCAGTGTGAACGTCTCCGGCCTGTCTGCTGGCTCCGTTCGGGTGCTGTCCCCGCCGCGGGGAGTGTCTAATCAACGGCGGCCGTACCCGTTCACAGACTGGTCCCGACCAGCAAGTGTCCTGTGCCATCGAAGGCTGACCATCAGCCGAGGTAGTTCGCGCGCCCCTCGTCGTCGAGCTCGAAGGGGCCCTCAGGGATGATGCAGAACTCATTGCCCTCGGGGTCCGCCATCACCAGGAACCCGCCGTCGGCGTACTGCTCCAGCCTCTGCCCGCCGAGCATCTCGATCCGTTGCTGCTCGGCGGCGGGATCGGGAGAGGTGATGTCGAAGTGCAGCCGGTTCTTGCTCGACTTGGGTTCGGCAGTTCGCTGAAAGCCCAGACCCAGGCCGTTCTCCCGCCGCAGCCAGACGTACGGGCCCATACGTCCCACGACCGGCCTACCGAGCAGTTCGGACCAGAAGGCAGCGAGCCGCTCGGGGTCTGTGGCATCGACGATGAGGGCATTGATCTGCAGAGATGAGTCCGCCATGCCCCGATCCTCTCAAACGGGCGCTCAGCAGCGGCTGTGACCAGCGGAAATGGAACTTCGATGACACGAGCCGCCCTGTAGTCAGCCTTCGGCGGCATCCGCTCAAGACGCGATGGCACAGGACAGCAAGATCGCGATCTACAACTGGAGTATTGGCCGATACCGGGTGCCGAGCGACGGAACTCAGTGGGTGGGAACCGGCTCGGACGACGGCTGCCACTCCCGCCTGAGCAGCCCGTAGACCCACGAGTCGGAGACGTCGCCGTTGACGACGCAGTCCTCCCGCAACGTCCCCTCACGCACGAAGCCGAGCTTCTCCAGCACGCGGGCAGAAGCAACATTGCGCGTATCGGCCTCGGCTTGGACGCGATTGAGGTCCAGCGTGTCGAACGCCCACCCCAGCAGAGCGCGCGCAACCTCGGTCGCGTAGCCCTGTCCCCACGCTGCATCGTCGTAGCAGTAGCCGAGCGACGCGCTGCGGAAGTCCGGACTCCAACTGTTCAGGGTGCACCAGCCGATGAACGCCCCGTCGGAGACACGATCCACGGCCAACCGTGCCCCGGTGCCCTCCTGTTCCATCCGCCGGCAAGCAGTGATGAACTCCTCGGCGCGCGAGCGTTCGGTCCACGGTGGCGAGTCCCAGTAACGCAGGATGTGGGCGCTGCTCTGCAGTGCGAAGAGGTCGTTCGCATCCGCGTCTTCGAAGGCACGCAGTCGAAAGCGAGCGGTGTGCAACGAGGGGGTGGGCAGCGACGCCCTCGTGTTCCCTCCCTGGACGGTGGCCGACCAATCAGACATCCGATGCGGGTTACTCGCAACGGGTTTTCTCGGCGGCCGGCAGACGTGTCCGCTCATCGGCGCGACCGAGCGCCCCCGGAGGGCGGCATCTGAGGTGATGCCCGGTTTGGCCTTTCGGTTGGGCTGAGCAGGCTGGTTGCCGGCCGTGGCAGGGTGAACAGCGCTGCTCGGTCTCGGCCAGGGTCCCCCGCTCGGCGAGCCGCTTAAACCTCAGACGGACGTTGTTGATGTTGCTGGGAGCGATATTCAAGTCCATCGCCTCACACACCGCCCGCGCCCGCAGCGGGGCATCGGCCGCGGCGAACACCGCCATGATCTGCTGGTGGGCCGGATGGTCCGGCAGCTGCGCGGCCGGCGGCACGGGCAGTGGCGGATCGGGCAGCTCCAGCAGCGTCTTGCGAGTGATCGGATCTCCTCGACGGTGGTGTCGAACCCGTCCAGCCAGAGCAGGAACCCGACATACGAGGTGAGGAGGAGCTCTGGCGGCAAGCCATCCGCGCACTTCGCCTCTTCGAGGCCGTGCGGGAGGTCGTGAAGGCGACCGGTGTGCTGAAGGGCCGCCAGAAGCGGGCGCGCATGACTCCATGGACGACACGGTTGCCACACAGGACGCCGTCACCCAGCTGATCGCGGGCGCCCGCGCGGTGGTCTGCGAGGTTCCCGGAGCCGATGCGGTCGCAGCCGTGTGCTGCACCACGCACGACTATCGTGATCCGGCCAAACCCCGCATCGCCTGGAAGGACGAGCATGCTCGGGCCGACCTGGTGCCGCCCTGGTCGGCGGCGCGCTTCGGCTGCTCGGACACCTACCAGAGCAGCAACTCGGTGAAGGCCGCGAGCACGGTCGGGATCCTCGCTCTGGTCGCCGGACAGGACGTCGAACCGGCCGACGACTCTGACGGCCGTGACGGACGCCGGCGCGTTACCCGCAGCACCGCCCTGCGGCCCAATCATCCGGGCTGCGACCCTTGTGCAGCTGCCGGCACTGATCATTTCGTGCGTTCGGCTCTGTCTGTGGCCAGGACGCTGTCGAGTACGGCGGCGAACCTTTCCCGTGCTTCCTCACGCAGGGACACGTAGCAGCGTGTGCCTTCCATCCGTTGCAGAAGGAGCCCGGCGTCGCGGAGCACCTTGATGTGGTGGCTGAAGGTGGACTGGGCGAGCTGCACATCGAAGTCTTTGCGTGTGTGTTCGTTGCCATCTGCAATGATGTTCATGACGTAGAGGCGGACGGGGTCACCCAGGGCTGACAGCACTTTCGCCAGGGTGATGGCTTCGAGGTCGGGATGGGTCAGTTCTCTGGGCATGACTCCAGCATACTTCGAACATCGACGATTATCGATTATCATTGGTGTGTGGCGCTGCCCAGGAAGCTCGTGCGCTGCCTCGCGCGCAGAGGCTGCGCGATACCGAGGAGGGCGAAGCGGGGCGTCGATGCCCGGCTGGGCCCTCGCTTCGGTTCAGCCACCTGTCACCAGAGTGAGGAAGTACCGTCATGAAGCATGAGCCCACCCTCAACGGTCGCGTCGCGATCGTAACCGGCGCAGGCTCGGGGATCGGCCGAGCCACGGCGATCGCCATGGCCGAGGCGGGTGCCCACGTCCTCGGTGTGGGTCGACGAGAGACAGCCCTGGAAGAGACCGCCGCCGTCAACTCCAACATCGCGACCCTCGCCGTCGACGTGCGCTCGGAGCAGGCTCCCGAGCTCATCATCGGCGCGGCGATCGACCGGTGGAAGCAACTGGACGTGCTGGTGAACAATGCGGGCGCAACCGCACGCGTCTCCCTCCAAGAGGTGACACGCGAGCGCATCACTGATCTGTTCGACCTCAACGTCGTCGCGCCCACCATGCTCGCCCAAGCGGCACTTCCCCATCTTCGCCGCAGTCACGGCTCGATCATCAACATCTCCAGCACCTACGGCCACCGCCCGCAGCCGGGCGCCGCCCACTACGCGGCGTCCAAGGCCGCGCTGGAACAGCTGACTCGTACCTGGGCGCTCGAACTGGCCAAGGACGGGGTCAGGGTGAACTCCATAGCGCCCGGCCCCACGGAGAGCGAGGCACTGTCCATGAGCGGTCTCACAGAGGAGGACGTGACAAGGGTCAAGAAGGAGCAGGCCGCACAGATTCCTCTCGGCAGGCGAGGTGAGCCCGAGGAAGTGGCGTCCTGGATCGTTCACTTCGCCGATCCCGCGTCGACCTGGCTCACGGGCCAGATCCTCACGATCGACGGCGGCCTGGAACTGGTCTGATCCGCATGCCCTGTCGGGGGTCGTGGGCCGGTTCTGCCCTGCCACGGCCGTGCAACAGATGAGGGCCCCAGCCGCGCGACCGATGGACACCCTTGGGCGATGGGGGGAGGGTGTGCAGACAATGCAGGACCTGGTGAGGTGTTGGACCGGCACCTGCACCACCTGTGGCGGCGCCCCTTATCACCAGCGAACCAGATCCAGCACCTGACGAAGCACTACTAGTGTGATGCGCCTGAAATCAGGGTCTTAGGCGCTGTTTCTCGGATCATGAGCGGAGCCAGATGATGAGTGCTGCGAGGGTGACGGTGCCGAGGTAGATGTAGGCCCGTTTCTCGTAGCGTG
>NZ_JBVKBA010000061.1:0-21599 GCF_055639175.1 Streptomyces sp. NPDC107546 | reverse complement strand
GCTACGAGAAACGGGCCTACATCTACCTCGGCACCGTCACCCTCGCAGCACTCATCATCTGGCTCCGCTCATGATCCGAGAAACAGCGCCTAGTCCAAGATGCCGAGGGCCGTGTCCGGCCGGCAGTGAACGCACGCAGGAACCTGCTGGCGCAGTGCGTCCAGCGCCTGCTGCCGGGTGACCGGACGGCACCGGCCGCTCTTGGCCGCAGCCCAGCACTCACCGGTGTGCACGGCGTCGACGTTCGAGCTGTTGAGCCCGTGCTGGAGCAACCACTCAGGCGGTGGTGGCCGCATCTCCTCACCCCGTCGTCGTTCTGCCTCGCGTCGCTCTTCCACCGCGATTCAGCCGTCGCTCTGTGCAAGAGCCGCCGTCGCCTGCTGGACCACCACGCGCCTGGCGAAGTGGAGCAACTGGAGCCGCGACGGTTCTTCGTTCATCGGCGTTCAGAACCTCGAAGAGGCTGTGACCTCCGAGCTCCAGGCGCAGCTGCTGCTCGGGGAGGTCGCGGAGGGCCCGGCCGGCGGATCCCTTGGATTCCGGAGAGCGGGCGGCGTCTTCGGTGAAGGCGGCCTCGTCGAGGTGTGCCAGAGCGTCGCGGACGAGCTTGAGGGCCTTGTTCTCGGGTGGCAGCTCCTCGCCCCGCTCGTGAGCGAGACGTGTACGCCAGCGCTCGAGCTGGTGGGCGGACCAGATCAGGAGGTGTTCCTCGGCCCACTGCGTGCGGAAGTCGTCCTGTAGCTGTTCAAGGGGCGGGCTGAAGTCCTCGGCAAGGTCGTAGGCCCGCGAGTTGGCGGCGCTGTCCTTCCGTGCCTGGCGTGTGCGGTGGGCCTGACGGATGACCGCTTCCGCCCACTGCTGCACGAAGTGGCGGGCGGCCTCCTCTCCCTCCGGTGACGGGTCTGGATATCGCTGCTGCTTCCCCATGCGAGAAGGTGGCCTGCCCATCCATCGGCCTGTCTCCAGTTCGTCGTCGATCTTCACATACAGTGCGGTCAGCAGGGTGTTCAGGTCGTTCGTCACACAATGATCTTGGATAGTCTGCTCGTGATCCCCGACGTCATTCAGGCCGTTCCGCCACTCGAACCGTCCGCTCTTCCGAACTCCCGAGCGGACAGGCCAAAGACGAGGCCGCCGACCAGGAACCAGGGATTCCACAGCACCAGCGTCCACAGCCGCTGTTCCGGGCTGACGTCTGCCTCTTGGCCCACTGCGTCGGTCAGCAACATCATTTCAACCGCGACGCCGCGCACCAGCAGTACAGCGCAAACAGACCAGCCCAGAGCCTTGACCACCCGTCCGGCCAAGCCATGGGGCCGCGGCCGTGCGAGAAGCCATCCCAGCACCCCGCCAACAAGGCACAGCATCCCCACACCCCATAAGCCCACCGCCACGAACCACGCCGGGCGTTTCTCGGCCAGGGGCCCCGCCGAGACACTCAGACCCCAGTCGCCGCCCAGCGCCCAGTAGAAATGAAGCGTGGCGAAAGCGACTGCCCAGGCGCACGCGATACGCCCCCACACGCCCACCGTTGTCCTGCCCTGCCGATCTTCATGCATA
This sequence comes from Streptomyces sp. NPDC107546, assembly GCF_055639175.1. NCBI lineage: Bacteria > Bacillati > Actinomycetota > Actinomycetes > Kitasatosporales > Streptomycetaceae > Streptomyces > Streptomyces sp. NPDC107546. The sequence continues at coordinate 20,039 of NZ_JBVKBA010000061.1, read as the reverse complement.
GCGAGGAGCATGCCACTGCCGTGACACGCCACCGTGAGAGAGGTGCGGATCCTTTGAAGGGGACGCCGCGTTGGTCTCACAGCTGTCGGACAGATGAGCTTGCCATGGGGCTCCTCATGATTGCTGCGCACCCCTGCGCGGCCGATGAACGGCCTCGCGGTCGGGTGGGAGGACGATGCGGGCCGTGCCGCCGGCCAGGTCGATACGGGTGCGGGGCGGGGCGCCGTCGTCTTGGTCGTCGCGACGGTTCGCCTCATGTTGTTGCTGCTCGATCTCGATCGATTTGTTGCCGTTGAATACCAGGTCGAGTTCGTTGAACGCGGACCCTGAGGTGGCAGGTGCGTCCGACGTTGAGGAGCGCGGTGGTTTTCCCGGCGGCTGCGGGGCCGGTTCCTCGGCATCCAACCCGCTGGCGAGGAGGAGAAACCCAAGCCACGCCGCACCCAGGCAGACAAGTGGGCCAGCGGCACACGGGCAACCTGGCAGGAGCGGGACATACCCCACCATGCGAGGAAGCGCGCGGGCCAGACCCGCCCCTTCACCGACGTCATCACCGCGGTGATTTTTTCGGTGCCGTCGGTGATGGCGGTGATGGCGGGGTGACGGATCGACGGGGTGGTGCTTCGGCCTGAAGGCAGGGGGGTGCCTTTTGGGCGCCGGTGGTGGTGCGGGGGTTGAGGCGGTGGATCTCGTCGATGAGGACGAGTTGGATGCCAGCGACGATGGTCTCGACGTGCTTGCGCGGCACCTGCAGGTGTCCTTCGCGCTGGTAGTACTGCTTGGCGGCCGCGTAGTTCGCCAGGTGCGCACAATGATGATCCTCGGCCGCCACCAGACCACCACCGCACGCCCCAGCCTGATCGTCACGAGGGTGGCGCGGCCGGCGAGTTGGGCGCCGCGCACCCCGCTGAACAGGGGTGTGGTGGTGACGTCGATGCCGGCGTAGACGAACGTCGCGTTCATGCGTTCGGTGAGGCCTTTGAGGAGGTCGGCGGCTTAGGGCTGCCCGCGGTAGGGGGCGAGGAGGTCGCAGTCGTAGGTGCGGTGGTTCAGGCGGATGCCGCGTTCGGTGATGGCCTGCCGGCGCATCGTTCGAGATAGTCGTCCCTGTTCAGGGCACGGGTACGTAGCCGGCGACCGAGATGAGGGCGGCCCACATCTGGTTCGGTGTCAGCGCTGCTTTGGGCAGGACGGGATGGCGCAGCCCTTCGTGGGAGCGGTGGTGGTAGTGGACGAGCCATTCGTCGAGGAGGTCCTGCAGTTGCGCAACGGTGAAGCACGCTTCGCGTTCGGCGTCGCGGCCGCGGCGGGTGATGTCGGAGCCGGTGTACCCGGGCAGGTGCTGGCAGAACAGCGAGTTGATCGAGCCGAAGGTGCGCTCGACGATGCCTTTGGCGGTGGGGGAGTAGGGCGGGGCGGGCTGCACGCTGATGCCGAGGCTCTCGCAGGCGGCGGTGAACGTCCTGGACAGGAAGACTTTGCCCCGGTCGATGATGATCGTCTCAGGGATCACGACGGGGCGGGCGGCCGCTTCCTCCACGCGCTCGTCCAGGGTCAGCAGCCGCTTGTGGGCAGGCAGCTGGGTGTGGGTGAAGCGCAGGGCGTCGGGCCAGGTGGGGCGGGCTGGGTGGGGCACGGCCATCTCAGCCAGGAGCAGGGCCGCGTCCACGGCCTGCGTGCCGCCCGGGCACAGCACAGCGGCCAGGATCGCGCGCGTTGCGACATCTACCGCGATGGTCATCTCGGGCCGGCCGAAGCTCCCGTCGTCGAACAGGGCGAGGACGTCCAGGCGGGTGGTGTCGATCTGCACCTGCTCCCCGGGCCGTAGCGCGACGGTGGGAGTGTGGCTGCGTCCATCATCGGTGATGGGCGGGGTGCGCACGCGGCGTGCGGGATGGCCGGCGGGCCCGGCGAGCTGGCGGACGAGCCGGTAGAAGGTCGCCTGCGCCGGCATGGGAGCGCTGCCGCCGTACCGGTCCTGAAGGACCTGCGCGACCCGTGGCATCAGCGCGCTGACGGTGCCCTTGGAGCGGCCCCTCTGCTTGCGCAGCACGTCCTTGACTGCGGCGACCACCCTCTCGTCCTGCCGCCCTGAAGGGCTGGGGTCGCGGGTCGTGCGGTGGTCGACGAGCCCCCACAGCCCTTGTTTGCGGTAGGCCAGGCGCATGCGCTGCACCGTGGTGCGCGACACCCGGGCGAAGCCGAGCGCGGTCAGCTCATCGGCCTTGGCCTGCTCCCGCTCGGCCAGCGTGTGCCGTTCAGGGTCGTACTGCGGCCGTACCGCTCCTTCGCTGCCGGGCCCGCCAGGCAGACCGCATTCGACTTCCCTCACGTGCCGCTGCCAGGTCAGCGCCTTCTTTCGCGCCGCGGCCGGGGCAGTCTCGAACAGCCCCCACCGCGGAACTGCCTGAGGCTGCTCCGCTTCCGCCTGCGCTCCCAGCACGGCCAAGCCCTTATCGGCGAAGAGGTGCCCCGCCAGCACCGTCTCATCGCTGCCGTCCTCGCCGGCCAGGTGCACACGCTGTCCGGCCAGGGCGACGACCTGCCACCGCAATCCGCGGAAGCGGACATGCGCCCCGACCGCCACCACCGTCCGCCCGCTGCTGACACCGCCTCCCCACGCCGGGCACCGGCCTCATCGCCGCCTGCGTTCGTGTCCGCGTCCTCCGAGGTTTCGCTGATGTCCCCGGTCTCCTCGGCATAGCCGTCCTCGCTCTCGGCGGCGTCTTCCTGAAGGCGGCCGGCCGGCACGCCTGCACCGGCATGGGGGAGCGAGCCGGGACCGACCATGGTGCGTTCGTGCAGTGGTGTTTCCAGGTCTGTCGTCAGCTGTCTGTGCCACAAGGCGTGGAAGACCATGGGGAGTACTGCGAGCGGGTCGCCGACCGCATCGGCCCCCTCGATCAGCGGCCGCGGCCGCGTGAACGCCTCGAGGACTGCCGCCGTCAGGCCGGGGCGGCCGGCGTTGCGGGGGTGGCGGTAGCCGGCCGGCCATTTCAGGTTTGCCGCCACCACCTCATCCAGCGGCGCATGCCGCTGGTAGGTCCAGCCGATGTGCGCGCACGCTTCCGCGACGGCGTTGGCGGCCTTCATCGCGCGTGCGCCGCCGGCGTCGGGGTGGCTGGGGCAGTCGGCGAGCAGGGCGGTGCCGTCTGTGTAGCGGGCGAAGATCTGCGGCACCCAGGAACGCACCTGTCCGCGGGGGTTGCGCCACAGCAGCCGTACCGGCCGCCCCGCCAGGGCGGTCACGCGCGGATCGCGGTCGAGGACGATCAGCTGGGTGCGCATCGCGTTCGAGCCTGCAGAAACGTGCCGTCCGGTCGTGGCCGACCACCACAGGCCCGGTCCCCACCGCCGCCCCGGGATCACCGGGAACGCGGACACCGGCGCCAGGTCCTCGAACGCCACCGCAAGGGCGGCGTCCTCCCACCGCTGCTGGACCACCTGCCCGACGGGGTCGAGAAAGACCGCCTCGAACCCGGTATGGCGACCGGCTGCCACCCCGGCCGGCGCGTCCTCCACGACCAGACAGGCTGACGGATCCCGGCCGAGAGCGGCGGCCTGATGCTCTTTCACCGCTGCTGAACGGGTTGCGGGAAACCTGCCCCAGGGTCAGTTCCAGATACCGGTGATGTCGGAGGCATTGGCCGCGGCACCCGCGTGGGTGGTCAGCCCGGCCAGGTCCTCGAGGGTGCGCAGGGTGTTGTAGTGGTTGTACTGCGTCGAGGTGGAGCTGCCCGGCGCCACGTGTGCGCCATAGAAGACGGTGACGATGTGGTTGTTGTGCGTGCTGTCGTCCTCGTCGAAGGTGACGGCGAGGATGCTGTTGTGGCTCTGGGCCCAGGTGGCGTAGGCGCTCAGGTTGTTCTTCAACCAGTTGTCACCGGTCGTGATGGAGCAGTCGTGCATGTCGTCGCACAGGTTCGGGATGACGAACGACACCTTCGGGAGCGTGGTGTAGTCCGTCGGGAACTGCGTGAAGGTGTACGCCGTGTTCAGCGGGACGTTGCTGAAGGCGAACCACGGGTTGTGCTTCTGTGCGTACTTGGTGGAGGACTTGGTGCACACCGTCGAGCCCTGGGAGGGCAGGCCCTCGTTGTAGCTGCCCCACGTCTTGCCCGCGGCGAGGAGCTCGGAGCCCAGGTTCGCGGCACTGCTGAACTGCGGGGTGTAGCAGTTGTCGTTGGTGATGCCCTGGTCGTTCCCGGAGAACAGGTCCAGGTAGTTCGGCTGGCTGGGATGGGTGATGGCGTACGACTGGGTGAGGTTGCCGCCACCGGCCACCAGCGTGTTGTTCAGGTACGGGGCGCTGGAGCTGCCGATGACCTGTTCGTAGGCGTGGTTCTCGAACACCACCACGACGACGTGGTCGGGTGCGGGGAGCGTGGCGGCCTGCGCAGCCGGGGCGGCGGCCCACACTCCGACCAGGGCGGCGGGTAGGACGGCGACCAGGCCGAGCGCCCGGCGAGAGCGCTTGATGCGCGACAGCAGGGACACGGGAGACCTCCTGAGTGAGCGGCGGAAAATGCTTGGAGGTTGTTCACTGACCAGGGCCCTTCCTGATCAGGCGGTAGGAGAGTAGGGGAGCTCTTCCGTCGGTTCAGCCAGCTGGACATGAAAAGACGTCGAACAGCCGTAAGCCCGCCCAGGATTCCTCCGCCCCTTGTATTCACCTGCCGGAGGTTGCAACCGGCCGCCGGGGCCTGGAACCGACGGTTCCCACCAGCAGGGCTGAATCCAGGACTGCTGCGTAGCGGCCGGCGGCTGGAGTCGACGCATAGGGCTCCGCCGAGGTTCGGAGCAGCTGCGGAACCCGGCCGACGCGGGTCGGCCGGGTTCCGGGATCAGTGACGGGCAGGCGTGCCCCCAGTCGCCTTCTTACCGGATCCGCCTTCGAGGCGGATCCGGGTCGGTAAGACTGATCACGACATCACACAGGGCGTCGGAGTGGCTTTGGTGGCTCAGTCGGCGCAAGAGTTCAGGCGGGGCGGTGCCGATGGGTTCTCGTACGATCTCGTCCGCGCGGTCGTCGTGTACGGCGTGGGTTCCGCGTTGACGATGGGCTCTTGGCTGTCGGATGCCTGGTTTTCAAACGCTTGTGGTCGCAGGGACGTTAGGGCTGAAGGTGCGGCGGTAGGCGGCGGGTGAGACACCGAAGGCCGCTCTCATGTGGGCGCGCAGAGAGTTCGCGGAGCCGAAGCCGGAGCGGTGGGCGACCAGGTCGATCGACAGGTCGGTGGTCTCCAACAACTGCTTGGCCAGTTCAAGGCGTTGCGCGGTGAGCCACTGCATAGGGGTCATTCCGACCTCGTCGCGGAAGCGGCGGGTGAAGGAGCGCAGGCTCATCCGGGCGTGTTCGCAGAGGCGGTTCAGGGAGAGGGGTTCGCCGAGGTGTTCCAGGGCCCAGGCGCGGGTGGCGGTGGTGGTGGCGACGGTGGGTTCGGGGACCGGGCGGTCGATGTACTGGGCCTGCCCGCCGTCCCGCCAGGGCGGTACGACGCACATGCGGGCGGCGCGGTTGGCGGCGGCGGCGCCGTGGTCACGGCGGATCATGTGCAGGCACAGGTCGACGCCGGCGGCGACGCCCGCGGAGGTCAGGACGTCGCCGTCGTCCACGAAGAGGACCTCCTCGTTGACCTTGACGTGGGGATAGGCGCGGCGGAACTCGGGGGCGAGGTTCCAGTGGGTGGTGGCGGGCCGGCCGTCGAGGAGCCCGGCGGCGGCCAGGACGTAGGAGCCGGTGCAGATGGACACCAGGCGGGTGCCGGGCCGGATGCCGGCGATGGCCGTGGTGACCTCGGGCGGCAGCGGGCCGCCGTGGCCCAACTCGGGCATGGCGTGCGTGGGCGGGACGATCACGGTGTCCGCAGCGGCCAGGGCCTCGGGGCCGGCTGCGGGGGACACGGTGAACCCGGCGTCGCTGAGGACCGGGGCGCCGTCGGCGGTGCAGACGGTGACCTCGTACAGGGGGCATCCGTCGGTGTCCAGGACGCTGCCGAAGACGCGGGAGGGGATGCCAAGCTCGAAGGGCGGGACGCCGGGCAGGGCGAGGACGGCGATGCGGTGCGGTCCCGGTGCCACGCCGGTCCGGACGGGGTCGGGGTTGGTGCACGGCCACTGCGTCTCACTCATGGCCAGATCCTGTCACATAGTGGCCAAACGGCCAACACCGTGGTGGGGGCGGGTGCCGCATCGTGGATTGCGTCGCGCCGGGGACGGCCCGGGCGGCCACATCCGATCGAGGCGAAAGAGTGAGGCGGACAGCATGCGTGCGGTGGTCGTGGAGCAGTGGGGCGGACCGGAAATGCTCGTCGAGCGTGAGGTCGCACAGCCCGAACCGGGACTGAACGAGGTCCTGGTACGGGTCCACGCGGCCGGAGTCAACCCGGTGGACTTCAAGACCCGGGCCAGTGGGGCCCTGATCGAGTGGGACGAGGTCCCGGCGGTCGGCTGGGACGTCTCCGGCACCGTCGAGGCCGTCGGACCGGGCGTCGGGATGTTCCGCCCCGGAGACGAGGTGTACGGCATGCCGATGTTTCCGCGGCAGGCGGGCGCCTACGCCGAGTACGTCGTCGCCCCGGCCCGCCACCTCGCGCCCAAGCCGGCGAACCTCACCCACGTGCAGGCGGCGGCGCTGCCGCTGGCCGCGTTGACCGCCCGGCAGGCACTGGTGGACACCGCCGGCGTGCGCGCCGGTGAGCGGGTGCTGGTGCACGCGGCGGCCGGCGGGGTCGGTCACCTGGCCGTGCAGATCGCCAAGGCCCGTGGCGCGTACGTCATCGGCACGGCCAGCGCCGGCAAGCACGACCTGCTGCGGGAGCTGGGTGCGGACGAGGTGATCGACTACCGCACGGTCCGGTTCGAGGACGTGGTCGGGGACGTGGATGTGGTGCTGGACGGGCTCGGCGGCCAGAACGCCGAGCGCTCTTTGAAGGTGCTGCGGGCGGGCGGCCGGTTGGTCACCCTGCCCGGCCCGGATGACGTCCCTGCAGACGTCCCCGACCACGTGCGGGCGGTGTGGATGCTGGTCGAGCCCGACCACCTGGGCCTGCGAGAGATCGCCGTCCTGGCGGAGCAGGGCGCACTCAAGCCCGTCGTGGACACCGTCGTGCCGCTGGCCCAGGCCGCAAAGGCGCACGAAATCGGTGAGCAGGGCCGCACCACCGGGAAGATCGTCCTGAGCGTGGCCTGATCGCACCGCGACCCGAAAGTGGGCGCACCAACAAACCCTCGGACCCTGTCCTTGCCGAAATCCTTGTCCGCCGAGGTGGTGAGGCGGTGGGCGGTCTTCGCGGAGCTTCGACGTTGGATGCTCACGCCGCGGTTGTGCGGAAGTCGATCAGCACTGCAAGGTGATCGTCCGTGCTGCTGCGACTGGCCTACTTCGGTGTGAGCAACGCGTTCGCGATGCTGCGCCTACTGTCGATGAGCGATCGGGACAAGGACATCGAGATCCTGGTGCTAGGGCATCAGATCACGGTGCTGGAGCGGCAACTGGTCAAGCGCAGACCGCGGTTCGATGCGGCCGACCGGGCGTTCCTGGTGGCGCTGCTGCACGGTTGCCGATGGATGCGCTGCGCCGGGTGCGGCTGCTGGTGCGCCCGGAGACGGTGCTGCGGTGGCACCGGGACCTGCTCGCACGTCGGCATGCCGCCCGGTCCCGGCCGAAGCGTCCGGGCCGGCCGCGGACCGTGCACTCCATACGCGCCCTCGTACTCCGCCTCGCGCGCGAGAATCCCCACGGGGGCTACAGGCGCGTGCACGGCGAACTGCTTGTCCTGGGCATCAAGGTCGCCGCCTCCACGGTCTGGGAGATCTTGGGGGAGGCCGGAATCGACCCAGCGGCTGAACGTGGCGCCGGCACGTGGGCCATTTCCTGTGCTCCCAGGCCGGCGCGCTGCTGGCCTGCGACTTCTTCGAGGCGGTCACCCTGTCCGGTGCGCGTCTGCAGGTGCTGGCGGTGATCGAGCACGTCAGCCGACGGATCCGCATCCTCGGCGGCGCCGCGCACCCGACAGCGGCCTGGGTGGCGTAGGCGGCGAAGAACGTCGTCATGAACCTGGAGGACGCGGGCTGCCGGGCCCGGTTCCTGATTCGGGACCGGGACGGTAAGTTCTCCGCCCTGTTCGATGACGTCCTCAAGGACGCGGGCATCCAGGTTGTGCCAAGCGGTGTCCGGATGCCGAGGATGAACGCCGTCATGGAGCGGTGGGTGCAGACCTGCCGGCGTGAGCTCCTGGACCGCACTTGATATGGAACCAGTGCCATTTGCTCCATGCTCTGCGCGAGTTCGAACACTTCTACAACTCGCATCGGCCCCACCAGGGCATCGGCAACGACCGCCCGATCCGCCCGTTGCCCGAGCCGATCAACGCCCCGGCCCGGATCCTTCGCCTTGACGTACGAAGACGCGACCGACTCGGCGGCATACTCCACGAGTACCAGCATGCCGCTTGACCTGGCCGGATGAGGTTTCCGGCAAGGACAGGGTCGAGGAGGTGGCAAGGTCCAGCGATCTTTTTGGTCGCGGTGCGCTGGGGTGTGGTCGGATGCCCGCGGGGTTTGATGGGTGCGAGGTCAGCCGGTGCAGCCGGTGACGATGGTGGGGCTGCCGGCGCAGTTGGTGGGTGTGTTGTGCCGGATTTCTGACTGGTTCACCGTGAACTGGGTGTCGGTGTACACGCCGCCCGGTGCGATGGTGGAGGCGTTGTTGTTCACCTCGCTGTGATCGAGCGTCACCGCGCCGCCGGTGTTGTAGATGCCGCCGCCCTGCGAATCGCCGGATCCGCTCGCGCTGTTGTGGTCGACTGAGCTGTGCCGAAGCACCAGGGTGCCGTGCGCTTGGAAAATGCCGCCGCCCTGGACGGTGTTGCCTGCGACGACGTTGCCGGTGACCTCGGTGTTGATGAGGGTCAGCGAGGCTTTATTCCAGATCCCGCCGCCCTCCGTGCTCGTGTTGGTGTTGTTCAGGATCTTGCTGTTGATGAACTGGACGGTGCCGCCGTCGATGTCGATGCCGCCGCCGTAATCGACGACGGCGTTGTCCTTCAGAGTGGTGTTGCGGTAGACCGCGTCACCGCTGTCGTGGTCGATGGCGCCGCCGGAATCCGCGGCGGAGTTGCGGGCGAACACGACCCCGTCGGTGGTGACGGTGCCGTCCGACTGCAGACCGCCGCCTTTGAGACCCGCGTTGTTGAAGGTGAACTGAGTGCGGGTGATGTCCGCCGTGGCTCCTGCCTCGACATCGACGCCGCCGCCCTCGCTCACGGCGGTGTTGTTGTCGAGGGTGGCGTCGCTGAGCTTCAGCTTGCCGCCTTTGTCGACCAGGATGCCTCCCCCGTCATCGGGTGCGTTGCCGCCGCGGATCGTGATGTCGTCGAGCCGGAGGCCACCGGTGGAGGTGACGTGGAAGATGCGGAAGACGCCGGCCGTGAGCCCGTCACGGACGATCGTCGCGTCACGGCCCTGGATGGTGAGCTGCTTGGTGATGGGGGGTAGTCCGTCGGCGCCGGTGTAGGCGGTGTGCAGGTGGTAGGTGCAGTGGCGGGCGAGGACAAGTGTGGATCCCGCCTGCGCGGTGGCGATCGCGGTGGTCAGGGCCGTGGTGTCACACGGCACCGAAATGCCTTGGTCCGCCACGGCTGGTACCGCACTCACGCCCTGGGCGAGAAGGGCGGCGAACGCCGCCATGCCGGGCAGTGTGATGTATCGCATGGCTCTCCTTGAGGTGCGGGGACCGCCGGAGCGCGCACGGCCCCTCGTCCGTGTCCCGGACACTGGGAGCAAAGCTGCCTGCCGCGCCTTTTCAGGCGAGCCGCAGGTCCTTCTCACCTGGGCACAGCATCAGATTCGGCCGAGCGGCCCAATTTCATCGTCCGGGCAGCAGCCAGGTCGGAAGACGAGGATGGAGAACTTCCGCCGCGTTGCTTGCAGACGTCTTCGCGCGCCCGGCCGAACCGGCGCATTACATACGCCGATGCCATCCTGGTCCTGTTCACCCCCTTCGGCCGTCTCCAGGCTCACGGTCCGAAAGTCGCGGTGTGGTGGCGGTGCGGGCACGGCGCGTGGGAGGACCTTCCCACCGCGCTGGCCGACCCCAACGGCTTCGACGCCTGGCAGGAATGCGACGACGAACGCCGCCGCCGGCGCGAGGACCAACGCGAGCATGAACAACGGCAGGCAGCGGCGCACCAGGCTGCAGCGCGGGGTCAGCCCCCTGCCGCGCTCCCGGACCCCGGCGCGCGCCAGCTGGTCCGCGAACGCCTTGAAGAACTGCGCTTTGCCAGTCGTCCGGCGCCGGCACCGTACGAGCAATGCGGCCAGCCCGTCACCGGCCCTCCGGCGAGCTGTCGATGAGGCCCCGCCCGTGGACGGCCGCTACTGCCCGCTTTGCCGTATCGACCTGGCCGGGCAGCCTCCAGCGCTCCTCAAAGCCCTCTTCGGCCGCCGAGCTGACCAGTGGCTGCAGGCCCATCTGAAGGCCTTCCTGCCCTCCTAGGAGGAGGACCCGCCCCCTGCCCTCCGCCTTCCCGATGGCCCCGTGGCGGTCAGGCGAGCTGTCGGCGGCAGTGTCGACTACACGACCGGCCCCATCGCCCCGAAGAAGATCAACCCCAAGGCGAGGACCACCTACAGCTACACCTTCACCAAGCCCGGCTACAGCCCCGGCAGCGTCTCCTACGCCTCCGCCGTCTACCGCTGCGACAACTACTACGGCAGCAGCCGGGCCGGCCGGTCCGGCTGCGCGTTCACCGACGCCCCGACCGGGGTGAGCATGGTCGGCCTGCCCCGCACTGGACCTGGTGCAGGCACCAGGCCGCGTCCCAGAGGTATTGGAGCACGTGGATGAGGTCGATGACGATGTGCACCGTCCCCCCGGCGTTCGGCCTTGGCGGTGATGAGGTCGAGTTGGTGGCGGGCGCCGTCTACGAGCACGACCCAGCACCGGCGGTGCGCTCGGCGCGGTCGCCGGCCAGCAGGTCGAGCGTCACCTCGGCGCCGAATCGCGAAGCGCCGATGCCGAGCCGGGTGTCACCAGGTGTGGCCGTGGCCGAGTTGGATGAGGGCCAGGTCGAGCATGTCGACGAAGAAGTCCGCGGCGGCGGTGTCGATGCACAGCGGTGGCTTGATCTTCAGGATGTTGAGGTGGTCGCCGGTGGGCTGGACGATGACCCCGAGGTCGAGCATACGGTCGCAGAGTTCGGCGGTCTCTTCGGTGGCGGGTTCCAGGTTGGTGCGGTCCCGGACGAGTTCGAGGCCGAGGTAGAGGCCCGAGCCGTGGACGGCGCCGATGATGGCGTAGCGGTCGGCCAGTGTCTCGAGCCGGCGCTTCAGATGGCCGCCGACGCGCACCGCGTTGCCCTGGAGGTCCTCGTCGCGCAGGGTGTCCAGGACGGTGAGGCCCACCACGCTGGAGACCGGGCTGCCACCGGTGGAGGAGAAGAAGTAGCCCTGGTCGCGGTACCGGTCCGCGACCGACTTGGACGTGATGACGGCGCCGAGGGGGTGTCCGTTGCCCATGGCCTTGGCGACACAGACGATGTCGGGGATGACCCGCTGCTGCTCGAAGCCCCAGAACCAGTGTCCCAGGCGGCCGTAGCCGACTTGGACCTCGTCGGCGACGGCGAGGCCGCCGTGACGGCGGACAGCCGCGTACACCTGGGCGAGATAGTCGTCGGGGAGGGCGACGCCTCCGGCGTTGCCGTAGTAGGTCTCGCCGATGAACGCTCCTGCCGGGCGGCCGGAAGCGGCCAGTTCGTTGATCACCCCGACGGCCTCGGGTCCGTAGCGCCCGGCGTCCGTCCCGCGGTGCCGGCCTCGGTAGGAGTTGGGCGAGTCCACGGTGTGGACCCAGCTCGGGCGGGTGGCGCAGGCGTTCGGGTTGTCCTGGAGCGAGGTGGAGACCGCGTCGGAGGCGTACGTCCAGCCGTGGTACGCCTCGCGCAGTGCGACAACATCGTGCTGCCCTGAGGCCCCGATGGCCAGCCGGATGCCCAGGTCCACCGCCTCGGAACCGGAGTTGACCAGGAACACCGTGTCCAGGGGCTCGGGAAGCAGTCCGGCGAGACGTTCGGTGAACTCCACCACCGAGGCGTAGTGGAATCGCGAGTTGGTGTTGAGCCGTCGCAGCTGCCGGGAAACCGCCTGCTCGACCCGGGGGTGGGCGTGGCCCAACGGGGTGACGTTGTTGACGATGTCGAGGTACGAGCGGCCGTCGGTGGACAGGAGATGGTGGCGCCAGCCTCGTTCGATATGGGGAGGGTTGGCGTAGTAGTGCTCCTGTACGGTCGCGAACGCGGCGTCGCGCCGGTCGAGCAGGTCCCTCTCGCGCGTGCGGTCGGAGTCGACCGGGAGGCCGAGGAGCGGGGCGGGGTCGGCGGTGAGCGCGAGCCAGCCGGCGGCGTACTCGGGACGGACCAGGCGCGGGGCGGCGGGGCCGTCGGCGTCACGCAACGCAACGTGAACCGAGGCGCCGGAGCTGAGCTGGACGATGTCCTCGCCCGCCTGCACCGTCGCACCGGTGCTGACCACGGGCTGGATCGCGCGGGGGAAGGACAGCGACAGCGCCTGCGCGCCGTAGGTGAGGTCCACGCGGCCCGGCACCGCGGCGAGGACCCTGCCCGCGGCGGGCGCCTGCACCACGGCATCCCGGCCGAGCCAGAGGTCGATTCCGGTGGGCACCGTGGCGGTGGAGACCGCCGACAGTGCCGGTGTCCGAGTGAGCCGCGCATGGGCGTACCAGGTGGCCACCGCGGCTGCTCCGTCCGCGAGCGCGGCGGCCGCCAGCCTGTCCTCGGTGCCGGCGTCCAACCAGGCTCCGTGGTCCATGGAATCGGCGTCGGTGGACAGGTCGAGGAGGGTGATGTCGCCGGCGGCGAGGTCCCGCAGGAGAGGGCGCACCGGCGTATCGGCCTGCGCGGTCCGGGCAGGCACGTCAGCCATGCCTGTCACGCCCCTGACGAGGCGGATCATCACCGGCAGAGGCAGCCAGGTGGCCTGTTCGAATATGCGCCACTCGCGGTCGAGTGCGGCCTTCGCGTAGGCGTTGTCCTCGTCGACGGCAGCCTGCTGCCTCCCGCTGGCGACCAGCACGGAGGCGCGCAGGACCACGAGCGGCCACAACGCCTCCGCCTCCTCTGGGGAGAGCGGCCGAACGGCGTGGAAGGCGCGGACGGCCGGCAGCACTTGGTGAGGCTCGATACCGTCGTGGTGGAGCAGTGAGGACAGTGTCACGGCAAGTTCGCCGACCGCCCAGCTCGTGGTCACGTCACCGAAGTCGATGATTCCGTCCGGCATGGGCGGACGGGTGTCGGGACGGCGGATCAGATTGTCGTCGGTGAGGTCCAGGTGCACGGCCTGCGACGGCAGCGCGGAGGCGAGCTTCTGGACGTGTGCCCAGGCCTCGGCGGTCGCGGCCTGTACGGCGGTGCGCCGGTCGTGCTCGTCGATGTGCCCGGCGAGCTTGGCGACGACGCGATCGGCGTGCTGCGGGTCCCACTGGAGCACGCGGTCGAGGCCCGGGTGCCGGAAGTCGCGCAGAGCGGTGCTGACTTTTCCGACGATCGTGCCCATGGCCGCCACCGTGGTCGGTGACAGGTGCCGGGGTCCCGAGAGTGCGCCGCCGGGCAGGTAGCGCAGCAGTCGCGCGACGGCCGGACCGGTCTCAGTGTCCACCGTCGTGCGACGCGGGGAGCCGTCAGGGCGGCGCAGGACGGTGGCGATGCGCAGTTCCGGGCGGGCCGAGGCGATCAGGTCGGCTGCCGCGTCCTGGGCTTCGATCTCTACAGTGCTGAAGGCAGGGTTGGCGATCTTCAGAATCGCCGCGGGCATCCCATCGTCGGCGTACAGCAGGAAGTTGGCGTCCTGCTGGCTGCCCAGCGACTGCGCGCGAGCAGAGATGCCGAGGTGTTCGGCAGCGATGAGCTCAGCCTCGGCCGGCGCCACGCGGGGTACGGGAAGGGCGTCCTCGGTGAAGAAGTCGATCGTGCGGTACTCGTCGGGCAGCATGCAGGGTTCCTCGGCTGGTGCGGGCAAACAGGGCTGGGACGCTCGGATGCCTCAGTCGACATGCCACAAGAAGCGGTGAGTGTGAATCCCGAAGTAGGGGAAGTTCTCCAGGGATGCGACACCCTCGATGGGCCGCACGACGTCGTTGATGAAGTCCAGAAGATCTCGAGGCTGACTGCACACCACCTCCGCGAACAGGTCGAAGCCGCCGGACGTCAGGACCGTGTACACCACTTCGTCGTGCCGGGCCAGCTCATCGGCGACCGCCCGGGGATCGCCGTCGATGCGCAAGCCCAGGAGTGCCATTGTCTGCTGGCCCATGGTCATCGGATCGGTCACTCCGACGACCTGGACCGCGTTCGTGTCGATCAGCCGCTGCAGCCGGTGCCTCGCGGCCGAGGGTGACAACCCCACCTTCGGCCCCAGATCGGCGTAAGGGATCCGGCCGTCGACCTGCAGCTCTCGCAGGATGGCCCGGTCGATCTCGTCCATGAAGCACCTCTCTCGCCTGCGTGAACGGCAGGCATTGCGCTTGCTTCAAGCACAATGCCGGATCGCTGCGCTCGATTCAAGCGTGAAGACGATCGAATCGAGCGAAGTGCACGCCCGGGCCGCCTGGCACCGCGCCGCCGCCTCGGGGGATCTGGGCGCTGGCGGTTCCCTCTCGCGCGTCGGCGGGGCCACGCGCGTCCCCGGCCGCTGTGAGCGCCCGGGGAGGTGGTTGTATGGCGCGATGGGCGCGCCTCGGGGGTAGCGGCGCCCACCGCGGGGCCACGTGACAGACGGCCCCACTGTGGCGGCTCCGGCAGTGAAGAGCGATGGTTCAGAAGATGCTCGGCATGTTCACTTTCTCTGTCATCAGGGTGATGACGAAGGGGGCGGTCAGCCAGGCTGGGGCGGCAAGTAGCGCGATCCACCACTGGGGGAGGCTGATCACAAAGGCGAGGAGAATTCCGGTGCAGGTCACGATGCACAGAGCGTGGAACCACAGTGCCCCCCACGGTGTTCCTGTGCCCGCTCGTATGGCCATTGCGGTGGCGAGGCCGCCGAGTCCGATGAGAAACGTGGCCAGGACAAGCGCGCGTGTGGAGGCTCCGGAAGTCACGGTGCTGGTCTTACCCGCTGCTTCAACCTTGACGATCCTGTTTTTCCACACCGTAAGATTCGCGGATGCCCCGGAACGTGCGGCTTGGTAAACGGGGTCATCCACTGTAATGGCGTGTTGGCCTGCGAGGCGTGTGCGGCGCATTGCTGGCGCAGGTCCTGTGGGTCGTCCGGTGCGGAGACGGCGCGCGGGGCGGCGAGGCGCGAGCGGTGCTTGCGCGCGTAGTCGGCCAGCGGGATGGGATGGTCAAGTCCGCGCAGTTGGCTGGCGGGGACCGAGGAGGCGTCGACGAACGCGCCCGGTTCGGGGCCTGTGCGGTGGACGGTGCGGGGCGGGCGGCGGTGGTGGCTGCGGTGAGCAGCGTCAGGGCGGCAGCGGTGGCGGCGCCGCGGGCACAACGTGCCAGTGCTGTACGGGTCTTCACCTGGAAACTCCTTGCGGACATACCGGGCTGGGCGCCATCTGCTGCTGGGGCCGGGGGACAGGGGTCACGAGGCGTCGCACAGATCACCCCAGCAGGCATCCAGCAGCGCGCCCGTATGCGCTGAGTAGCGGGCGGTGAAGCCGTCGAAGCGCTGGTCGGTGCGCTGGAGCCCAGGTGTGGAGCCGGTAGAGGTCACCGTCCAGGCAGCGTCGCTGCCGGCGGCGCGAAGGCGTGCCTTCGGTCCTGCGGGCGCGGTGGGCGGGGTGAGGGTGAGCATGTCGGCCGGGACATCAAAGGCGGCCGAAGCCTGGGCGCGGATGTCGGCGGCCGAAACGTCGGCGCTGCCCGTGGTGTCCTCAAGGCCGCTATTCACAGGCAAGGCCGCGGCATTGCAGACCCGGACGGTAACCACGCAGTCGGCGAGACCGGGCACGGTCGCCAGGCAGCTGTCCGGGTCGTTTTCCAGACAGCTCTGAAGAGCTTGCTGGTCCACGCCGTTGAATGTGCCAAGCAGGCTGCTGGCGGCCGGGCGGCGGGCCGGGCAGGAGACGCCGAGTCCGGTCGGGCCAGGGCGGCTGCCTGCCGACGAGGCTTGGAGACCGTCCACTGCGTGAAGTTCGCGGCATCGGCGAGCTTGGTGGTGAAACAGCTCGGCGGCTTGTAAGTGGTGCTGCACGCGGGGAGCGTGACGGACTTGGCCACGTTGCGGGTGGCCACTTGCTTCCACGCCTTGTTCTCGCCCATGAACTGCATCCGGTCCGCGATCGACGGGATGTTGATGTACGTCGGGCCGGTCACCTCCAGGCCGACGTCGATGCGGTTGGGGTTACCACGCGGCACCTTGAGCTGGCTGGTGGCGGAGCCGACCTTGTTGAAGTCGTACAGCACGTCCCACTGGTTGCCGCTGTCCTGGCGGACGGTCATATAGGTGTGGTTGCGGTTGTCCGGCTTGGTCGGGTTCACGCCGGCCGTGATCGCCTTCGTGCGTCCTCCGCTGGTGGTCAGTTCCGTCCAGCGCGGCCCGTAGGTGGACGTGGTCTTGCCTGTTTTCTGCGCGTACAGACCGATCTCGATGTTGGCGGCGAGCGGGCTGCTTTCGGTATTCGGGGTGACCCGCAGGTAGTTGGAGGCCTGCACCGTTGCGCTGCCGGTG
The DNA here is from genome assembly GCF_055639175.1 of Streptomyces sp. NPDC107546. Classification (NCBI taxonomy): domain Bacteria; kingdom Bacillati; phylum Actinomycetota; class Actinomycetes; order Kitasatosporales; family Streptomycetaceae; genus Streptomyces; species Streptomyces sp. NPDC107546. Next base: position 3,350 of record NZ_JBVKBA010000061.1, on the reverse strand, counting down.
TCGGTCTGGTCGAAGGCGATCGGCACGTTGCGCCAGGTCGCAAAGCCGCCGATCATCGGCTCACCCGGCTGGCTGCAGGTCATGGCCCAGAACGTGATGCGTGCGTTATAGAGGATGCTGCAGGCATCGTTGGGCGGAGCAGCACCGGTCGGCGGCGCCGTGCCGAGAACGGTGAGTGCGGTGGCTCCAGCGCACGCCAAAGCCAAGAATCTCGCGCGTGAACGCGACAAGGTTTCCCCAAGAAACGATCAAGTGTGGTCACCGGGGAACCTACCGTCACACCCTCAACACCTATCCACTCATAGGATGAATTGGCTCGATACCCACGCGTGATCCCTGTCACTGCACCGTCGTCGACAAGGTGAGCCAGGAAAAACCCGGCCCAACGCCTCCACCAAGGCACATGGCCCGAACCGGGATGGTGCCCCACCCCGGAGGCGCCTCTGTACTGCACATGCCTGATGGAGTGCGCGCGTTGCAGGCCAAACAGTGAGCCTTTTTCAACCTCAGTTGGAGCAGGTCAGGTGAAGGACGGCTTGGACGAGGTGGGTTATGCGGGTGGTGGAGCACCGAAGCTTGCGCAGTAGCCGCCAGGTCTTGAGGGCGGCCATGGCCTGTCCGACGAGTGCGCGGATCTTGGCGTGTGAGCGGTTGACCGCTTGCTGACCTGTGGACAGCGTCTCCCAGCGGCCCCAGTAGGGCAGCCGGACAGCGAGCGTGGATGTGCCGAACGGCAAGGCCGTATCCTGCGGTGGGCGAAGCAGGCGCTGTAGATGCGCCGGTTGTCCATTGCAGTGGGCGCATCCCCACGCCGGGGTACCAGGCACCCGACGAACTACCAGGAGGTTGACCGGTGATCACTCTGTCCGCAGTGGGAGGAGTGGCTCTGGTCGAACTAGGCATGGCCCTGACTCCGGGACCGAACATGATCCATCTGGCATCCCGCGCGATCACCCAAGGCCGCAGGGCGGGTCTGGTCAGCCTCAGTGGGACCGCCGCGGGCTTCCTGTGCTACCTGCTGGCCGCGGCTGCGGGCCTTTCCGCGCTGTTCAGTGCCGTGCCGGTGGCCTACACAGTGGTCAAGCTTGCCGGGGCCGTCTACCTGGCCTACCTCGCCTGGGGCATGCTCAAGCCCGGCGGCCGTTCGCCCTTCGCCCCGGCCCAGGACCTGCCCCCGGTCTCCGACGCCCGACTGTTTTCGATGGGGCTGCTGACCAACCTGCTCAACCCTAAGATCGCTCTGCTGTACGCCGCCCTACTTCCGCAGTTCCTGAACCCTCATGTGGGTCCGGCCTGGAAGCAACTGCTCCAGCTCGGCGGTGTACAGATCATTGTGGGGATCACCGTGAACGCTGTGATCATGTTGGGTGCAGCACGGGTGTCCGGGTTTCTGGCCGCCCGGCCCCGCGTCATGACCGCCCAGCGGTTCACGGCAGGCGGCCTGCTCGGCATCTTCGCTCTGCGCACCGCACTGTCCCGCACCCCCGTCTCCACCTGAGCCATGCCTTCGTATCCGTAACGCGGCCAGCACCGCATCCCGGCCCGGCTCATGCAGTGTGAGGGCCATCCCCGCGATCACATTGGTCGCCACATCGACGAACCACCCACGGACGCGAGCCGCGTCCAACCTGATTCGGCGGGCGGGTAGTTGAGGGGGTGGGGCGGCAGTGAGACGTGAAGAAGCTCTTGGTAGACGGGTTCACGACCAAGATCGCTTGTCCGTCAGGAGCTTCCGCGCGCTTGTCTATCCTTCCGGCGTCGATGTGTCCACCGAGAGCCTGCGCTTCCTGACCGCCCGCCTGCGCACCAGCCGCCGGGAACGCGGCACCCGATGGCGTCGTCTGACCGCCGGACGGCAGGCCCTGCTTGTCCTCGCGCACTTGCGATCCCGCCACACCTACGCTCAGCTCGCCGCCGGCTTCGGTATCGGCACCGCCACCGCCTACCGCTACATCGCCGAAGCCGTCGAGATCTTGGCCACCCGGGCCCCGACCCTGGCTCAGGCCATGATGACCGCCTCCACCAAGGCGTTCGTGATGTTGGACGGCACACTGTTGCCGATCGACCGCGTTGCCGCCGACCGCCCTTTTTCTACTCCGGCAAGCACAAGAAACACGGAATGAACGTGCAGGTCATCGCTGACCCCGCCGGGCGACTGTTGTGGGCTTCACCCGCACTGCCGGGCGCGGTCCACGAAATCAAGGCGGCCCGGACGCACGGCATCATCGATGCCCTCGCGGAGGCTCGCGTGCCCTGCTGGGCGGACAAGGGCTACCGAGGCGCCGGCGGCACCATACGGCTGCCCTACTGGGGCCGCTGGGAGACGCTGTCCACAGGTCAGCAAGCGGTCAACCGCTCACACGCCAAGATCCGCGCACTCGTCGGACAGGCCATGGCCGCCCTCAAGACCTGGCGGCTACTGCGCAAGCTTCGGTGCTCCACCACCCGCATAACCCACCTCGTCCAAGCTGTCCTCGTCCTGCACCTGACCTGCTCCAACTGAGGTTGAAAAGGCTCAGTGTGATGCCATGCGACGTCCGTGCCCCTTCGCTGGGACGGACGAGCGTCGCGGTGTTGCGCTCGGATCATGAGCCGTCGATGCGGTCGAACAGCGCCAGGGCCTCGGCGGTGCGGCGGTGGTCCGGGCCGAAGGCGGCCAGACAGGCGTGGTGGGCGGTTGCGGTCAGGGTGCGGGCCTCGGTACTGCGGCCCAGCCCCAGCAGGGCGGTGGCCAGAGCCAGCTCCACGGCGCCAGTCTCCGGGCGGCACTCATGCTCGGGCAGGCTGCGGCGCAGCTCGTCGGCGTGCTGCGCCTCGGCGAGAGCCTCCTCATGGCGGCCCTGGCCATTGAGACTGCGGGCCAGGCCGAGCCGCAGGGCCAAGGTGAACCGGCCCGGTAGGCGATGAACGGCAAGGGCCTCGCGGGCGAGCGCCTCGGCCTCCGGGTGGCGGCCCTGCCCGTTGAGAGCGTAGATCAGTCCGTTCCGGGCGGCCGCCGTTAGCATCCGCATCGCCAGCACTCTGCCGCGAGCTGCGGCAGAGGCGACGGTCACGCACTCCGCTTCGCATTCGGCGTGCCTGCCGAGCGCGGTCAGTGTCTGGGCGCGGTTCGAGCGCAGTTGCAGGGTCTGCCAATCTTTGGCGCCGAAGAGCCTTCCGAAGACCGGCAGCAGTTCGTCGTAGGTGGCGAGCGCCTCGACGTAGCGGCCCTGGGCGTCCATCGCCGCCGCAGCAATGCGCAGAGCCCGCGGTGCGTCCTCGCGTGGGAAGGAACGGGCCGAGGCCATGGCGTGGGCCTCGGCTTCCGCCTCCGCATAGCGCCCGGCCTCGTACAGGGCCACAGCCTGAGC
>NZ_JBVKBA010000060.1:0-22135 GCF_055639175.1 Streptomyces sp. NPDC107546 | reverse complement strand
AGCCGAACCAGAGCAACACCCACAAGGTGACCGGCACCCTCGCCTCCACCGGTTCCTCCTCCGCGCTGCCGACCATCGCGCTCGTCGGCGGTGTCACCGTCGTCGCCGGCGGTGGCGTGGTCTTCGCGGTGCGGCGCCGCAAGACCGGGGGCCACGCCGCCGCGTAACGGTCGCGGGCGTGGGCGGACCGTGTGAGCGGTTCGCCCCACACCAAGGACAAGGACCTGGACTCGGAGGGAGGCTCAGGTCCTTCGTCACTTCTCCGGCGCTACTGCTTCTGCGGCACCTCCGGCATCCCGAGGAACGGCAGCCGCAGCGCCCCGAACCCCTCGGCCGGCACCGCCGGGTGACGGGGTTCCACCGGCTTGAGCCGCTCGTACCGCGCCCCCTGCGCCGGGCGCGGATCCGCCTCACCCTTGCTCGGTCAGTACGACATGGCCCGCTCGGCCTGCGCGGTGATCGTCAGCGAGGGGGTTGGGGAAGTCGAAGGTCTCTCGGTGAGCCGCGACGCCGCGGAGGAGAAGCTCACGCAGCTGGATGTACGGCAGAAGAAGAAAGACTCTCAGCGGGCCAACCGCCGACGAAGGGGCAGCAGGGGCGGCCGACCCGCAGGCTTCGACAAGACGATCTACAAGCGAAGGAACGAAGTCGAGCGGACGATCAACGCGTTGAAGAACTCCCGGGCCGTGGCCACGAGGTGCGACAAGCGCGGCTACATCTTCCACGGCACCGTCACCGTCGCCTCGATCCGACTCTGGCTCCGCCCGTGATCTCCGCCGGATCTAGTCGCCGGTCGTGCCGTCGAGCATCTCGCGCAGGATGTCCAGGTGGCCGTTGTGGCGGGCCGTCTCCTCGGTGAGGTGGAGGAGGATCCAGCGCAGGTCGACGTGGAGTCCGTCGCGGACGGCTCGCTGGGCCTGCTTGCCCAGGCCGTTCCCGGCGACCAGTTCGCGGTAGCGGGCACTCTGTTCGGCGTATTCGTCGAGCAACTGCGTGAGCGGGAAGTCGACGGCGATACGCATCTCGCGGTCGGGGTCCTCCTCGGTCCAGGGGCCCCGGTCATCCTCGCCGAGGAAGATCACTTGGAACCAGTAGTACTCGACCCAGCGGAGGTGGTTGATCACTCCGCTCATGGTCATCAGCGGTGAGCCCGGCAAGAGCGCCTTGCGTGCGTTCTCCGCAGAGACGCCCTCGCACTTGGCGCGGGCGGTGTCACGTGTGTAGTCGAGAAACGTGGTGAGCTGGGCGCGCTCGTCCCACGTAGGCGGCGTGTCGTCGATTCTTGTCATCACGCGAAGCGTCCCCGATCACCGGGACCGATGTCGAGGTATTTATCGGCGGACCCAACCTGCTTCACCCGGCTCCTTGTCCGGCGGGTCGCTACAGCGATCCAGCGCCGGTGGGCCGCCCGGCATGATCCGCCGGACAGGCCCTAACCAGATCGTCCTTGCTGTCAACGCCGCCTCCGTGCAGCTGACGTATCCCGTGCGAGGGAAGCATGTTGGCGGTGACGGCATCCATAAATCTGCGGTAGGCCTGGGCCCGGTCGTCCGGGCTGCCGGTTGATGAGGGCGCGTGCAATGCTGCCGGCCGCCTTGGTGCTGGCGGAGGTGACGGGTTCCATGCGATCGGTTGTGCACCGGCCGCGTGGAACATCGGTGACCTCGGCCCGCACGGGCTCGGGATCGGGACTTGGGGAGCTTATCCAGAGCCCACAAGCGAACTTGTCACCGCCCAGCCTGACTGCGGGCGCCTGGTGCCCGCAGCTCCAGCGGGCCAGACGCAGGCCCATGGTGCGGATGACGGCGTCGCCGGCGGCGTGCCCGTAGGTGTCGTTGACCGCTTTGAAGCCATCGGCGTCCAGCAGGAGTACATGCACGGCGTCGCGGCGGCCGGTGCGCACCAGCCGGTCGCTGCAGGCGAGCATTTCGGGACGGCCGGGCAGCCCGGACCCCGGGCACCGTCGCGCGGCTTCCAGCTGGCGGCGTACGCGTAGGTCGTCGGCGAGGGCGGCGAGGGCAAGCGGCACGGCGGCCGCGGCGATGACGAGGGTGCGCGGATGCTGCCGTAAGCCGGCGTTTGCGGGCATGACGGATCTCCGTTCTCGCCCCTTGCGGGCAGAATGAGGGAGGCGCACCTCGGGCTGTCCAAGGCGTAGAGGGCGCGCCTCTTGCTGTGTGATCGCCTGCCCTCCCGGCCGTGCCGGGAAGGCGGGCATGCTGGGAAGTGCTTGCATCGCGTAACGGGGATTGGGGTGTCCTCCTTAGAAGTCGTCTCATTTGGATGGGCAGCAGAGGTGAGACCTATGGGTGCGGGTCGTTGCACGTGATGTACTGCTGTGGCGACTTCGGCCAGGGATGGGCTGGCATGAGCGGTCCGCTAGCTGGTGCAAGAGGAGGGGCGTGGGGTCTGTGGGCGGGCAGAATGAGGTCCGTGAGAGGGAGGAGTGGCCGACGTTCACTCGAACGGACTGGCTGATACTCGCTGCCTCCCTGGTGGTTGTAGTGGTGGCTGTGGTCATGCTTGTGACAATCCACCCGCCCAAAATGGAATGGGTGTGCGCAGGGTTCAGGGGTGCGCCTCCTTGCTCCCGGAGGCCGCGCCGAATACCAGTCAGCGTTCCGGCCTTGTGCTTGCTGGCAGTGGGCGTGACCACCGCGTTGCTCATCGTGCGTGCCGGATGTGCGCGTCGGCGGGTTCGGAACGCCGCGACGGTGAAGAACAGCCTTACGCCATGAGTCTGCGGTAGCAGATGAGGCTGCAGGCGATGGCGGTGAAGGCCAGGAAGTGTTCGGCCTTGCGTTCGTAGCGGCGGTGCAGGCGGCGGCAGCCGGCCAGCCATGACATCGTGCGCTCGACCGTCCAGCGATGCCGGCCCAGCCGAATGGAGGACTCGATGCCCTTGCGGGCGATGCGGTGACGGATGCCTCGCTTGCGTAGGGAACGACACCGAGAAGGGCGTGGAGGCTTTCCAGATCTGGTGGGACGAGCACTACTGGAACCTGTGGATCTTGACCCGTGACGGAATCGTGGGACCTGCCACCGGGTCAGCGCTGCTAGCTGCAATCAATGGGGATGGTTACTGTGAGCAGTACCTGCCCTGAGTTCCGTACATCGCTTGGGTTTTTTGGCTGTGCCCGTTTCTTCGGGAGTCGTTTGTTGGTGACTTCGGGAGTCACCCAGGGAGACGCCGGTTTGATCAATGTCAGCGACTTTGGATGTCGCCCGGCCCATCCGCGTGAAGCCATGCGGGGCATTTGATCGGTTATGCCCTCTCGAAGCGAGTGCGCTGCGTGGAGGTCGTGTGGCATCTCGCTTCCCCCTCGGCGGTACTGCGTAAGGATGGGCTTCCGGACGCATCATGGGGGGCTTGTGAGTCTGAAGAACGCCTACTTGGAGACCGCCGCGCAGGCCGCAGCGTTGCTGAACTCACCGGAAGTGGCCGCTGCGTGGGAGAAACCCAGCGCGTTGGCGCAGTGGACTGTCGGCGGTCTGGCCGGCCACCTCGCGTATCAGATCTTCAGCGTGGATCCGGCGCTGGAGGGACCCGCCTCTGGGCAGGAACCCATCTCAGTGCTGGAACACTATGCGCGAGCCGTGTGGATTGATGCGCCGCTCGACGGCGAAGTCAGCTCTGGGATTCGAGCGAAGGGCGACGGCATCTCGTCCGAAGGCGTGCGGCGGTTGGTCGAGCGGGTCCATGCCGCGCTCGACCAGCAGCGGTCCCGCCTCGAGGAGGTGCATGGCGACTGGGTGGTGTTCATGCCACAAACAGGGTGGGCGCTGATCCTGGACGATTTCCTCGTGACCCGACTGGTCGAGCTCGCTGTACATATGGATGACCTGGCGGTCAGCGTGGGCCTCAGCATGCCGGAGCTTCCCGGCGCGGCCCTCGATCCCGTGGTCGCGCTGCTGACCTCGCTTGCCATCCGGCGCCATGGCCAAGCGGCACTGCTGCGTGCCCTGACTCGCGCGGAGCGGGCACCAACTGCGATCAACGTGTTCTGAACGTTGCGTCAGCTCGCGTCCGCCCGTTCGGCCTGGGCTTTGGTGTGGGCGAGGCGGAAGGACTCGTTGCCGGTCTGGATGATGGCGCCGTCGAAGGTCAGCCGGTCGACGATGGCGGCGCAGAGCCGCGGATCGGTGAACGTCTTCGTCCACCCGCTGAAACTTTCGTTCGACGCGATGGCGACGCTGTTCTTCTCCTCGCGCTCCGTCAGAAACTGAAACAGCAGTTCAGCGCGGCTTCGGTTTTGGGCAGCCGGTGATGACGTGTCCGGGATGCGCGGACCGCCGCGGCCCTGTCCGGGAGCGCGGCACCTGCCGGTGGTGCATGGCCCGCGTCGGCTTAGAGGGCATCTGATCTAGGTAGCTGATGTTCTGGGCTGTTTTTGTGACTGTCGGGGTTGGCAGTCGTTTCAGGTGTGTGAGTGCTCGTCGTCCGTACCGCAGGATCTTCGTGACCGACGCAATCATGAACGGTCTGCCACCGCACATCGCTCAAGTGATCTGCGGGCATAAGAGTCTTGACACGACGATGGGCTACAAGGACCCTCGGGAATTGCATCAGATGGGCGAGAATCCGCAGGTCGCGAGCTCAGGTCGATGGGCTGGCGAACTCCAACGCCACTACCCAGGTCCATCAGCTCAGGGTCGGTGTTGGCATAACGCATGGCTGCATCCTTGCGCGGGGAAGACCCAGCTGCCAGCGGTTTACCCAGGCCCCGAGTAGCGATCGCTAGTTCAGAGAAGCCTGCATCAGATGCCCGATGCTGCAGGTCAACCCGAAGATGCTGTCGCGACTCGCGGAGATTGAGAAGGACCTCGTCCTCCGTCGCAAGCGAGCTGAGCAAGAGCAGTGGCTCGGCGAGATCGAAGGCATCGACATGACCCTGACCTTCGTACGCACCAAACAAGCCGACGCAGCTCCCCTCACGCAACGGTCGCCCGTCGCCCTCGCCATCCCAGCCACCCCTCCCCGGCCCCCATGACCAATGAAGGCCTCATACACGTCAACGGCGCTCCCTGCCTGAGATCAGCCCTGGGAAATGACCTCCGCTCGCAAACGCTCGTGCTCGGCTCCAGCAGAGGGTTCGCCGTCGAAATAGTCCTCCCAGAAGCCTGGACGCTGCCATTCCTTCGGCGCCAGCGTCACCTGGCCGTTCTCCAGTCCTGCAACCCAACAGTCCGGCATCCGGCCGCTGACCACGATGAACATGGCGGCATCCCATAGCCCAGGAGAGTCTCGCTCCACCAAGACGTCGGACCGCTCAGGAATCCGTAGCAGCACCCGGGTCGAGGTCGTGATGACCTCCAGGACCGGATACTCCACGCCCACCCGGATTCCTGGGTGATCATTCACCACCTCTCCGCTCGTAGGACTGATGATTTGAACACACCGGACGATCATGTCGGCACCCTACGCGGTGCTTCGGCTTGACTTGGTGCAGAGAAGGCGGAAGTACAAGGTGCGCGAGACGACTGAGGCGATCGTCGGCGCGATCACCGGCACACTCGCCGCTCCCCGCACCCTGCTGCTGGGCAGGTTCGACGACCGCGGCCGCCTTCGGTACGTCGGCCGCACCACCACTCTCGCCCAGGCGGCGAGCAGAACGGTCGCCGGACTACTCGCCCCGACCCGGCACGGTCATCCATGGACGGGCTGGTCGTTCTCCGCCGGGTGGGGCAGCCGCGAGACGCCGAACCTCACGCTGGCGGAACTCGAGCTGGTCGTGGAAGTCGGCATCGACGTCGCCCGCGACACCTCCGGCCGGTGGCGCCACCCCGCACGCCTGCACCGCGCCCGCCCCGACCTCTCCCCCGCCGACGTCCTCCACCTGGCGCCGCCGACGCGCTGACGGCGGCACGGGCGCGGCGGCCCCGGCCGACGCGCGATCGGCTGAGCGCGCGCCCTGATCCCCGGCCGCGTCCGCGCCGCCCATCCCGCCCCTCCCTTTTCCTTCACTCCAGCCAAGGGACATTGGCGAAAGCGGCCGCAACGGGGATGTCAGCGGGCCGACCACGCGGAAACCGCGTGGTGAGCTGCAAGACACGGAGAAGGTTCACCGGGTCGCGCAACAGTAGGCGCGACCTCCAGCGCAACCCGATGGCACAACCGTAGGCGCCCGCCAGCTGCGCATGAAGTGCCTCCCCGTACGCGCGCAGCGCGGCCTTGCCGGCGGACAGCGACGCGTAGTCCGGGGGAAAAGAGGAACACCATGCCGTAGAAGCCGGGCCATGAATGCGAACCCGGCCGCGCAGGAGACCACGACCGTGCGCCGGCGCAGCAGCCCCAGCGAGACCATGGCCGGTTGCTCGTCATCCATCGAAGGGCCTGCCCTCGGCTCAGTGGGCGGTGAAGCCGCCGTCCACGGGCAGGGCGACACCGATGACGAAGGCGGCGGCCGGACTGCACAGCCACAGAACCGCGGCGGCGATCTCGTCGGCGGTGCCCAGGCGGCCGATCGGCTGCTGTTTCATGATCTCGGCCATGGCCTCAGCCTGCCCTTCGAGCATGCCGGCGACCATCGGGGTGTCGATGGTGCCGGGGCACACGGCGTTGATGCGAATGCCCTTGGGCGCGTACTCGACGGCGGCGCTGCGGGTAAGGCCGATCACGCCGTGTTTGGAGGCGTGGTAGGCGGCGCGTTGGGGCAGGCCGACCAGGCCGCCGAGGGAGGAGCAGTTGACGATCGCGCCGGAGCCCTGGGTCCGCATCTGCCGCAGTTCGTGCTTCTGGCAGGTCCAGATGCCGCGCAGGTTGACCGCGTTGACGCGGTCGAAGTCCTCGGCCCTCTCGTCGGCGGCGTCGGTGGGCGGGGCCTGGATACCGGCGTTGTTGAAGGCCATGTCCAGGCGCCCGAAAGTTTCCACCGTGCGCGCGACCATGGCGGCGGCCTGGTCCTCGTCGGCCACGTCGCAGCCGATACCGAGGGCCTGGTGGCCGGCGTCGGTGAGGTTCCGAGCGGCACGCTCGGCGGCCTTGTGGTCGAGGTCGGCGAGGACGACGGCCGCGCCAGCCAGCGCGAAGGCGCGGGCGGTGGCCAGGCCCATGCCGGAGGCGGCGCCGGTGACCAGGGCGACCTGCCCGGTGAAGTCGTAGGTGGGGTTCATCAGCCAAGAGTCCTGTTCAGCGATCATGGTCGACGCGGCGACGTGGGCTGTGTGGTGCCGACCGCCGGCCGGCACCACACGCAAGGTCTCAGGGACGCAGCAGGGCCTTGATGGCGCGGCGCTCGTCCATGGCCTTGTAGCCTTCGGCCGCCTCGGACAGGGGCAGCTTCAGGTCGAAGACCTTGCCCGGATCGATGCGGTCGGCGAGGACCAGGTCGATCAGGTGGGGAAGGTACTCGCGTACGGGGGCCGGGCCGCCACGCACTCCAACGTGGGAGTAGAACAGCTGCTCGCCGTCGAGGGAGACGCCGTGGGGGACGCCGACGAAGCCGACGTTGCCGCCGGGACGGGTGGAGTTCAGTGCCTGCTGCATCGACTGCTCGTTGCCCACGCACTCCAGCACGCGGTCGGCGCCGATCCCGCCGGTCAGCTCCTTGATGCGGGCCACGCCCTCCTCGCCGCGCTCGGCGACGATGTCGGTGGCGCCGAACTCGCGGGCCAGCTTCTGCCGGGACTCGTGCCGGGACATGGCGATGATTCGCTCGGCGCCCAGTTCCTTGGCGGCGATCACCGCGCACAGGCCGACCGCGCCGTCACCGACGACGGCGACCGTGTCGCCCGGTTGCACCTCGGCGGCCTTCGCCGCGTACCAGCCGGTGCCCATCACGTCGGAGCAGGCCAGCAGGCTGGGGATGTACTTCTCGTCGGGCACCTCGGGGGTGGCGGCCAGCGTGCCGTCGGCCAGCGGGATGCGGATCTTCTCGGCCTGGCAGCCCTCCGCGCCGACGAACTCGCGGCGCAGGCAGTTGGTCTGGTAGCCGTTCTTGCAGTTCGGGCAGGTGTTGTCGGAGGCGAAGAACGAGCCGATGACGAACTGCCCCGGCTGGACGGCCTTCACGTCCGCGCCGACTTCCTCGACGATCCCGACGTACTCGTGCCCGAAGGGTGTGGGCTGTCCGACCGGATTGATGCCGCGGTAGTCCCACAGGTCCGAGCCGCACACACAGGTGGCGACGGTGCGGATGACCGCATCGGTCGGGTTCTGGATCGAGGGGTCGGTGCGCTCCTCGAAGCGCACATCCCCGGGAGCGTAAAGGACGGCTCCACGCATGATGGACGGGCCTTTCTGGTTATGAGGGGACCGGTGCCCCGTCGTCGGGGCGGCCGGCAGGTACAGGGGGCGGTCAGCGGGCGACGGCGGCCAGGGCCTTGGCGTACTGCTCGTCGGTGACCGGCTCCAGCCAGGTCGTGCCGTCACCGTTGTCGTCGCCGACGAGCATGGCCACGTGGGCCATGAGGGTGGTGTCGGTGGCGCCGTGCCAGTGCTCCTCACCGGCCGGGCACTTCACCGTCTCACCCGCTGTGGCCCGCACGACACTGCCGTCGCGGATACCGACCAGGCCGACGCCGTCGGTGATGCAGAGGGTCTGGCCCTTGGCGTGGGAGTGCCAGTTGGTGCGGGCACCAGGAGTGAAGCGCACCAGAGCGGCGGCCAGACGGGCCGGATCGGTGGGCGCCTCGATCTGGTTGAGGTAGACGTCCCCGGTGAAGCGCTCGGCGGGAGCCTTGACGGTGGGGGTGGAGGTGATGTGTTCCACGACGGCCTTCCTTGATCTCTAACGGGGTGGTGGGGCGGGTCGACACAGGGAGTGCCTGGTCAGGCGGTCCGCTCGTCGGCGATCTTCTTCAGCTGCGTGATCGCGGTCATGGCGTTGGGCCACCCGGCGTAGAAGGCCAGGTGGGTGATGGCCTCGGACAGCTCCTCCACACTCAGCCCGTTGTCCAGGGCCACACCCAGGTGGTAGGGCAGCTGCTCGCTGCGGTAGAGGGCGGCCAGCACGCTGACCGTGACCAGGCTGCGGTCCCGCGGCGACAGTCCGGGCCGCTCCCAGACGTCCGCGAACAGCACCTCGTTGGTGATTTCGACCAGCTTCGGCGCAATATCGGCCAGCTCCTGGGGCGCGGACTGCTTCGCCATAAGGTGACTCCCTACGATGGTTCGAACATGTGGATGCGGCACTTTTAACCGTCGGCCCTACCGGGGGGGGCGGCATCCGCAGGCGGGTTCCCACAGCGGCGGGCTCGGACCACATCCGCTGCCACCATCGAGGAAACCGCAGCTCACAGCCCTGCGGAAGGCACTGCTGTTACAGGTACTGACAGAACCCCCCAGCTCTGGTCCACCGCGCTTAGCCTGGCGAATATGGACACCGCCCACGAGATCCGCGAATTCCTCGCCACCCGACGCGCAAAGATCACCCCGCAGCAGGCCGGCCTGCCCGCCTTCGGCGGCGGCAACCGACGGGTCCCCGGGCTGCGCCGCGAAGAAGTCGCCCTGCTCGCCGGCGTCAGCATCGACTACTACGTCCGCCTGGAACGCGGCCGGCTCGCCGGCGCCTCCGAAGAAGTCCTCGACGCCCTCAGCCGGGCCCTGCAACTCGACGAGGCCGAACGCGCCCACCTCCACGACCTGGCCGCCGCCCAGCGCCACCGTCCGCCGCGCCGCGCCGCCCGCAAGACCAAGGCCCCCGTCCCGGCCAGCCTCACACGCGTCCTGGACTCCATGACCGACTCCCCGGCCTTCATCCGCAACGGGCGCCTCGACATCCTCGCCATCAACCCGCTCGGACGTGCCCTCTACGCCCCCCTGTTCACCAGCTCAACCCGACCGGTCAACATCGCCCGTTTCCAGTTCCTCGACCCCACCGGCCGCGACTTCTTCCCCGACTGGAGCGCCTCCGTCAACACCACCGTCTCCCTACTGCGCACCGAAGCCGGCCGCGCTCCAGGAGACTCCGAGCTGACCGGTCTGATCGGCGAGCTCGTCACCAGCAGCGACGAGTTCCGCGCCGCCTGGGCCAAGCACAACGTGCGCCTGCACCACACCGGCCGCAAAGCCTTCCACCACCCGGCCATCGGCGAGATCACTCTCGACTTCGACGCCATGGAACTGCCCGCACAGCCCGGCCTCACCCTGACCGCCTACAGCGCCGAACCCGGCACACTCGACCACGATGCCCTGCGCCTGCTCGCCTCCTGGGCCGCCACCGACCACGAACAAACCCGCCACGAAGACCCCGCCCGCCCCTGACCAGCCCCAACGAGCACAAACGGACCCGAGCAGGCGTTCAGCCCGGCGGCTTGCGCCCCGGATACCGGAACCTGCGCTCACGCTGCGGCAGCAGCAGCTCCAAGCGATCCCACAGCTCATCCGACACAATCCACGGCGATGTCCCCACACCGGACCGACTGCTCAACTCCCGGTCGCGGGCGGCAGTCTGGAGTGTAGATCGTCTGGCAGGGTGGTTTTGCCGATGAGTTCACCGTGCTCGAACGGTCTAACCAGCGACACGACCGTTCTCGACAGGAGTGCGATGTCCACCATCCAGCCAGTGATCATTACTGCCGACCAAGACGTCCTACTCGACTTCTATACGAAGTTGTTCGGCGCCAAGGAGATCTTCCGGGTACCGGAGGAAGGCCCGGCCTTCTACCTCGGCTTGCGCATCGGCGACACCGACCTCGGGCTGGTGGCCAAGACAGACCTGGGGACCGGGGCGGCACCGCGGATCCTGCTCGGCATCGGTGTCGACGACGTCGCTGAGACGCTCGGCCGGGTGGAGGCTCTGGGCGGCTCGGTTCGCAGCGGCCCCAACGACATGCCGTGGGGACAGCGCGTCGCCCACATCCAGGACCCCGACGGCAACCCGGTGAACCTCACCCAGCCGATCCCGGCTCAGTGACGCTGTTCCGGGTGCTTGTGCTGGACGCGGGCCGCCTGCGGTATAGATCAATTGCCTGTAGTGGCCTCGACGTTCGTCAGTACGAGCAGCGCGCGAAGCAGTCTACGTCTTCCACGCGACGGTCAGCGTCGCCTCTATCCGACTGTGGCTCTGCGGGTAGATCCAGTATCGCAACACCTGGAGGTGCTTGTCACCGTACTCCGGAATGATCTTTGTCGCGATATGCCCTCTTAAGGTTGCGGAGAGCCAACGCAACCTGTCGATCTGACTCTTGGAGTAGGGATGGCACCCGATGTGGCCGCGGTGGCGGCAGAGCTCGTGGACATGGCTGCGGCAGATCACCAGGTCGCACACCTGGCGAACAGTGAGGACCCGACGGAGCAGCTGGCGTGGCGTCGCTTGACCGCACATCACGCAGACCGTCTCAACGAGATCATGGATGAGCACGGTTGGCCCACGGCTGAACTGGTCGGCGAGGACGCGGTGCGGGCCGCGTGGTTGATCGCGCAGCACGCAGACCGGCAGCTCGATGTGCAGCGGCGCGCACTTCGACTGATGGAGCAAGCAGTGACCCAAGGCTCAGCCAGCCCGCGCGAGCTGGCCTTCCTGCGCGATCGCACGCTCGTGAACGAAGGGCGGAAGCAGATCTACGGCACGCAGATCGCCGGAGTGAAGGACAGTTCACCTATCCCGTGGCCGTGTGAGGACCCCGAGCACATGGACGAGCGGCGTGCAGAAGTCGGCATCGCGCCATTCGACGAGTACGTCGCTCAGTTCTCGGCGGCCTGACCCACTCTGGACAGATCCGGCGGACATTGGGGACATGACCCGCCGAACAGAACCTAACCGGCTCGAACAAGGAACGCGCCGAGCGGGCGATGCCCGCTCTGCGCCTGCTCCAGTCCGTGCTCGTGCACGTCAACACCGTGCTGCTACGGCAGGCCCTCGCCGAAGCGGCCTGGGAGAAGAAGCTCACCGACGAAAACCGGCGCGGACTGACCGCGCTGTTCTGGTCCAACATCAATCCCTAAAACTCGAGTTCCGACGGGTTCATCGGCGGCCGGCTCCCGGGTGTTCGAGCTGCATGGGTGCGCCGACGGAGGCCGCTACTCCGCGGCAGCGGATTGAAGACGAAAACACCAGGTGGGAGGAGCTGGCTCCTGGGCGTGTTGAGGGTGATCTGTGACGGCGTCTCCGCTTCCGGGATTCCTGAGGCGAGAGGATGGGCGACCCGTGCCCAGGGCGCGATGTACGGGGCCGCCTGGCCCTGCGGTCCTGTCACAGCGCAAGGCACTACCACGCCAGAGCTCAGGAGGAAGCTTCGTCCGCTCGGTCCACCGGCGGTGCGAGGGCTGACAGCATCGGCCCTCTACCCGTTCATCGGCTCCGGTTCCGGGTGCCGGGGTGGGCAGTATGAACCGGGCCGGTGGGCTCGGTTGTGGCCCCGCACAGTACGACGCAGACCTTCTCGCCGCCGCCAGGCCGGTAGCTGAGGCTGGGGAGGTCACGCCGGGCCGACAGATCCAGTCTGGGGTGTCCCGCAACACCGACATCGAACGCTCCCTTCTCGCAGGTCAGAGCGCGGGACGTCCCAGGATTCCTCCACTGGGCTCCGGACGCTGGATCCGGAGAGTGCTTCCGCCCCACCCTCGGTTGCACGCACAGAGCGGGTTGGTCCATCCGATGCCGCTCTGAGCGCTCCATGGCCGAAGAACGGGAGGCATCCCCATGACAAGCGCGCGCAAGGTCATTGCCGCAGCCGCCGTCACGCTGGCGATCGGCGCAGGAACCACCGCAGCGGCCGAGGCCAGCTCCGTCCAGGTGGCGCCGGCTCAGCGGGCGATACACGGCAGTCAGGCAGCCGGCTGGCACCATCTCTGGGGCCCTACGAAGATCACCGCTTCCTACCTCAACCAGCACGGCAAGAAGTGGGTGTCAAGGTCGTTCGACGCCCACTCGGCACGGGTCATCGGCGCCTTCCGTTGCTGGAACGGAGGCGACCACAGCAAGGCACGGCTGCGGATCTACAACGTCGAGACACACAAGTGGATCGGAGACAGCGGTGCTCAGCCCTGCGACTGGACGATGAACTACGTCCAGAACGTGGGCGGCTACCGGGACGGCCAGCCGCTGCGGTTCGTCCTCACGTCGGTCGGCAAGGCGCACGCCACCGAAGTCGGGGCGTTCGGCGCCCCCTGACCTTCCGTTCCGTACGCGCAAGAAGAAGCATGTAGCCCAGTTGGCAGAAAGGACAAACCGTGAACGCACGCAGGCGTGCCACGATTGCAGTTGCAGGAGCGACACTGGTACTCGGAGCCAGCATCACAGGTACAGGTGTCTCGCCACTCGCCCAAGCGCAGACCGCTCAGCCGACCGCATTTGGTTCGGCCTCCGGTCCGTTTCGGATCCACTCCTACGCCGGAGGCGGCAACAAGCAGACGCCGATCATGTGGGCGAACCACTCCGCTCAGATCTGCTACAACGCATGGGGATCACACCTCAAGGACGGCTACAACCTGTACCTGCACGCCAGTTCGGGGATCAAATGGAAAAGCCCGAACTACTACGGCCCGAAGCACAAGACGTGCAGCCCCTGGAAGTATTTCCGAGGAAATTTCACAGGGATGGTGCTCGCCCGTCCGAGCGGGGGAGCCAGTGTCTACGCCGACGTGTGGCTCTACTACAACTGATCACCCCTGCCCGCGATCTAGGCGCTGTCCCGTAATTGATCATGGTTGTGCTTGCTGATCTGCCTGTTCGCGGTTCAGCCGTTGAGGGTGAGGCGGTGGAGGCGGGCGAAGCCGAGCATGGTGTGATGAACGCCGTCACCTCGACCTGGTGGTTGGTGGAGTACCTGTACTTCTTCGACTGCTCGGCGAACGTGTGGTCACGGGTTTGCGCACGGGGTCGGCGCCCCCCACCGCAACGCGGTCACAAGCTTCGTGAACTGTCGCGGGCTCAGCCCGGTGAACGGGGCTATCCAGGAGGGTTCCGACGCCGTGATCACACCAGCCACGGCGAGATCGTCTCACCGTGATACGCTCCGGGCCGGCAGCCTCTGGCGGGATATATCTCGGTCGCCTTCCCTGACACAGCATGACCCTCAGCCTCGTGGGATTACGGGAAACTCTTACGCACCGGCTCCCCATAACTCATCGCGGGTTCGGCAGGTACCCGTGTCCGCCGATTCGGGCTGACACGGGCACCTCTGGGCTGTCGCAGTCGGGAGCACGCGGCAGTCGCGACGCGAGCGGCGATTGGCTGGAGGTCCGCTCCTTCCGAGGCAAGACCAGGCGTTTCACACCCGAGACCGCCGCACCATTCCCCGAAGTCAGCTCCTTCCTCCACGGCTGAGCCTGCTTGTAGCCTCGTCCGCGATCGCACACGACGCAGTTCCCGCATGCCTCACCAGAGACCGGGCCGAACCGGTGAACGTATGCGGTCAGAGCACTAGCTCCCGCTGCGCATCCCGCAGCGGCGCGAGGTGGACATGCGCGATCTGGTCGTGTCTGTCGGGTTCAGCGTCTGGCCCATCCGCAGGACCCGCCGTCCCAGTCGGACGCGTCTGTTGCCGGGCCGCATCTTCCTTGTACGTCGTCGTGTAGGCAGCCTGTTTGTCTCCACGTCGAGCGCGGCGATGTAGTGGGCACGCTGGGCTGACGTCAGTCCGTCATTACCGCACGGAACTGGGCTTCCTGAGTGGGCCGCCCCACCGCGGCCCCCTGGTACTTGACCTGCCCCAGCGCCTGCCGCGAGCGTACGTCGACCCCGCCGTCGCTACCGCCGGGTTGGGCACGGGCGTCCTCGTGCCCCCAGTGGCGCATCCAGGCCGCGGCGTTGTGCTCGGCCTCCTGCCAGGACTGGATCTGACGTCTGGCCGGAGGCTGCGGGGTCTGACCGCCGGGGTGTTCTCGCTCGTCACAGCCATGAAGTATCGCCGACGCGATCCAGACCAGGCGCTGCTCACGCCAGCGCCGTCGGCGCTCGCCGTGGAGCTCGTGCTATTCCGGGCCTGCCGGGCAGCGGCCTGGGCGGCGGTTTTCGCCGGCGCGATGAAACTCCTTCGAGCAGCATGTCCATCCGCTCAACGATCGACTCCGCGTCCGCAGCGCTGATCGGGTCGTCGACCAGGTCGCCATGGGCAGCGTCGTTCCCGGCGAACGTCAGTTGGTCCTGCGCACATAGCCCGGGGTGTCCGGCGTGGACACGTCCCGGTCCCGGCGAACGATGCTCAACCGGTCGCCGTAGCCCGCGAGGGCTTTGCGCAGGCCGCTGTCCGTGTACTCAACATCGACGACGTGGTTGTCGAAGGCCTTCGCGTACGCCTCGCACTCGTCGTACTGCCCGCACTCCTCCGTCACCGCGAAGTCGAGGCCGGTCCGCTTGCGCTGCCCGGCCAGATCGAGGGTGTTCTTCTGGCCGATGGCCAGATGGCGGGCGTGCGCGTGGGCCGACAGGAGGGTGATGAAGGCGGTGGCGTCCTGCGCGCTCAGCAGGTTGTCGGAGCGGGTGTAGCTGTCGTAGTTGTCCGGCTCGACCGCGTCGAAGCCCTTGGCGGCGCAGCCGTCGATCCACTGGTTGATCCGCGTCGCCACCCGGGCGCGCTTGGCCGCCGTACCGATGTCGAGCAGCGCCTCGTTCCAATCCTGGTCGATGACCACCTCGCCGCTGTTGTCCCGCAGCAGCAGATCGGCGGGCCATGTCTTCTCGTCGCCGGGCTGGGCCTGGAAGGCGTTGACGTAACAGATGTTGTAGAGGCCCGGCGCGGGGGACGCCGTACGGTCGCGGCTGACGACGCGGACTCCGCGCGGCGGAGGGTAGGCGCCCCCGATCTGGTAGTCGAAGCCAGCGTGCGGAGGTGGGAGCCTGACCGTGGTGGAAGTCGGCTTCTGCGAGGCGGACGCCTGCGACCGGCTCTGCCCTGGGGTCGCGTCCGAAGGGTCCTCCGTGGCGGCCTTGGTGCCGCAGCCGGCGACCGCCAGCAGGGCCACCACAGCGGCGGCCGCTCCGACACGGGCCACACGCATGACGGACATGTCCGCTCCATCCATCGCGAGTACGACCCCGCCTCGGACGCTGCCGCGCTCCTGGCGACTCGGGCCGGACTTGGACCGTGTCCGCTACCGGCTGGGCGCACCTCTGCCGTACCGGGGCGACGGCCCGGCACGCGCATGATCAAAGCGTCCGACGGCGGCCCGGGTCAAGGCGCCCGGTCACGCGACCCATGGACCTCGGATCCCTGTACGCACCGACCCGGCGCCTGCCCGGGAATCGGCGGCTCGGGCAGAATCGGGAGCCGTGCCCACGACTGCTGATCCCGCCGTCCTGTACCCCGACGTCGCGGCCTGCGGCAGCCTCGCCGCAATCCTCCAGGCAGAGGGCCGCCTCGGCGCCGTCCCCGTGACGCCCTCGGATTCCGCCCCGCTGCTCCACACGACCGTCGCAAGCACCCTGTTGCACCGCGAGCCGCTGGAAATCAGCGCACGGCGGCACGAGCGGCGGTGGTCGATCCGGGGCACAGAGCCCTTCCAGGGCATGACCCTCGTCGACGGCATGACGGACGAACTGGCTCAGCCCGCCAGAGCCGCCCGCGCGTGGCACGACGGGGCGGCTCTGGACGACATCCGCCGGACGGCACCCTTCGTGCACCTGACCGGCCGGTTCGAGGTGCCCGCTTCAGGGCAGGGTGAGATCGGCGATAACGGCGTCGCGGTCGCGTGCAATACCTGCGGCGAGGGCGGGCAGGTCGTCGCTGCGAACGGCTTCTATCCGCTGCGGAAGCCTCTGGCCTTGGCGCTGGGTCATCATCTCGGCGAAGAAGCGAACGCGCCTGGTCAGGGAATCGAGCTCCGGGCATTGCAACAGAACGGTCCTGAGCCGGAGTTGGTCGGTCTCGGACAGTGCTTCAGAGCGGCTCAGGATCCATTTGGAGACGGTCGGTGGCGAGGGGTGGCCGCGGAGCCACCGGCCCGGGCGAGAGGCGTCTCATGCCTTCGCCGACCACGGGGCGCCGGGCCTCCGTGTTCAGGAGGGCAGGGTCCAGCTCTGGTTGGCCGCTCCGGTGCACGACCAGATCTGCAGGCGGGTGCCGTTGGCCGAACTGGGCCCGGTCGCGTCGAGGCACTTGCCGGACTGCGGATTGACCAGGGAGCCGTTCGCGCCGGGATGCCAGACCTGCGAGCCCGTCCCGTTGCAGTCGTACAGCTGCGCCTTGGTGCCGTTGGCGGTGCTGGCCGAGGTCACGTCCATACACTTGCCAAGCGCGCGGAGCGTACCGGCGCTGCCCACGGTCCAGTTCTGCGCGTTGGTGCCGTTGCAGTCGTAGAGCTGTATCGCAGTGCCGTTGGCGGTGCCACCGCCCGCGACGTCCACGCACTTGCCGCCGTACCCGTGGATGGGGCCGGTGGCGTTCGCGGGCGGTGGGGTCACCGGCCCGGACTGCCCCGCTGCCCACTTGATCTCCTGCAAGAGCAGCTGGTTCTGCTGGGCGCTCGCGAACGTCGACGAAAGGGTGGTGTTGGTGGAGTAGTCCATCGCGTTGTGGCCGAAGTTGTTGTAGACCATCCGGTAGTGGCGATTGGACCACACGATCGGGTAGTAGCCGCTGTACCACGTCTGGTTGGGGTCGGTCCCGACCGGAAAGGTGGACGGGGCCAGCGACGCCAGGATGTCGATGTCCGGGTTCTGCCGAAGGTCGTTCTGCCAGCTGTACCACTCGCTGACCGAGGATGTGATGGTGGCAGGCAGACCCGCGGTCGCCGGGTGGCCGGGATCGTCGATCTGCAGGGTCTCGGAGGTCGGCCCCCACGAGTTGCTCCGGAACGTGCCAGTGCCGAGGAAGGTGTTGTGGTACCAGGGCCAGTCGCTCGTGTTGTCGTTGTACGCCGAGACGTGGAAGCCGATGAAGCCGCCGCCGCCCGCCACGTAAGTCTGGAAGGCGGACTGCTGCGCCGCGGTGTGCGGGTAGTCGTCGAAGAACATGACGACCTGGTAGTTCGCCAGGTTCGCCGTGTTGAGCCGGCTCCAGTCGGTGGTCGCGGTATAGGAGAAACCGTTCTGTGCACCTGCTTGCGGGAACCAGGCGTTGGCCTCCTGATCGAAGCTGATGTGCGCCGCGTCGTAGGTACCGTCGTAGAAGGCGATCACGTTGAAGGACGCGGCGGCGTGGGCGCTGTGGGCGGGTCCGGCCTGGACACCGAGGAGTACGGCGAACAGGGCGAGCAGGCTCGACAGGGTGCGGAGCCGGGGAACTTGCGTGCGGGAGGGCGTCATGCGGGGGACCTTCCTCGTGCGCGACCGTGGGGAGCCGTGCTGGGGTGTGCCGCAGTGCAAGATTCCGTGAGCGTACATGTCAACCTTGGTCTAGGCCAAGCCGACGGGACGGACGTGGCATCAACGCCGGTTCCCACCGGTCCGGTTCGGCTTCGCCGCGCATCGCAGTTTCAGAGCGTATGGGCGGAACTGCGGAGAGCCCGTGGTCAACGACGGTCCGAAGCTGCTGGACCGACGGGTGCTGGAGCACCTGGTGGCCGTGCCGTCGGCGGACGTGGCCGGGCGTCGGGCGTTGTCCGGGTCGACGGCGTACCGGACGACGCCGTGCAGTGTGCCGGAGCGGCGGTCGACGACCTCGGTCTCGTCGCAGTCGACGAAGTAGCGGCCGCCGCGGCCTTCGAGGAGGGGCGAGGTGGTCAGGAGCACGGAGGTCGCCGCACCCTGCACGACGGTCTTGATCAGGTGGGCAGGGACTCTGCCGCTGCCGCCGGTGTGACGTTGCAGGTTCGTGTGAGTGAACTCCTGGCGGTGTGCTGTGAGGCGTGTGCAACGGCTTGTCAGGGGGTAAGCATCCGGTCCTGTTCCACCGGGGGTGTGCCGCCGTACCAGGACAGGGCCTCGCCGAAGCGGACCAGTTCGCCGTACCAGGCGGGGTCGACCCGCTCGGCGAAGATCAGGTCGAGCACGGCTACGGCGGCCTGGGCCGGGGTCTGGGCCTGGCGGTAGTCGCTGAACCACGGGCGCGAGGTGGCGGTGTCGACCATGCCGGGGCACACGGAGGCGATCACAGTGCCGGTGGCGAGATCGTGGTCCCGGCGTTCGGCGGCGACCGCTCGGACGGCGGCGACCTGTGCCACCTTCGAGGGCACGTTCAGCCAGACGGGCCAGCCGGCCTCCTGCGCGGTCCCGTCGTGGAGGGCGCGGCGCCACGACTCGACGGCATACTCAACCTGGTCCAGGCTCGCGCCGTCGAACAGGTGCTGCAGCCGGGCGTCGAGGTGACCGAGGGTGCCCAGACTGCTGGCCACGACGAGCAGCCGGCCGCCCGGGCGCAGGACCGGGGCGAAGGAGCGCAGGATGGCATGGGTGGCGGTGTTGGAGACGTCGATGAACTCATCCGCCCGTTCGGCCTGCGACTCATCGGGCAGCACGCGGGCGACCGCATTGGAGACGACGACGTCCACCCCGCCGAACCGGGCCTGCAATTCCTCGGCGAGGCGGGCGATGGCATCGGTGTCGGTCACGTCCAGGATCCGGCCCTGAACGCGGGCACGCGTGCCGGGCAGCCGGCTGACCTCGCGGGCGGCGTCCGCCACCCGCTGGTGGTCGCGGCCGGTGAGCAGGACGAGGTCTTCCGGGTGCATGCGGGTCGCCAGTCCTTCGACGAGGGCGCGGCCGAGTCCCTGGTTGGCTCCCGTTACGAGGGCAATGCGCGAAGCATTCATGCAGGCCACGCTAGGAACGTCACTTCCATGAGTCCAACGAGAGTTGGGCACAGCTGGTATGCGTGAACGTCATGGACTTCACGGATGTGTCGCTGACCGCGCTGCGCGTCTTCCGCGCCGTAGCCGAGCAGGGAACCTTCACCGCGGCCGCCGCCTCGCTGGGCTACACCCAGTCGGCGGTGTCCCGGCAGATCGCCGCGATCGAAAGGGCGGCGGGTACCGAACTGCTGGAGCGGCGGCGCGAGGGAGTACGGCTCACCGCCGCCGGCCGCGTCGTCATGCGCCGCGCGACGATCGTGCTCGACGAGATCGAAGCGACCGCGCGTGAGCTGTCCGGCCTGCCCGGGCAGGCCGGGACGGTCCGCCTGGGGTGGTTCCCCAGCGCCGGAGCCGTCCTGCTGCCCCGAGCCTTGACCGCGCTCCGCCGGACGGACCCCGGCCTGCACGTCGTCGGCCGCGAGGGCAGCACCCCTGCGCTGGTGCGTGCACTGCGGGCCGGCAGCCTGGATCTGGCGCTGCTCGCGTCGGCGCCGCCGTTCCGGCCGCCGGACGCCGAGACGCCCCCGCTCGCCCTGCAAACCCTCACCGAACGAGCACTGTGCCTCGCAGTCCCCTCCACCCACCCGCTGGCCCGCGGCGACTTCATCGACGTGGCCGACCTGCGCGGGCAGCGCTGGATCGCAGGCTCCTCCTCCGGCGAGGACCGGTTGATGGGCGTATGGCCGGGCCTGGACGAGCGGCCCGAGATCGCCCACACCGCACGTGACTGGCTGGCCAAGCTGCACCTCGTCGCGGCCGGCTTCGGACTGACCACCGTGCCCGCCGCCCTCGCCCCGGCCGCACCACCGGGCGTACGCATCCTCCCCGTCCGCGGCGGACCCCAGGAACAGCGCCGACTGCTCCTGGCCCGTCTCCCCCACCCACACACACAGTCCGTCACCCGCGTGGCAGCCGCCCTCCGCGCCGCAGCCCTCGACGCCGACACAACCGCCCCCTCCTCGTCCCCGTGACGGCACCGGACTCTCGGGGGCGACGGGGACCGGCGTCCGGGGTCGCAGGCGAGCCGCGCAGTCCGCCCTGAACTGGCCTGTTCGAAATACTCGCGCTCGGAGGGGGCGCAGGCCCTGGCCTGGCCGAGGGCCTTGGCCTTGATGTTGAAGTGGTAGCGACCCCGGCCTCATCGCCGAGGCCGCCGTGTTCGAGGAGGTCACCTGGCGGCAGGCAGCGGCGGACTGGGGCCGCCGGCTCTGCCCCGATACCGTCAGGCGCCCCGCTCGCTGCCCCCTGCCTGTCGAACAGCCCGAAGAAGCCGACGAGCCGACCGGCTACCGGATGACCAACCTGCCCGCGAAGATGCCCACTGTCCGGCGGGGCACGTGGGGTCCAGGCCCAGGCCGTGCTTGAGTTCGGGATAGTCGTGTTCGATCCGCCAGCGTATGTTCGCCCACCGCACCAGGTCGGCGATCCCGTCAGTCCGCTGGTCTGTCTTCAGCTCCCCCCGCGGTCGAGGGCGGCGACCTCGCGTACGGCCCCGGCGATGGCCTGGTAGTCCTTTCTCAGGATCGCACCGTGGTTGCCGGGGACCTTCGCGCTGACGCGGATGTTCGCGTTGCGGGCGGTCACCGCGTCGAGGCCGGCGCGGATCCGTTCCTGCTCATCACCGCGGCTTCCGAGGGACGTGCCCGAAGCGACCACGTACCGCACCGGGACGGTGATGTTGTCCAGCACGGGGCCCAGCTCGTGCTCACGGGAGAGCCTGCCGAGCTCGATGTTGCTGTTCGCCTGTTCTTCGGCGGTCATCCGCGGGGTCAGGCCAGTCGGGCGGAGCAGCGGCGTGAACCAGCCCATCCGCCGAAACAGCTTGCGGATTCGCTGCTCCATGGCCTCGTCGAGCCAGTCGTGCGGAAACGCGCCGTCGACCAGGACCGCGCCCAAGGTACGGGCCGGATTACGGTCGGCCCAGTGCGCCGCGACGACCGCTCCGTAGGACCAGCCCACCAGCAGCGCCCGGTCCACGGCCCTGGCCGCGAGAACGGCGTCGACATCGCGGACGGCGGCCTCGAAGGAGTAGTCCGCCGAACACTTGGACTTCCTGCCGCGGGCCCGCTCGTCGTAGGTGATGTGCCGCCACTGTGTTCCCAGTTCGGCGATGACCCGCCGCCAGTAGCCCTGGGTGGCGAATTGGCCGTTGAGGTAGATCACGGGGATCCCGGGGCCGCCGCTGTCGGTGACGGCCAGGGCCGTGTCGTCGACCGGCACCATGCCGGTCCACTGTGCATTGGTCGAGAAGGTGCTGTTCTTCCTCATGGGTCCCCCCTGGTCGCGTGAAGCGTCTTGTTCGACTTCTCCGGGCGCCGCGCGTGGAGCGCGGGCCCCTGGGGACGGGCGGCCGGGTCCTCGGCGGTGACCGAGAGGATCGCGGTCGCGGTCGGCCCGGCCGGACAGTCCTGGCTGTGCTCGTTGGAGGCTGCGGATCTACAGGCTGTGGGCGGTGATGTCGCCGTGGGAGGTGGTGGCGCGGATGTCGAGTTCGGTGGTGCCGTCGTTCTTGAGGGCGTTGCT
>NZ_JBVKBA010000059.1:0-22440 GCF_055639175.1 Streptomyces sp. NPDC107546 | reverse complement strand
GCGGTCGTCTTCCCCGAAGTGGTGGCCGTCGCCGACGCGCTGTTGGACCCGGCCATGGCCGAGCTGGCGTGGTTGGACAGCGGTGCGGGGCGGCCGCGGGCGCTGCCCGCAGACGGGATGTTCTGCCGCCGGCTCGGTGAGCGGGTCGGTCGGGAGTGGCTGGGGCCGCTGGCCGCGACCGACTACGGCGGCCCGCTGACCTCCTGGATGGGCAGCGTCATCCGCCTGCGTCGCGGCGCGGGCGGGCTCCCCGGATACGACAACGATCCCTGGTGGCTGCGTCAGGAACACCAGAGCGCGACCATAGCCGGGCAACTGCGGGTGTTGGGCAAGGAGAAGAAGGCGCCCGGCTCGGGCAGGATGTGGCGGGCGGCGGTGGCCGCCGAACAGCGCACGCTGATCACCCGGGCGATCGAGAGCGCCGAGGAACAGCTGCTGCAGCTGCGCGGAGTGCAGACCGGGCCGACCGCCGACGTCGCCCGGCAGCTTCTGCGCGGCCTCCGCCACAGCGCCGGCCTGATCGAGAACGCGTGGAAGCGGACCGCCCTGGTCGCGGTGAACGCCGGGATGCCTCTGGAAGAGGTGGCGCAGTGGGCGGAGATGTCTCCCGACGCCTTGATGAACATGCTGACGGCCGGCCAGGAAGACGGCGACTGAAGACCCGCTTCGGGAAGCGCGGAGCAGTCGTCAGAGTGGGCGCGTCAACCGTTAGCGCACGCGGTACCCGTTCGTGGCAGGAATCCCTAAAACCAGGTGGCTGCAGGCGGATACGGCTTGGCTGAAGCAGGTGATCAACGCAGATATGGCCGGGCCAGGAAGCCGGGCAGGGCGGGTGTCGGCCGGTCGCCATACCGGGTTCGAGGCGGTGTTTCTCGACCCCGTCGGGCAGGTGGTTCAGCAGCGGTGGGCGGACGCCGCCCTCGCGGTGGTGTTCGAGGACCTGGCGCCGGTGTCCGCGTTCCCGGTGATCCCGGGGCGGCGGTGGGGACCGGGCCTGTGGTGGTCGGCCACGATGGGACGGCACGTTTCTGCGGGCTCGAACGCGATGCGCACCCAGCTGATCGTCCTCGACCGCGATCCGCGCGTGACCGCCCTGGCGGGGCGGCCGGTGCGGCTGCTGTGGCGCACCCCTCGCGGGCAGGTGCGTTCCTGGGTGCCGCAGATCTTCGCCCGCTACACCGACGGCACCGCCCTGCTCGCCGACTGCCCCAGCCATCCCGACGCCGACGGCGAACGGGCGATGAAGGCCGCCGATGCGGTGGCGGAGGCGTGCGCGCAGATCGGCTGGACCTACCGCCGTCTCCCACCGCTCGACGACGTCCTGGCCGCCAACCTGAAATGGCTGGCCGGCTACCGCCACCCCCGCAACGCCGGCCGCCCCCGGGCTGACGGCGGCCGTCCTTGAAGCGTTCGCGCGGCCGCGGCCGCTGCTGGAAGGCGCCGAAGCGGCTGGTGACCCGATCGAGGTCCTGCCCGCCGTCTTCCACGCCCTGTGGCACAGACAGCTGACGGCAGACCTGGAAACACCACTGCACGAACGCATCCTCGTCGGCCCGCGGGACTGGAGCGGCCCCGGCAAGTCAGGAAGTGCCGGGTGAGCGCGCGGCGCACTGCCCGGCCGGCCGTGAAGGTCGGAGCTCACGTCCGGTTCCGCGGCGTGAAGTGGCAGGTGGTCGCCCTGTCCGGGCAGGACATCCACCTCCTCGGCCCGGACGGCGGCGGCCAGGCCGTGCTCGCCGGGCACCTGTTCGCCGACCCCGACTTCACCGTCATCGGGGCCGACGTGCCCCAGGCGGCCCCGCAATGGGGACTGTTCGAGACCGCCCCCGCCGCGGCGCGCGAGAAGGCACTGGCCTGGCAGCGGCATGTGAGAGAGGTTGAATGCGGCCTTGCCGGCGGGCCCGGCAGCGAAGGAACCGTACGGCCGCAGTACGACCCCGCACGGCACACGCTGGCCGAGCGGGAGCAGGCCAAGGCCAAGGAGCTGACCGCGCTCGGCTTCGGCCGCGTCTCGCGCACCACGGTGCAGCGCATGCGGCTCGCCTACCGCAAACAAGGTTTGTGGGGGCTCCTCGACCACCGCAGCACGCGCGCACCCAGCACGACCGGGCGTGCCGACGAACGGGTCGTCGCCGCCGTCCGCGAGGCGCTGCGCCGCCGGCGCGGCCGCTCCAAGGGCACCATCAACGGCCTGTTCCCGCTCATCAACCAGATTCTGGAGGACCGGCACGGGCCCGGTACGGTGCCCGCGCCGTCCCAGGCCACGCTGTACCGGCTCGTCACCACCCTCGCCCGCCCCGGCGAACTACCCACCGGACCCGTCCGCCAGACCCCCGCCAGCTTCGACGGGCGGGCCTTCACCCCCACCACGGCGCTGCGGCCCGGTGAGCAGGTCCAGGTCGACACCACCCGCCTGGACGTCCTGGCCCTCTTCGACGACGGCACCCTCGCCCGCCCCGAACTGACCATCGCCATCGACGTCGCCACCCGCGCCATCCTCGCCGCTGTCCTGTGCCCGAGTGCGACCAAGGCCGTCGACGCGGCCCTGCTGCTGGCGGAGATGGCCGTCCCGCACCCCGCCCGCCCCACCTGGCCGAACATCCTGCGCATGGACCGCGCCCCCGCACTCCCCCACCAGCGGCTGACCAGCCTGGATGAGCGCCTGGCCGGGGCTGCGGCACGGCCGGTCGTCCTGCCCGAGACGATCGTCGTCGACCGGGGCAAGGTCTTCGTCTCCCGGGCCTTCACCGCCGCCTGCGAAACCCTCGGCATCAGCGTCCAGCCCGCCCCGCCCTTCGCTCCCACCGCCAAAGGCATCGTCGAGCGCGCCTTCGGCACCATCAACCACCTGTTCTGCCAGCACCTGCCCGGCTACACCGGATCCGACGTCACCCGCCGCGGCCCCGACACCGGGAAAGACGCCTGCTACAGCGTCCCCCACCTGCAGGACCTCCTCGACGAATGGCTGGTGCACTACCACCACCGCCCCCATGAAGGCCTGCGCCACCCGATGATGCCCCGCAAAGCCCTCACCCCCAACCAGATGTGGGCCGCGCTCATCGCCGTCGCCGGACACGTGCCCGTCCCGCTGACCGGCCACGACTACCTCGAACTGCTGCCCGTGCGCTGGCAGGCCATCACCGCCTCAGGCATCCGCATCCACCACCGCACCTACGACGCGGACCTCCTCGCCCCCTACCGCGGCCAGCCCTCCCCCCACGCCGGCCAAGGCGGGAAATGGGAAATCCACTACAACCCCCACGACGTCCGCCAGATCTGGATCCGGCTGCCCGACGGTGAGCTGACCGAGATCGGCTGGATCCACCGCGACCACGTCCACCAGCCGTTCAACGACCACACCTGGCAACACATCAGAACCCTCGCCCTGTACAGCAACCACGGCGATACAGAGCAGTACGAAGCCGACCTCGCCGACGCCCTCGACCAGCTCATGCGCCGCGTCCACAGCGGTCACGCCACCAAAACCGAACAGGGCCTCCTGGCCCGTACCGTCACCGTCCCGCTCCCCCCAGCCCGCCATCCGGAAGACGACAGGGGCCCAAGCGCCGACAGGCCGGCGCAGCGCGAGGCCGAAGACGAGGACGAGGACGAGGACGACAGCATCGACGACCTCGACGACCTGCCCGACGACGACACGCCCGCCGCGGTGGCCACCGGATTCGGGCTCTACGACGCATACGAGGAAGCCGACAAATGGTGAGCCCGCGCCCGCAGAGCGCAAGCAGCACAGCCACCGACGACGAACACGGCGATAACGCCGAGCCCTCCTGGCCGCTGACCACCTGGCAGGGCTGGCACCGCTTCACCACCACCGACCCGCCCGCCCCACCCCAGCCCGACGACCCGCCCCGCAGTACGGAAGAGCGCCTGGCCTACCACTCCAGCTTCGTCACCATCCGCACCCCCGCCATCAGTCAGCTCGCCACCCAGGTCCGCACCCTGATGATCCTCGGCCGCCACCAACAGGCCACCGCACGGCCCTCACTGATCGTCACCGGACCCGCCGCGGCAGGGAAAACCACCGCCCTCCTCCACGTCGGCCGCGCCTGCCACCTCGCCCACACCCGCAAAAACCCGCCCCCGCCCGGATCAGCCCACACCGCGGCACCCGTCGCGTACGTCCTCGTCCCGCCCGGCGCCACCGCGAAAACCCTCATCACCGAATTCGCCCGCTACCTCGGCATCCCCACCACCACCCGCATGACCCAGACCCAGATCACCGACGCCGTCTGCCACACCTACACCCAAGCCGGTGTCCAACTCGTCCTCATCGACGAAATCCACCGCCTCAACCCCCGCACCACCACCGGCGCCCAAACCGCCGACCTATTGAAAGACCTCACCGAACGCCTGCCCGCCACGTTCGTCTACGCCGGCATCAACGTCACCGACACCCCCCTCTTCAGCGGGACCCGCGGCGCCCAACTCGCCGGACGCGCCACCCTCGTCGACTGCGACCCCCTCCCCGCCCGCCACGGCACCCGCCGCCCCTTCACCGACGTCATCACCGACATCGAAAACGCCCTCGACCTCACCCACCACAAACCCGGCACCCTCCCCCGCCACGCCCCCTACCTCCACCAACGCACCGCCGGCCGCATCGGATCCCTCACCAGACTCATCCGCCAAGCCGCCATCACCGCCATCCACGACGGCACCGAACGCATCACCAAAACCACACTCGACGCCATCCGCCTCGACCACCTCGCCGAAACCCACCACCGCCCCACCCGCAACCGAGGCCGCTAACCCCACCCGCCAAACAGGCAGACCAGCCCTGACCAGCACAAACACACACCGGGCCTTTTCGCACTACCGATACCTACAACCAGCCCAGACCCTCGCACTACAGAAGACACAACCCCAGCTCACACACCCTGACCACCCTGCTCGAACCGCTCACCGGGCCACTCAACAAGTGTCGCCCGGGCCCGCACCGATCCCGGCCACGGGTGTCGTACGAGCCTCACGGCGGCGAAGCGCAGGCGCCGGATCGCTGCCGGTATCTCGCCTGCGCGGGGGACGATTCCTCTAGCCACCGTCGGCCGCCAGCCGGTAGCCGGCGCCGCGGACGGTCTCCAGAGCGCAGCGCCCGAAGGCGGTGTCGATTTTGCGGCGTACGGCGCTGACGTGGACCTCGACGAGATTGGGGTCCGCCTCGAAGGCTGAGTCCCAGACGTGTTCGAGGATCTCGCGCTTGGACACCACCTCGCCGGCCCGGTCGGCCAGGTACTCCAGAATGGCGAACTCCCGTGCGGTGAGCCGAACTTCGGTGCCACCACGGACGCATGTGTGACCGGCCGGATCGATCACCAGGTCACCGAGCCGGAATGCCGGAGGGACCCGGTGGCCGGTACGACGGTGGAGCGCACGGAGTCGGGCGACCAGGACGACGTAGGAGAACGGCTTGGACAGGAAGTCGTCGGCACCGGTGTCCAGCGCCTCGGCCTCGTCGTACTCCCCGTCCTTGGCAGTGAGCATCAGGATCGGTGTGTCGCTTCCGGCCGAGCGCAGCCTGGCGCAGACCCGGTAGCCGTTGAGGCCGGGCAGCATGATGTCGAGCACGACCACGTCGTAGCTGTGCTCCAGGGCGAGCCACAGTCCCTGGTTCCCGTCGTGGGCGACATCGACGGTGAACCCCTCGGCCCTGAGACCTCGCTGCAGAGCAGCGGCCAGCCGCTTCTCGTCCTCGACCACCAGTACGCGCACGGCATACAGCCTCGCACGCCGGACGGGCGGTGGCTGAAGACGCCTTCAGCCTGGCTTCAGCAACGGCATTCCAAGCTGATCGCAGCCGCCGGCACCGGGCCGGTCGAGGCGATCAGGAGCCCGAGTATGTCCCAACCCGAACCGCCGCAGCCGCAGCCGCAGCCCGAGTCGACGCCGGACTCACCGGTCGCGCTGCCGAAGTCAGCCAAGTCGGCCAAGACCTTCCGGGCGCGCCTCCCCCAGGTGAGCCGGCGTCGTGGGACCGTCCTCGGCGTCGCGGTTCTCCTGGCGGTCGCGGCCGCGACCGGCGTCGCTGCGGTCGTCCACCACCACCACGGTGAAAAGGGCGACCACGGCCAGTTCGCGGCAGAGCACAGGTGGTCGGGCGGCGACGGCCGGCAGGGCGCATACGGGCAGGCACGAGGCGGTCGCGGCGGCCGGAACGACGATTCCAGGCTCGGTGGCAACAGCCAGAACAGCCAGGGCACCCAGAGCGGTCAGAGCACAGCAGGGACTCTCGCGCCCGCGCCGCTGCCGACGGTTTCGGCCGCGGCGGCGATCGAGGCGGCCGGCAAGGCGGTTTCCGATGGCAAGACGGAGGCGCTGCGCGTGATCGCAGAGCACGGTGGCGGAAGCGCGTGGGAGGTCGAGGTGCTGGGCACCGACGGCGTCCGGCACCTGGTCACCATCGACGGTGCCACCGGCACGGTGACCAGCAACATCGTCGCGCCGACCACCTCGGACACGGCGAGCTGACGGCCCAGCCTCGAGCCGAGGGCACGGCGCGGCCCACCTTCGGCTCGAGGGTGCACCGCCTCGGCGCCGCGAGCGCGCAACGGCATGGGCCGACCCAGCCCGCATGGCTCCGCAGCCGACGCGGTTGATCGGCAGGTCGCCGCCGCTCAGGTAGGTGCCGGGAATCGGGACTCGTCAGTCTGTGATGACGGCGTCGAGGTGGATCCACTCGGGGCTGTGGGCCGCCTTGTACATGAAATCGGCGACGTCCGCGCGGCTGATCGTCGGGTTGCCCTTCCGGGTGTGAGTAGTTGCGGTACAGGAAGTAGCGCTGAGATTGATCATGGCCGGGAGCTGCTTCGATTGGGTCCGCAGCCGATGGCATGATCCGATTCCTTCGGGGCAGGCGAGGCCGGTGCCGTCTGTTCGTCCCCAGCTCGTTGGACGGGTTCGCCATGCCCTGAAGCTGGCGGGCTTCCATGTCGTCGATGCGGCGGACGACACCACGCCGGGGCTGAGAGTGAGCGAGGCGCCCGCGGGCGTGCTGGTGAGCTGGACGACGTCGCACGGGTTCACCGCGCTGGCAGCAGATCAGCGGGGGGCGTCCAGCGATGGGATGCGCGTGGTGGTGCAGGCCGCGGTGGCGGGCCTGCTGGTCCAGTGCGGGCACACGGTGGTGGAGACGCCGGACGGGAACGGCATCGTGGTGCTGGCGGAGGGGCCGGCGGCCGGTGCGTGACCGCCTGCTTCAGGTCTCACCCGGTCACAGCTGACGGCCGGCTGCGTCCCCATTGGGTCGTCGGCCAGCACGATTGCCGTGGTGATCCGCTTGCCCACCGGTTCGCGGTGGATGGCGAAGCTCTGCCCGACGGCCATCACGATCTCCAGCCCGTGCTGTGGGCGGTGGTTCGTCATGTCGGTGGCGGGTTCGGGCAAGCGTGGGTCAGGACCTGTTTATCTGCTGC
Source organism: Streptomyces sp. NPDC107546 (assembly GCF_055639175.1). NCBI lineage: Bacteria > Bacillati > Actinomycetota > Actinomycetes > Kitasatosporales > Streptomycetaceae > Streptomyces > Streptomyces sp. NPDC107546. Next base: position 15,010 of record NZ_JBVKBA010000059.1, on the reverse strand, counting down.
GAGGACGACATGACTTCTGTGGGACACCGTACGGCCGCCGAGGAGGCGGCTGGGGAGGAGATCGTGCGGTTGAGCGAAGAGAACGCTCAGCTCAGGCAGGCGGTTGATTCCCACGCGGTGATCGATCAGGCGATCGGTGTGCTCGTCGCGGTGTGGCGAGTGCCGCCAGCCGATGGCTGGCATGTGCTGGTGGACGTGTCCCAACGTCTCAATCTCAAGCTGCACGGCGTCGCTGAAGCGATCATCGACTGGGCCCTGGGCCTGCGTCCGTTGCCGGATCCGGTCGGCCAGGAGCTGGCGACTGCCGTCCAGCGGTGGCAGCACGCCTGAGCGATCTTCCGCGGCACCGCCGCTGCGCCGGCCCACCGCCCTGTCAGCCATCGGTGTCCTCGTCGTCGGCGTCAGGCGCGTCCGAGTCACGCAGGGGCCGCAGGCCCCGGGCGGGGCCGGAGGAGGCGAAATTCCACCGGCACAGCCGGACCGTAGCCAGCCCCCGCACCCGCTCAATGATCCTTCTCGGAAGCTCCACGCCAGCACCGTTCGCTGCGGTAGCGATCATGATCAATCTCAGCGCTACTTCCTGTACCGGAACTACTCAGACCCGAGCTCAGAGCTGCTGCCCGTCCGGCGGGAGCCCGCGCTCCTGACGCTGGCGGCTCCCTATTGCCTCGACAAGAGGCCCGATCTCTTCCAGCTCTGCGCTCAGGTACGCACTGTCGATGATCTCGGAGAGGCAGAACAGCGCCTCGAACAGATGGATGGCGCAGAACCCGGCCTGATCAATCAACGCCGTCGGAGCGCTACGCGCCACCGGCTTGCCCGATGTGATGTCAAGGTAGGGCAGCGCTGACTCCCAGCTCGGATGGCACTGGGCGGTCTCGTTGAGGTACGTCGTCCAATCGTGCGGGGTTCCGAATCTGTCGCAGCGATGCTTGAAGCTCAAGAGGGTGTCGTGCTGCGGATCGAGCCCCTGCCCGTCCTGGATAACAGCGTCGGACAGTCCCATATCCACGGAGGTCCAGTTCGCTGCCTGTACCGCGGCCTTGCGGTGGTCCGTCGACAGATGTGATCCCTGCTCTGCCAACCCCGTGGTGCTCCGCGCTTGACTTGGAGCGCTCCAAGTTATCGATACTCGAATCATGAACGAGGCACGAGCACTCCGAGGGCGGCACACCGAGGAGTCCGCGACGGACAGGGTCCTGAGCGTTCAGGAGGTCTCCCGGATCACCGGGCTGAGCGGCTGGACGCTGCGGTACTACGAGAAGATCGGCTTGATCGACCCCATCGCCCGGGACGCCTCCAGCGGCCATCGCGCCTACACCCGTGCCGACCTGGCCCGCATCGAATCGCTGGCGCACCTGCGGGCCGCGGGGCTGGCGATCGAGGAGATGCGTGCGCTGATGGCGGCGCGCGGGCACGCGCCCGAGACCGTCGCCATGAAGATCGGGATGCTCGCTGCCCACGGCGAGGCGCTGGAGGAGGAGATACGGCGCCTGGCCGCCCGCAAGCACTACATCGACAACCGGGTCGGCTACTGGCGTGCCGTCCAGGCCGGTGACGACGCCGAGGCCGAACGCCTGGAGGCCCAGGGCCAACTTCTCGGTGAGCAGTTGAGCTGACCTTTGGCGTCCGGGACCCGGTCCGGCCGCTGCGAACACCTCCATCGGCAGGCCCTCGACCGCCCTGCCTGATTCCCGACCACCTGCTTCGGCCCCGCTGCCGGAAGCCGTTCAAGGATACTGTCATGCTCACAACAAAGGCGGCCCGGGTCGGGCGCCCGACCGGCCCCTGGAAGGCGTTCGCCCTGGTGGCGACCGCGCAGTTCATGGTGGTGCTGGACACCGCGATCATCAATGTCGCCCTGCCGGTCATCAAGCGCGATCTGGACTTCGGTGACAGCACCATCCAGTGGGTCGTCACCGCCTACGTCCTGGCATTCGGCGGCTTCCTGCTGCTGGGCGGGCGACTGGCCGACCTGCTCGGCCGGCGCCGCACGCTGCTCATGGGGATGGCGGCCTTCACCGTGGTTTCGCTCCTGATCGGAGTGAACTCCTCTGTGCCGCTGCTCATTGTGCTGCGCGGAGTGCAGGGCCTGGCTGCCGCCGTGATGTCCCCCGCTGCCTTGTCCACGGTCCTGACCCAGTTCCCTGAAGGGCACGAGCGCTCCCGTGCACTGGGCTTCTGGTCCATGGTCGCCACCGGCGGAGCAGCCGTCGGCCTCCTCCTGGGCGGCGTACTCACCCAGTACGCCGGCTGGCGCTGGAACTTCTTCATCAACGTCCCTGTCGGGGTGATCGTCCTCGCGCTCGTACCCCGCCTCGTCCCCGACCACCGACCCGGAAGCCGGGACCGCAGGGGCCTTCCGGATGCTCCCGGCGCGGCGCTGGCCACCGCCGGGCTAATGGCGGGCGTCTTCGCCTTCAGCCAGGCGCCCGAGTGGGGCTGGGCCAACCCGCTCACCCTCATCTGCTTCGCGGCCTGTGTGGTCCTGCTCGCCGCCTTCGTTTTCAACGAGCGCTGTGCCGCCGATCCACTGGTGGACCTCGGGATCTTCACGATCCGCAACGTCTCGGGCGCCAACGGCATGATGGCAACGGTCTTCGCCGGCAACCTGGGCATGTTCTTCCTGCTCACCCTGTACATGCAGGACATCGAGCACTACAGCGCCATCCGCACAGGGCTGGCATTCCTGCCCTTCCCTGTCATCCTGGGCACGGTCTCCACCCGGATGGCGGGCCTGGTCCGCCGCTTCGGCTTCCGCCGCTTCCTGATCATGGGGCCCGTCCTCGTCATCATCGGCATGCTGTGGGTCAGCTTCCTTCCCGTCCAAGGCAGTTACGCCGTCCACGTGCTGCCAGGACTGCTGGTGATGCCGCTGGGCTACGGCATGAGCTTCGCCCCCATGTACGCCGCCGCCACCGCCGGCACCCCTCAGCGCTTCGCCGGTGTCACCTCTGGCTTGATCGCCACCTCACAGCAGGCGGGCGGCGCACTCGGCTTGGCCGTCATCTCCGGCACCGCCGGCACCGTGACCGCCTCGCTCACCCACGACGCCCTGCCACAGGCCCTGACCTCCGGCTACAACGTGGCCATGGCCGTCGCGGCCGGCATCACCGCAATCGCCGGGCTGCTCGCGGCTCTCGTGATCCGCACGCCTCGCCGCGCGGACACGCCGGCTGAACCATCCGTCCCCGGACCCAGCACCCAACCCGCATCCACCCGTTCCTGACCGACCGTCCCACTTCGGCCGCCCCGACCCACCCAGCACTCAGGCCACCAGGACCGTCGCCTGCCATAGTCAAGCGACCGCAAAGCAAGGGGCGGCCGGGCAACCCCGGTGGGGCGCTGTCAGCCTGCCCCACACGCCCTCCCCAGAACGGGAGGGGCTAATGCCCAACGGGACACGGCGCTGTGTGTCCACGCTCAGTGTCCGGAGAGCGTGTGGGAAACACAGGACCACGTGACCAGGACATCTGCCTCGACGGACTGCCGGAGCAAACACGGGGGTTGAGGAACATCCATGTCAGATCGTGCGCTAAAAGGTCCTAACAGAAGTCGCGCTGTCGTGTGACTGTCGGTTGGTCTGCTCGTTGCTCTGTCCGTGGGGAAGAGAGAGTCTCGTCCGTGGACCGTGCCGGACGAACTGTGGGAGTTGATCGCCTCAACCAGGACGTCCTCGACTACCTGCGTACCGGTCTGGACGCCGGCATGCTCGTCCCCGACAGCGCCGACTCCCGGTTGGACACCGTGCGCGTCGCCGTCGAGACCCGACCCGCACGCGAGTCCTCATGCCGAACGACCACGCCCCGGCCGCCCCCGCACCCTCGTCCTCCCGCAGCAACAACCGGGCGGCGCCCGACACGGGCCGCGGCCGGGCCGGCGTCCTGGCCAGCCAGATCGCTGCCGCCCTCACGGCGGCCGGGCACACCGTCGCGCTGGCGCAATCCCTGACCGCCGGGCGCCCGGCCACCGTCCCTCGCGGACGCGCCCGGCGCCGGACAGGCATTCCTCGGCGGCATCACCGCCTACAACACCGCCCTCAAGGCGACCCTCCTCCACGTCGACCCCGGCCTCCTGGCCGAGCGCGGCGCCGTGGACCCGGACGTCGCCGCCCAGATGGCGCACGGCAGGCGAGCCGTCACCGGCGCCACCTACGCCCTCGCCACCACCGGGGTCGCCGGCCCCGCCCGCCCAGGAAGGACCGCCCGGGCAGGGGAAGCCCCTGCGGGTCCTCCAGGATGCGATCTGCGATCGGGCCGGCTCCTCCGTGATGGCAGAGAATTTGTCAACTCTGATTCCAAATGGGGGCGCGAACGGTTAGCGTCAGTGCCCTGAGGTCCACGCGGAAACGGTCCGCGCGGCACGGCGCTGGGGAGGGCCTGTGGCGTCGAGGGTGAGGCGCGGGCTCGCGGGGAGGGTCTGCACGCTGCTGGCGGCCGTCGGGTGATCGGCGCGTCGGCGCTCCGGCCGGAGCGGGCCCTGCGCCGCCCGCGGCCTCAGGCACCGCCCCGAGCACCGGCAGTGCCCACGTGGCTGGGCGGTGAATGACCTCGGCCAGCGGCTTGTCGCTGCCAGCCGGCACGCGCTGCACCACCCTCCACGCGATCAGCCGCAACGGTCACCAAGAGCGGTAGGACGACCGCGCCATCGACGACACCATGTTCTAGACCGTCGCCGGATCCAGAGACCCTTCGTCAACGCCCCACACTGAGTGGAACAGGTGTGTCATGGAAGACAGAGTTCTCGCCTACACCCGGACGCCGCTCGGCGAGTACACGGACTCGCTGAGCAACAGCATCCACCTCGCGTTGAGCGAGGACGGGGCACCGTTCGAGCCGCTCAACCACAACTACGGGATCGTGTTCGCCGAAGCCACGGTGAGCGAGCACGACACGATCCTGGAGAAGGGCGTCAAGAACCCTTTCCTGTTCCGCACGGGGGAAGGCGGCTTCGGGCTGGTCGCCGTCCGTGTCGCGCCTATGGGGGCACCGGACGAGGAGAGCCGTGGCTGTGTCCTGGTGTGGACGTCGACCGATCTGACCCAGTTCCGGTCCCGAGGGCTCCTTCGGTTGCACAACTGGCTGCATGTCGATGCCGTCGCGTGTCAGTACGACGAGGCGGTCGGCGCGTACGAGTTCCTGTGGCGGGACGGCGACGGGGACATGTACGTGAACCACGTTGTCGACCTCGCGGGAGGAGGATCAAAGGGTCCTCGGCCGGCCTCCCGGTCCCTTCCGGTTGCGGGCCCCTGCGACCTGACGGGCATCAACCCGGGGAACGTGCTCGCGGTGGAACCGTCGATCGCGCGAGCCGTTCGGGACCGGTGGACGCCCCTGGTGCACACACAGACCCGCGTCCCGAAGACTGTCGTCGCCTCCTGCCTGCCGGAGCTGGCCGCGGTGAAGGCGACAGCCGTCTACTCCGACGGCTCCACGGCCGGCAAGTCCGTCGCCTGGGACGCCAGTGCCGTGGACTTCTCGGTGCCGGGAACGTACCAGGTCTCCGGCACGGTGCAGACTCCCGTGCACCCGTTCCCGTTGGCGCGCGGGTACGCGGACCCGATGATTCTGCCCTGGGAAGGGAAGTACTACTTCATCGCGACCAACGACAACCTGGACGACATCGGCCTCTACGTCCGGGAGTCCGAGACGGTCAACGGCTTGTTCGACGAGGGGTTCCGCGAGCAGGTGATCCTCGGTGTGGACGAGGCCAAGGGCTTCGTGCAGTCCTTCTGGGCGCCTGAGTTCCACCGGATCGGCGACGACCTCTATGTCCTGTTCGCTGTCAGCGGCGCCGAGTGGGGGCCGCAGTGCCACATGATGCGGCTCAAGAAGGGCCACGACATCATGCGGGCCGACAGTTGGGAGCCCCCCGTACGGGTCCGGAAGGCCGACGGCTCCTACCTGGCCAGCAGTGGCGGCATCACGCTGGACATGACCTACTTCACGGCCGACGGGAGGTGCTTCCTGCTCTGGTCGTTCCGGACGGGTCTGGCCTCGCCGATGGACTCCGGCAGCATGGTCTGCATCGCGGAGACGACCGCCGCCGACCCCACCCGTCTCATCAGCGAACCGGTGGTGCTGACCCGCCCGCTGTACGGCTGGGAGAACGTGCACGGGACGATCAACAACGAAGGCCCGTACCCGTTCCTGACCGACGAGACCGTGTACATCACCTACTCCGGCGGAGATTCGAGAGGCTACACGTACTCGATCGGAATGCTGAGTATTCCCCGGGGCGGTGACTACCTGGATGCCTCCGCCTGGTCCAAGGCGGGCACGCCGGTGGTGAACTACCGGTCGGTGGAGGGGCGCTATGGCGCCGGGCACAACTCCTTCTTCACCGACTACGACGGCACCACCTGGATCTGCTACCACGCGGTCGCCGCGCCCGTGGGCCACGACGTGGTCTCGACCGGGATGCACCGAGTCCACATCGGCAGGAACGGACTTCCCGTCTTCAATCTCAGCCCGGCCCGCGACCTGCGAGAGGAACTGGCCGGCGTTCGCCTCGACGTAGTGGTGCCCTGATATCGGACGACAGGCCCTGCTCAGGGTGACCGGCCAGCAGCGGCCTTAAAAGGTCCCGATAAAAGTCGTCCTGTCATGTGGCTATCGGTTGGTCTGCTCGTTGCTCTGTCCGTGGGGAAGAGAGAGCCTCGTCCGTGGATCGTGCCGGACGAACTGTGGGAGTTGATCGAGCCGTTGCTGCCTGGGCCGGGCCCAAAGCTGAAGCAGGGGCGGCCTCGTGTGCCGGACCGGCAGGCGCTGTGCGGGATCCTGTTCGTGCTGCACACCGGCATCCAGTGGGAGTACCTGCCCCAGGAGCTGGGCTTCGGCTCGGGCATGACCTGCTGGCGACGGCTGGCAGCCTGGAACGAGGCAGGAGTGTGGGACCGGCTCCACCTAGTCCTGCTGCGGAAGCTGAGGTCTGCGCGGCAGCTCGACTGTTCGCGGGCGGTGATCGACTCCAGCCACATCCGGGCAGCCCGACGGGGGCCCAAGAGTGGTCCGAGCCCGGTCGACCGTGCCCGGCCGGGCAGCAAGCACCATGTCCTCGTCGACGCTCAGGGCATCCCACTCGCGGTGTCACTGACCGGCGGCAACCGCAACGATGTCACCCAACTCCTGCCTCTGCTGGCCAAGATCCCGTCGGTGGCCGGAGTCGTCGGCCGGCCACGTCGCCGCCCGGAGGTCCTGCTGGCCGACCGGGGCTACGACCACGACAAGTACCGACGTCTGCTGTGGAAGCAGGGCATCAAACCGGTGATCGCCCGCCGCGGGGTACCCCACGGGTCAGGTCTTGGTGTCCACCGCTGGGTCGTCGAGCGGACCATCGCCTGGCTCCACGGCTTCCGCCGCCTACGCATTCGATGGGAACGACGCGACGACATCCACGAGGCCTTTCTCGACCTCGCGACCTGCCTGATCACCTACCGCCACGTCCAACGCCTTTGTTAGGACCTTTAAGCCCTCGCGGCCTCGATTGGCGCTTTGACCTGGGCTGATCGTACGGCGCAGCCTTCGCGGGTCGATGTTGTCGATCTTCGGAGGACCTGGTGTCGGTCGAGTTCCTGTCGGATCAACAGGCAGCCCGGGCTCCGCCGTTGACACGGGTCGGTTGGGTTATGAGTGGTCGTGGTGCTCGTAGCACTCGTCGTGCTCGTGGTGCTCGTGGTTCTTGATCTTGGTGGGGTCGGTGGCGGTGTGGGTGGCGGTGTCGCCGCCCCCGGTGACCGTCGCGGTGTTGGTGACCTGGCGGGGGGCGGTGCAGGAGACGTCGACCTTCAGGGTGATGGGGGGGTAGCTGCTTCCGGCGGCGAGGACGTCGCTACGGGTGCAGGTGAGGGTGTTCAGGGTGCAGTTCCATCCCGTGCCGCGGATGCTGTCGGCGTTGAGCCCGACAGGGAGGGTGTCCTGCATGGTGACCTGGGTGCCGTTGGTCGGGGCGGCCCCGGGGGCGTTGCCCACGGTGATGGTGTAGGTGCCGTCCCGTCCCTGGGTGAAGTGCCTGGTGTGGGTCTTGGTGATGGTCAAGGACGGGACCGTGTAGGAGATGGTCACCTGGCCGTTGTGGTTCGCCGTCCCGATCGTCGAGGCGCTGAAGCTGGTTCCGGTGCCCGACGGGGTGGCGAAGCTGCTGCCCCCACCACCGCCACCACCATTGGCGAAGCTAGCGCCGTTTAGGAGGTCGGTGGCTCCGCCGCCACCGCCGCCGGCGAAGTATCCTCCGCCGCCGCCTCCCCCGGCCCCAGCAGTAATGCACGCGGTGCTGTTGCCGCCGGTGCCCCCGGTGCCGGCCGTGGCGCCGGTGAAACCGCTCCCCGGGCCACCGGCGGTGGCCGTGCAAGGGGCATGGGGACTGCCGGGCGCACCGCCGGTGCCGCCGGTCATGGTGGTGGTGCTGCCGCCTTGCCCGCCACCTCCCGGCGAACCGCCAAAAAGGGATGCTCCGGTGGTGCCGGCGGTGGCGTCCGGTGTGCCACCGTTGCCCCCGCTTCCCCCTGTAATTCCGGCGCCGGCGTTGGATCCGCCGGCACCGCCGCCACCGCCAGCGACGACGAGGAGGCTGGTGCCGGTGCTGACGCTGGACGCCCCGCCTCCGCCGGAACCGCCCTGGCGAGCGCCATTGGGGCCGCTCGCACTGCCTCCTGGGGCGCCGCCGTTGAAGCCGCCGGCGCCGCTTTGGTTGCAGCCGGCGGCGCCGGTGCCCCCGACGTTGAGGGTGTAGGTCGTCGGGGAGGCGGATGGCGGCAGAGTGGTCACCACCCGCGCCCCCGTCCCGCCCGACGTCAGGAAAAGACAAGGTTTGCCGGTGTAGTCGGCGCCCCCGGCGCCATCCGCGGTGATCGTGACCACCGCGTTCGCGGGGACGGTGAGGCTCTGCGGGGCCCCGGTGAAGCCGAAGGTGAACGATGGGTCAGTTCCTCGTGCCCGTACCGGGGCGGTGGCCGGCTTGGCTCCCGTCGGTGCGGCGGCTACGGGTGGAGCCGTGGCCGCCAGCAGCGCCATACCGGACAGCAAAACGCTCCCCACCGACACCACCCCCACACCGCGCTCCCCACGCCGTCCACCCGAGCCGACCGGACCGGACGCACCGACGGCACGAACCGGGAGCATTCCAGCGCCCAGGGCCCGAAACACGGCCACGGGCCACCAACAGCCGACCCGAGACCACGACAGATCGCCCTGTCTACGCGCACGAGCGCTCATCCGCGAGTTCACCTCTCCTCACAGCAAAGCGCCCCGCACCCCCCCCCACGCCACAAGGCACAAGCGACACGGGACACCTGACGAAGAATCATGACAAACCGCATTAGATAACCGGAGCCGATCACTTCGAGGTAGCGAGGCAATGAGCAACCCCGTGTGTTGCGGTCTGCCGCAGCAAACTCCGGATTTACTGCGACAGAGCCGCTACCCTCCGATCACGCCCCGGCGATGGCCTCGCATGTTCGATCACGACCCAAGATCACGTCCGGCGATGAGGTGTACGCATTTACTGCGGCAGGGCCGGGAGGGGTACGACCGTGGAACTCGAACAGACAGCCGTCACAGGACTCGAGGGCACATTGCGGCTACCGCGCGCCCGCATCGTGCTCGCCCTCCCCGGGCTCCTACACCACCTCGGTCGAGCGCTACCTCACCGCAGCCGGCATCGCGAAGTCCTCCGCCCGCATCTATCGGATCTCACTCACCACCTGGGGGTGGATGTTCGCCGGCCAGAGGGCGCCGACCGGTCCAGCCGCCGACACCCCGCCAGCCGCCCACCAGGGCCGACGAGGGCTTAGCGCACGATCTGACATGGATGTTCCTCAACTCCCAACACAGCAGAACTGCGGTGTGTGCGGCACCTGATGCGGGAGGCAGCCGAGATGGAGATCATCGGGGCGGGTCGGCCACGACATTGCGACGGCAATCTGGCCCGACGAAGTCCAGTGCCCACCGAGAGCGGAACGTTCGAGAGCCCGAAAGTCTTGGCCCGCCTCGGAGTCAGCTCCTCGGCTGGGCCGCAGAGTCGCCGGAAGGACAAGGTCCGCCTGGTCGGGTAGCGTGAAAAGGAGGCCGATGCGATGGTATCGGTCGCCCCGCGTTTATGCGGACGGCGCGGGGAGAAGGCGGACAATCGTCGGGGAGATCATTGCACCCCGAACCCAATCGCGCTGTTACCGCGTTGGATAGTCCGCGACAAAGAAACGTGGGGCGTGCCCCGAAGGTGATCCTGTACGGCGCGCTTGTCACCCGGACACCAGCTAAAGGGGGCCCACTTATGCCTTTCCTCACGACCCGGGACAAGACGGAGATCTTCTACAAGGACTGGGGAAGCGGGCAGCCCGTCGTCTTCAGCCACGGCTGGCCCCTCAACGGTGACGCCTGGGACCCACAGGCCAAGCTGATGGCGGACAACGGCTTCCGCTCCGTCGTGCACGACCGGCGCGGCCACGGGCGGTCGAGCCAGCCGTGGGCAGGCAACGATCTCGACACCTACGCCGACGACCTCTCGGAGCTGATCGAGTCCCTCGACCTGCGCGACGTCATCCTGGTCGGTCACTCGACGGGCGGCGGCGAGGTCGCCCGCTACATCGGTCGCCACGGCACTTCCCGCGTCGCCAAGGCCCTGCTCCAGAGCGCCATTCCGCCCCTAATGCTCAAGACAAAGGCCAATCCCGATGGGCTGCCCATCGAGGTCTTCGATGAGATCAGGGCCGGTATAACCGGTGACAGGTCGCAATACTATGAGGACCTCAGCGCCCCCTTCTACGGCGCAAACCGACCGGGAAATCAGGTCACTCAGGGAACGCGCGACTCCTTCTGGATGTGGTGCATGCAGGTGGGCATCAAAGGCTCCTACGACTGCGTGCGGGCCTTCTCCGAGACCGACCTCACCGAGGACCTCCGTGCGTTCGACATCCCCACGCTCATCGTGCACGGCGACGACGACCAGATCGTGCCCATCATCGCTGCTGGCGACAAGTCGTCCAAGATCGTCAAAGATAATACCTTCAAGGTGTACGAAGGCGCCCCACACGGCCTGGCGATGGTGGATCCCTACAAGGACAGATTCAACGAGGACCTCCTTGCTTTCGCGCGGGGCTAGGGAGAGGAACTTCCATCATGAAACGGGAGATGAACACCCCAAGGAAGGCGGCGATCGCCGCGGTTCTGGCGGCGTGCTCCCTGGGCGCGCCACCCACGCTTGCATCGGGTAGTACTCCGCCACCGCCACCCAGCGTGCAGGAAACCCCCTACCGAGTGATCAACGCCGCAGGCGCGCCACCCACGCTTGCACCGGGTAGTACTCCGCCACCCAGCCCGCAGAAAGAGCAGAAAAACCCTTACGATGTGCTCAACGCCGCCGCCGCCCGGGACCCCATCACCGTGACGCCTCTTCGGGGCGGTGTGTACCTGCTCCAGGGGTCAGGCGGAAACATCGGCTTGCTGCCGAGCAAGGACGGCGCCTTCATGGTGGACGCCGGCATCGCCGTTTCTCGCCACAAGATGGAAAGCGCCCTGCAAAAGCTCGGGGCTACCCGCATCAGGTACCTAGTGAACACCCATTGGCATTTCGACCACACGGGCGGAAACAGCTGGGTCCACGAGCATGGGGCAGAGATTATCGCCACCCCCAATACCCTGCGCAACCTGAGCAATACCATCCGGGTGGCGGAATGGGCGCACACCTTCACCCCAGTCCCTGCCGCCGCCCGACCGACCGTGACCGTCGCCTCCGAGAAGACGTTCACCGTCGGTGGACAGCCGGTGCGGCTGCGTCCCTACAGCCCCGCCCATACCGACGGCGACCTCTCCGCCGATTTCACCAGGGCGGACGTGCTGTTCACCGGCGACACCTTTTGGAACGATCTCTACCCGTTCATCGACCACGAGACCGGCGGCAGCATCGACGGGATGATCCGGGCTGCAAACCAGAACATCGCGATGGTGGGCGACGGCACGATCGTCGTTCCCGGGCATGGGCCGGTCGGAAGGCGCGCCGATCTGGTGGAGTACCGCAATATGCTCGTCGGCATTCGCAACCGCGTCGCCGACCTCAAGCGCAGGGGCCTTACGGTTGAACAGACCATTGCGGCCAAGCCCACCCAGCCCTTCGACGCCAAGTGGGGGCAGGGGATCATCGGCCCGGACCTCTTCACCAAGCTCGTCTATCTCGGCGTGTGAGATACGTCAGTCATTCGCGCGATTTGTCGAGGGGATCTCAGCCTGCGTCTCCTGCATGATTATCTTGCTCAGCTCTCTCAACGTAGTGTGGCCTGCGACGTTCCATGAACGCTTGCGTCCCCGTCGGCCAGCTCTTCGTAGTGGGTTCGCATGCCCTGAGGTGACCGGAAAATCATCTGGCGGAGTATCAGGGGATTGTTCTTCACCCGGTTCATGCGGGGCATGTTGGCGGAGCTGCCGCGCAAGAGCTGCTGGAGCATCGCCGATCACGCCGGGGAGACCAGCCCGGACGGGATGCAGCACCTGTGCGAGGATCTGCGTGCGCTCCTCGTCGACGAGCATCTGGCAGTCGAGTTCCATAAGGCCCACGTCGGGGTGCTGGATCCGCCTGCGTCTGCTGCGCATCACCCCCACCACATGCAGATGTCACAGGGCCTCGAATTTCGGGGATCGCCCGTTGCAGCCGTCTGACCAGGTCCTTCGCCTGCGCGTCGTCTCGGCGGACGGCTGCGGCCCGCAAGTCGGCGACGAGCGCCCGGGACTCCGTCGCGTGATCCTGAACCGGATACCCGGCCCGGGCGCGGGGATCGGTGAACCATCGGTATGACCACCGTGCCCGCGGCACGCGCAGCCGGGTGAGATCGCCGAAGATTGAAGAGCCTGTTTTGTTATGTGTCAGGGAGCCACAGATGGACGCCTCGGACGAACTCCTTCGAAGGGCCGCCCCTTCGGCTCTCTTGACCCTGGACGGTGCTATCCGCAGCCTCAATTCGGCGATGGCCAGGGCACTGGGCAGGCCAGCGGAGCAGTGCGTGGGTCGTGGCTTGGTTGATCTGATGCCCGCAAGCCAGCGGACTGCGGTCGAGAGTCTCGTGGCCCACGCCGCCACGACGAAGACGATCGTGATGCGGGTGCTGGAGTTCCCCGGGGCGGGCGCACCCCCCGTGGTCTGCCTTGTCGAGGCGCAACCCGTGAAAGATCCCGCAGGTGGAGAACCGCTGGTGTGGGTGCACGAGTTGGACGCGGGAAACGACCTGGGCGGTCTGGTGGTCCCGTTCCGGTTGGCGGCCGAGGCCGCCAACCTCGGTCTGTGCGTGTATTCACCCCAGGAGCACCAGTTTGAGTGGCTGGGTGGAGCACCCGCCTTGGCGGCGCTGTTCCCGGAGGCCTCCATGTCGTTGTCTGGGGTGGTTCGGCGAGTCCATCCTGACGACCGCGGGGCTCTGCGGCGGCTTATGCGTTCGTCCGCCGCCCAGTCTCCCTGGATCACGTTGCGGTTCCTCACCGAGCGCGAAGGCTGGCACCTCCTGGCCTGCCGAGCCCGCCGGGCCCAGCTGGGGTCTGGCGGCCCTGAGCTGGTCTTCGGAGTGATCCGTGACGACACCAAGGGGGAAGCGCGCCGACGCAGAGCTTTGGTCGCGCTGAGTGCTGAGCGACAGCGAGCCGCCGAGATCGCGGCCTTCTCCTCCGCCTTGATCACCGCAGCCACGGAGCAAGAAGTACAGCAGGTCGTCCTGACCCGGCTCGCCGCGACCTTCGGTGGTACCGGCGCCGCGCTGGCGTTCGCCTCGAAAGGCCGCCTGCGCGTCTCCTCCGATGCCGGGATCCCGATACCGGTGACCGCCCTGCACGGCCTGTCGCTGGATGCCCCGAGCCCGCTGCCCTTTGCGATCCGAACCGGCAAGCCGCAGTTCATACGCGATCAGGAGGACTACATCCGCCGCTGGCCGCACGGGGCCATGGTGCCGTACTTCGACCAGCTCGACTCCGGCTATGCCATCTCGATCACCTCCCTCAGCCCGACCGGCGATCAGCCGCTCGGGGCCTGGTTGGTGACCTACGACAGCGAACACCACTCGTCCCCGGATGAGCGGGCCCTCATGGGTACTCTTGCCGACCTTGCAGGCCAGGCACTGAAACGCGTCAGGTTGCAAGAGGCACGAGTCGAGCTCGCCACAGCACTCCAGCAGACCATGCTCCCCACGCTGCCCGAGCACCTGCCGGGCCTGGAGGTCGCCGCCCGGTACCGACCGAGCCGGGACGGGCTGGATATCGGCGGAGACTGGTACGACGCCTTCGTCATGCCTGACGGTGCCATCGCCCTGGAGATCGGCGACATCCAAGGGCACGACGTGGACGCCGCCGCAGCCATGGGACAGGTGCGCTCGTTCATGCGCGGGATCGCCGTCCATGAACCGGATCCCGCAACTGTGCTGACGCGCACCAACGAGCTGCTCGTCACGATGGACGCGGCACGATTCGCCAGCTGCACCATGCTGCGTATCGACCCGCGTGACGGACGGGTCACCGGCGCCAGCGCCGGCCATGTGCCGTTGCTGTACGCACGCGACGACGGCAGCCACAGCATCCGTGAACTGCCGGGCGGCCCGGTGCTGGGAGTCCTACCCGACGCCGACTACCGTGAAGGAACCTTCACACTGGACAAGGACACCGCGCTGATCATGGTCACCGACGGCGTGGTCGAAGGCCCGGCCCTGACACTGGACGCCGGACTGGTGCGAGCCGGAACGCTAGCCGCCCAAGCCGTCCACGACGGACTGAACGTCGAGGAGACCGCCGACCGCATCCTCGACGCCGCCGTCGCGGTAGACCACCTCGACGACGTGGCCGTGCTGATCATCCGACGCACATGATGGCGCCCGCGCCCTCACACCCTCTGTACGGACCCACTGTAAGACCCCCCTCTCGCTCATTCGCCGAGCGGTGTGTTCTCGATGTCCCCGGCTTCCACCTGGATGGGCAGTTGCGCCATCCACATCACGTCGATACCGCGCCGGACCACCACGGCTATGAGCCCCGGCAGGAGCGGCCGC
>NZ_JBVKBA010000058.1:0-23649 GCF_055639175.1 Streptomyces sp. NPDC107546 | reverse complement strand
GCCCGGCGCGAAGGGGCCGCCCCCGATCGTCTGGTGGTCCACTCCGGAGTTGATGCCCGAGCCGCCCGTCGGCGTCCACGTCTCGCCGTCGTCGTGTGCGCCGATGACTCCACGCCCTGAACCCTCCGGCCGTCAGTTGCTTCGCGGCGTGCAGCACGCAGTCGCGCGGCAGGATCGCCGCGGCCTCGCCGGAGCCGATTGACGCCCCGAACTGGCGGCGACCTGGTCACAACGCGCGGTCGGCCACGTCTGCTATGGGGTCGTCGGCAAGATCGACGGTTGCCCTTATGCGCTTGCCCACCGGTTCGCGGTGCACCTCAAAGCTCCGGCAGAGCGCCATGACGATCTCCAGACCGTGCTGACCCACCCGGACCGGATCGAAGCCTTGGATCATGGGTGGCCGGGGCTCGCTGTCCCATACGGTCACCGCGACGGCGCCCTCATCGGCCTCCAGCGTCAGCAGATGCGGACCCGGGGCGTACTTCTGGGCGTTGGTCACTAGCTCGCTCACCACCAGCTGCACATTGCCCATCGCCCGGACTGACACCGGCACCCCGTGCACGGTCTGAAGATCCTGCAGGAACGACCGGGCGTACTCACGGGCCTGGGCGATCGCCTCCGTGCCCTCGAACGCGGCCGATAACGAGATCGACTCATCGGCCAGCGTCCGACCTTCGCCGTCAGCAGCCTGCTTCATAAGCCGCCTCGTCCTTGCACCCCTACCTGACACCGGCCCGATTACCCCAAGAATCCCGCCACAGACGTGGCCAACGGGGATCTTGGGGTTGCCACCGTTGTGGCAGGAGCGGCCAACGGCGGATCGACTGCTGCGCATCGTACTGGGTGGTGACAGGATCGGTGTATGGGCACCGAGACGGACTGGGTGTACCGAGTGTTCGAGCCGCACGGCTCCGAGGGATGGCGCCCCTACGGGGACGCCGAGCGTTGGCATGGAGCGATCACCGCACCCGACTCGGCCGAGGGAGCCAAGTTGGCCATCGGCCGGATCGTCGGCGACCTGATGACCGAGTGGGAGAGCATCGGCCTCCACCACGCGATGCACGTGCGGGTCTTCCTCTGGCACGACGAGGAGGACAGCATCGAGGAGCCGGACTTCATCGTGGAGGTACGGCCCCGGTCGGATTTCGACTCAGCGTGACGAATCCGAGCTGGCTCCGCGTCAGATCCGGATACAGGCCCGGGGGCACCAGGTAGATGGATCAAGGGAACCGGGCCTGCGCCGGTGCCCACTGGTGCCGGTCTACCGTGTCGTGCATGACAACTTTGATCATCGGTGGCAGCGGCTTCCTGGGGGCCGAGCTGATCCGCCAGGCGAGAGCGGCGGGCACACGACGGCTGCGACGTACCACGCGGCCAAGCCCGGCGACGCCTCCCAGGCCTCGTGGTACCCCCTTGATCTGCGGGACGCGGGATGACTAAATGCCCTCGTGGCCGAGCTCAGTCGCCATGTCATCGTCAACGCATCGAGCAGCAAGGCAGACTGGGGCGGTCACGGCCGAGGGCCCCGTCCGGCTCGCGATCGCCGCAGCGAAGCACGGCAGCCGCCTTGTCCACGTGTCCAGCGACGCGATTTTCTCCGGTGCCCGAGTCCACTACGACGAGACCTGCCTCCCCGACCCCGTCACCCCCTACGGAGCAGCGAAGGCCGCGGCGGAGACCGGAGTTCGCGCCGTGCATCCGCAGGCCGTTGTCGCCCGGACGTCGCTGATCATCGGGCACGGGTGTTCCGTACATGAGCGCGCCGTGCACGAACTCGCCACCGGCACCCGCGACGGCGTCCTGTTCACCGACGACATCCGCTGCCCAGTGCATGTCGCCGACCTGACATCCGCTGCCCAGTGCACGTCGCCGACCTGGCCGCCGCCCTTCTGGAACTGGCGTCGTGCGACGCATCCGGTATCCACCATCTCGCAGGGTCCGACGCCCCGAGCCGTCACGAGCTCGGCATCCTCATCGCCAGGCGTGACGGTCTTGACGCCTCCCGGCTGCCCACGGGCCTGCGGGTCCACAGCACACTGTTCGGCGCACTCGACGTGCGCCTCGACAGCCGGGCGACCCAGCGGAAACTGAGCACCACACTGCGCGGTGCCCGGCAGTTCTGTATCGCACCGGTGACCGCCCAGCCCGTCGGCCCATGAGCGAGCGGCCGGGCCCCCCACGAGGACCCGGCGGCGCTGCCGTTCGTCGCACAGGGGAGCAGGAGTCGCAGACGGCCTGGTCCTGTCGCCCGAGGAGACTGCGCAGCTGGACAAGGTGGGGGAGCCGTTCATCGACTACCCCTATGGCCCGATGGCGTCCGCCCTGCGCACCCGGGAGGTATCGGGCACCCCGCAGTTCGCGGCCCCGCCCACTCCTGCGGCCTGACGGCACGGCGGTCAGGGCTTCCCGCACAGGCCTGCGGGAAGCCCTAGGGTCCGTCTCCGTCCGCCAGACCGACTGGGATGCCGGGGTGTTGGGACGACCACCCGCGAGGGTGCCTTCACCGATGGTGTCGCTCTGCTCGCCGACGCCGTACGCGAAGTGATTGGTGAACACCCGGTCGGAAAAGGGCATCCGCTGGGGTGGGCGCGCTCTCGCACTCACAGCCTGATGTCCCAGTACTCGGTGTAGCGCTTCACCGAGTAGTGAGTCATGTGCACCGCTCAGGGGAACGTCGGTGCCCTTCCTGCCCCATCTCGACCTGCTCGTGCGTCGATGCGAAGCCGGAAGGGTGGAGGGGGTTGTGGGCTGGTCGGGTCCTTCGGGGGGTCACTCACGCCGGGTGGCGCGGTCGGCGGTGAGGCGGGCCTCGAGGCCGTCGAGGATGGACTGAAGGCCGAAAGCGAAGGTGTTGTCCGGCGCTCCGGCGTACTGTGTGGCGGCCGTGGTGTCGAGGCGTTCGCGTAGGCGCGGGAATTGCATGGCGGTCCTCGTGGCGCGTGTCATGGCGTCGGCCATCAGTTGCTCGGCGTCTGCGCCGTTCTTGCTCAGCCGGCGGTTCAGCGAGAGCTGTGCGGCAGGGCCGAGGGCGCTGCCGAGGACGAAGGTGAACACGGTGGCGGCCGCCCGGTCTGCGTCGTCGACGGCGAAGCCTGCCTTTTCGTAGATGGCGAGGCTGAGGTCGTTGTACCGGGCCTGGCCGGGTCCGTGCAGGAGGTGGCTGCCGAATGCCTGGACGAGCCAGGGGTGCCGGGTGAGCATCGCGTGCATACCGCTGGCATGGGCGGTGGCGGCCGTGCGCCAGTCGGTGGCGTCGAGATCGGGGAGCTCGACCTCGTGCCAGATCGCGTCGCCGGCAAGTCGAACCAGGTCGTCCTTGGTCTTGATGTGCCAGTAGACGGCCGTGGCTGCCGAGCCGAGCCGTTTCGCCAGGCTCCGCATGTTGAGGCCGTCCAGGCCCTCGTCGTCGAGCAGCTCGATGGCCGCACGGAGGATCCGATCTGCGGTCAGTGTGTCTCGCGGCATGGCCACCACCCTACTTGAACTTAGTTCATGCCAAGTCTTGCACTTTGTTCGAGTGACGGTCTACGGTGCTCTCGTACTTAGTTCAAGTAGTGCCGGAGGGGGAGCAATGCTGCAGGACAAGCTGTCGGAGTTCGTCAAGGCGCAGGCCACGGAGCTTGGCGTTCCTGGTGCCGCCGTCGGGGTGCTCCTGGACGGCCAGGAGATCTACGCCTCGCACGGCGTGACGAGCCTGAGCAACCCGCTGCCGGTCGATGAGAAGACGCTGTTTCCTCTGGCGTCGGTGTCCAAGACCTTCACGGCGACCGCACTGATGCGCCTGGCCGCCGAGGGGAAGGTGGACCTGGACGCGCCGGTACGGCGCTACGTGCCCGAGCTGAAGCTCGCCGACGAGCAGGCCGCGGCGCAGATCACCGTCTTGAACCTGCTCAACCACACCGCGGGCCTGGACTGGAGCCTGATCGACGACGGCGAGGGCGACCGCTCCCTGGCCGGGTTCGTGGCGAAGTTGCCCCGACTGCCGCTGATCGCACCGCCCGGGACGCGCGCCTCGTACAGCCAGGCCGGATACAACCTGGCCGGGCGGATCATCGAGAAGGTCACGGGCCTGCCTTTTGAGAAGGCCATGGCCTCGCTCGTCCTGGAGCCGGTGGGCCTTGCGGACACCGTGTACGGCCTGGCAGAGGTGATGGTCCGCAAGTTCGCCGTGGGCCACACCCGCGGCGACGACGGCGAACTGCGCCCCGCCCGGCCCTGGGGAGCGTTCAAGGAGGGCGCGCGCGGCGACAATCCCGGCGGCGGCCTCGCCTCCTCGGTGAGCGATCTGCTGCGCTGGTCACGGTTCCAACTCGGCGGGGGCGAGGGCGTGCTGCCCGCCGCGGAGCTGCAGCGCATGCGAGAGCAGACGATCGAGCTGCGCGCCAGCACGCTCGGCGACGGCTTCGGTATCTGCTGGTTCCTGCACGACCTGGACGGTTTCCACGGGATCGGCCACGGCGGCTCGGGCAACGGCCAGTTCAGCGAGCTGCTCATCGTGCCCGAGCGCAACTTCGCGGTGGTCTCCCTGGCCAACGCAGGCCCGGACGGCTACCCCTTCAACCAGTCCGTCGTGCGGTGGGCACTCGAGCACTGCCTCGGCGTCATCGAGAAGACGGCGGAGCCGCTCCCGTACGACGAGGGACGAGCCCAGCAGGTCGTCGGCCGCTACGAGATCGACGCCATGAACCTCGACATCACCACCGACGGCGCCCGCCTCACCCTGGCAGTCGGGATCAAGTCGGAGATCCGCGAGGCATCGGAGGAGGAAATGCCCCCGGACTACCCCGCCGCGGGCATCGGTTTCCTTTCCGGCGACGGCGACGAGTACGTCGTCACTGAAGGTGGCCTCAAAGGGCAGCGCGGCTACTTCTCCCGCGACGTCAACGGCGCGGTCACAGGCGTCGACCTCGCCGGCCGCCTCTTCAACCGGGTCGCGGAAGCATCCTGATTCCAACGGGAGGAAGGGGCGGTCGGCGAGCGGCCGCCCCTTCCGACACCCCTGGCGGCGCGAGCCGCGGATCGGTGAACGTCTTCGTCCACCCGCTGAAACTTTCGTTCGAAGCGATGGCGACGCTGTTCTTCTCCTAGCGCTCCGTCAGAACCTAAAACAGCAGTTCAGCGCCCCTGCGGTCAAGCTCCATGTAGTCGAGTTCATCGATGCATAAAAGATCGACACGGCCGCAGCGGGCGATCGGCTTGGGCAGCTGCTTCTCGTCGGCGGCTTCGGCCAGTTCGTTGACGAGTTCGGTGGCCAGCACGTAGCGGACGCGGAAGCCGTGCATCGCGCCTCGGTTCCCAGGGCGATCAGCAGGTGCGACTTGCCGGTCCATGAGTCGCCGATCAGGCAGCTGGCGGATGGACGGCAGCCTGAGCATGCGGCACGCCTGGTCGATCGAGGCGGTGGCGGCTTCTTCGGTCAGTCCGCGCTTGCTGTCATGATCCCTCTTCTCGCCGGCCGTGCGGCCGTGCCGTTTCAGGAGCTGGTCGTAGTGGGCCACCGACGGCAGCGGCCGGGTGTCGGCAGGGAGGTGGGGCAGCTTCCACTGGGACAGGAAGTGCCGTACGCCGCGCGGATCGCGAGGGTCGGGCACCTCGGGCAATCGCTCCAGCAGGCCCGGGATTTCCTCGGACACGACCCCGGGATGCTCGCGGAGTTGGTCAAAGGCAAGCGGGATCGGCGATGACCCGTCGGCAGGCACGGTTCATTCGCCCGCGGTGTCCTCGGCCTCCCAGCGCAGCAGGTCGCCTGGCTGGCACTTGAGCACCTCGCAGAGCGCGGCGAGCGTCGCGAAACGCACCGCCTTGGCGCGGCCGTTCTTGAGTACTGCCAGGTTGGCGGGCGTGATCCCTATGCGGTCCGCGAGGTCGCCCACGGACATCTTCCGCCTGGCCAGCATCACGTCGATGTCCACGACGATCGGCATCAGATCACCTCGTCCAACTCGGCCTGCATCTGCACCGCTTCGGCGTCGCGCGCGACGGCCTGGGCGAGCAGCATCCGCAGCACGAGCACGATGAGCGCGACCCCCAGGATGGCCACGCCGACCCCGCCCATGATGACGGTGACGCCCGGGTCGTCCCGCTGGCCCGGCGCATTGAGGGCCGTGACCGCGAACCACACGAGGGCAGCCGCGACGATCGCGCCGATCACGATGTCCACGTACCGGAAGGCGGCGTGGGAGAACACGGTTCCACGTCGCACCATCGACACCAGCCGCCATACGCAGACCACGGCGACCTGGACCGACACCATGCCCAGGATCGTGATCACGCGCAGCGGGGTCAGCGGAAGCGACCCGTCCTCCGGATCGCTCCCGGTGACCAACGCCCACACCATCCCGGCCTGCACGAGCACGGTGCCGGCGAGCATCACCACGAGCACGGCGCGCAGCGCACCCACTGTCAGCTTTCCCATGACCCATCCTTCCATCGACTTGCGATGGGAATCTATCGAGTTTCGATAGGCGAAACAAGGGCTGGGATAGGGGTGGGCGGCGGTCTCGCACCATGGCGGGACACCGCCGCCCCCTCCCATGGCATGGCGTGCACGCGAAGGTTCTTGATCTTGCCGAAGTTGGCCTCGTTGGCCTCAAATCGGACGCCATCCGACTACGCCGAAGCCTTGCCACGCCCATGCGCACAGACTCGCACTTCGCGATGGGGACTGTGGGGGTTTGTGCCCATCAGAGATTCGTGCAGGTCGGCTGAGGCCTCGCGAGGCTCGGCCCCACTTGGCGATCAGAGCCGGTGGGCCATCGGGCGTCTGATCGGCGTGGTGTGCCTGGCCAAACGTCTGGGGGCTACCGTGGCACCGGCATGGTCGCCCCGCATCGTCGTGAGCGCGACCAGGGGTCTCAACTCCCAGTGGCAAGAACAGCACAAAGGATTACGCCGACCAGTCCGCGCTTGCGGCGAACACGCGCGCGGAACGACACGGCGCGCGGTCGTCAGCGCGACGAGGCTGCGGTGGCGCGCAGCGCGGCCCGATGAGACGACTGGCCAGTCGATGGTATGGGAGTATGGTTCGTTTACATGGCAGATCCTCGGACCAATTCCGTGGCGGGTCCGCCCCCTGCGTACGGTGCCGACCTGCATCTGGAGCTGCGCGGACCTGGGCTGCGCGCAGGACTCACGGACGCCTTGAGAGAGGCAGTGCGCACGGGGCGTCTAACGCCCGGCAGTCGGCTGCCGGCTTCCCGCTCACTCGCCGCGGATCTCGGCGTCTCGCGTAACACCGTGGTCGAGGCCTACGCCGAGCTGGTCGCTGAAGGCTGGCTCACCGCCCAGCAGGGCTCCGGGACCCGGGTGGCCACCCGGGGCGAGCCGCACAGGGCCGCGTCCGACGCTCCTCGCGCGAGGCCGGACGAGCCCCGTCTCCGGTATGGCCTGTGGACCGGTGCACCGGACCTCGCGACCTTTCCGCGCTCGCAGTGGCTCACCGCGGCCCGCCGGGCTTTGACCGCCGCGTCACACGACGCCTTCGGCTACGGCGACGCCCGCGGCCGGATGGAGCTGCGCACCGCACTCGCGGACTATCTGGCGCGGGCCCGCGGGGTGTACGCCGAGCCGGAGCGGATCGTCATCTGTTCCGGTTTCCACCACGGTCTGGCGCTGATGGCGCAGGCGCTCAGGGTGCGGCGGGTGCGAGGGGTGGCCGTCGAGGCCTACGGGCTCGACCTGTTTCGCGACCTGCTGGCGAACGCCGGTCTGGACACCCCGCCCCTCTACGTCGACGACCATGGCGCACGCATCGACGACCTCGCGCGACTGCGCGAAGTGGGGGCGGTGCTGATGACCCCGGCGCACCAGTACCCGACGGGGGTCGCGCTCCGCCCGGACCGGCGCACGGCTGCCGTCGAGTGGGCACGTGCCACGGGCGGCCTGATCCTGGAGGACGACTATGACGGGGAGTTCCGATACGACCGTCAGCCGGTGGGGGCCCTGCAGGGCCTCGATCCGGAGCGGGTGGTGTACTTCGGTTCCGTGAGCAAGTCCCTGGCGCCGGGGGTACGGCTCGGATGGATGGTGCTGCCGGAGGAACTCATCCCGGAGATCGTGGCGGCCAAAGGGCACGGCGACTACATGACGAGCGCCCTGGAGCAGCTGACGCTGGCGGAATTCATCGCCTCGGGTGCGTACGACCGTCATGTGCGCTCGATGCGGCTGCGCTACCGGCGTCGCCGCGATCAGCTGGTCGAGGTCCTGCGCCAGAGGGCTCCCGGCATTCGTGTGACCGGGATGGCTGCAGGACTGCAGACGGTCCTCGAGCTGCCGCGTGGAACCGAGAGCTCGGTGGTCCAGGCCGCGGCCCGGCAAGGTCTGGCGATCAGGGGGTTGACGCAGTTCCGCTACGAAGTGGCGGACTGTGAATGGCAGTTGCCCGAACGGGACGCCCTGGTGGTCAACTACGCGGCGCCCTCGGACAGCGCGTGGGCGGGCGCACTGGACGCACTGTGCAGGGTGCTGCCCTAGAAGGGGTTCCGGGGGCGGAGCGGACGCGTCTCTGTCCGGTTCGGGAGCGTCCCTGCCGAGATTCGAGGTGCTGGGGCTGTCGGCCTCAAGTGCCAGGCCGCCCGTGCCGGAGTCGGCGCGATCGCTAGGGCGGGAAGCCGTGCTGTCACGATCTCGCCATCCGTTCCAACGCACTTCTCCACGGTGGCGAGTGCGCCGGCGGCCGTGTCGGCGACGAAGACCAGCTCTTCAAGGGGCAGTGGCAGCAACCCCTGCTCGTCCATTCGCCGGAGCTGAAGTATCAGCCCGTCGTGGAAGCCCGCCGTGTTCAGCAGCACCACGGGGTCGTCGTACAGGTCGTGCTTCCTCAGCTCCAGGACCTCGGTCGCTTCGTCCAGCGTGCCCACGCCGCCGGGCATCCACTGTTGCGTCGGACGCGGTGAGTAACCGTGCCTTGCGTTCGGCGAGATGGCTGAGAGGAAGTTCATCGGGGGTGGGCGCCGGCAGCAGTGACCTGACTGTATGCGCTTGTCCGCCCATGCGTGTGGACCGTTGTCCGGGCGAAAGACCGGACCACTTGGCGCCGAACGGCAAGGCGGGCCCCTGGGTGCCGCCTGTTGGACCAGTTGCACCGCGAAGCCGGAGCGCCACGTCGCATGCTCGGAGCGCCACGGTCGAAAGCGGGTCAGTGTCCCAGCTCCGTAGATCGCGATCTTGCTCTGTCCGCAGAATTGGTCTGGGAATCTGTCATAGAAATGGACCATACTCCGGTGCCACCGGGTGCGTAGCGTTGCACGCATGAGTGCGAACGAAGCACTCGGAAGCCCGCAGCGCCTCCCCGAGCACACGCGCCGTCTGGACTGGGCGAAGCTCGCCCCGGAGGCCTCAGGCCATGATCCGCCTGGACACGGCACTGACGCGTGAGGTGCGGGTGAGAGCAAGCAGGGAGTCACCGGACGGCCGTGTTGGTGCCGCCGGTGTCAGCCGACGGCCCGTTGGCTGCACCCAGGCCCCGACAGGGGTCCCGCCGGAGCACGTCTGACGGGCCGAGAGCACCGGCGCAGCCTCCGTCGGGGGCAGTGTGAATGGGCTGTGGCCTGCCGTGCCTGGTAGCTCGATCACTCCTGCCCTGGACCTGTCCATCCACCAGACAGCCGAGCAGTTGGGGGACCGGATCGCCGGGGGAGCATAGAAGGGAAGAGCAATGGGCAGTTCCGCAGAGACAGCGGTCTCCGAGGCTCAGACGGCCATCGAGACAGTCTGCCCCGCGATAGCTGTCCTCGATGGGCAGGGGACGGTGGTCGGATGGTCGCAGGCCGCTCAGCGGCTCGTGGGCTACTCGGCCGCGGAGGTGGTGGGGCGGTCCGCCGGTGTCCTGTTGGTGGCCGCTGACGACCGAGCAAAGGTTTCACAAGCCGCACAAGAGAGCACCCTCCAGGGCTGCTGGTCGGACCTCGCGCAGGTGCGCCACCGCGACGGCCGCAGCATCGATGTGCGCCTGTGCGTGTCATCGCTGTCCGGGCAGGACGGCCTGGAGCGGTGGGTGGTCTACGCGACCGACAAGGCCTTGCTTCCCGCGCGGCAGGCCGAGGCCACAGTGGCGGAGCCGCTCCTCGCTACGCTGCCGCTGCCGCTGCCGAGCCGCCTGCCGATCGGTGTCGTCGTACGGGACACGCACCTGCGCTGCATCCGGGTGAACGACACCCAGGGCTCCAAGGACGGCATCCCTCTCCCCAGGCGGCTGGGCCGCAGGCTGACGGAGGCAGCGCCCGGGACGGAGGCCGAAACGCTGGAGGCAGTGATGCACCAGGTGCTGGAGAGCGGCGACCCGGCGATCAACGTCGACTACCAGGCCTTCCTACCGGCGAATGTGCGAGGCAGTCGCATATTGACAGCGTCCTACGTCCGCCTCGACGACGCGCAGGGGCACGCGCTGGGCGTGTGCGTCGTGAGCGTGGACGTCACCGACAGCCGACGGGCGCGAGAGCGTCTGGCAATCCTCGGCGAGGCCAGCAGGCGCATCGGCACCACCTTGGACATCATGCAGACCGCGCAGGAACTGGCCGCCCTCACCGTGCCGTTCCTCGCGGACTACGCCACCGTCGACCTGGCGGAGTCCGTCCAACACGGCGAGGAGCCCTTGGCCCATCTCGGCCCACAGGACGAGAACATCCCCGTCTTCCGCCGTGCAGGCCTGGCTTCGATCCACCCGGGAACGCCAGAGTCCCTGTTCGCTCGCGGAGAGCCGGTCTTCATCCCGCCCACTTCGCCCTTCAGCGGTGTCCTGCGCTCGGGGAAATCCCACTTCGAGCCGATGCTGGACACATCCCCGGGCACATGGCTCGACCACGACCCGGCGCGAGCGGAGAAGATCCGCGAGCACACCATGCACTCGTTGATGGTCGTCCCGATCCACGCCCGGGGCGCGGTGCTGGGCGTGGCGGTCTTCATGCGGACGCAGGACCCCAGGCCGTTCGAGGAGGACGACCTGCTCTTGGCCGAGGAACTCGCCAGCTGGGCAGCGCTGGCCCTGGACAACGCCCGCCAATACGTGCGCGAACGCTCCGCGGTTCTCGCCCTGCAGCGCCTGCTGCACCCCCACCACCCCACGGGCGGCTCCGCCGCTGATGTGGCCTGGCGATACCTGCCGGCCGACAGCCACCACGGCATCGGGGGTGACTGGTTCGACGTGATCCCCCTCTCAGGCGCCCGCGTCGCCCTGGTCGTCGGCGACGTGGTGGGACACGGCATCAACGCGGCGGCCAAGATGGGCCAACTCCGCACCGCCATGAGCACCCTCGCGGACATGGACATGCCTCCCGACGAAGTACTGTCCCGCCTCGACGAGCAGGTCATCCGTCTCACCGAGGCGGAAGACCCCCGGCACCCGGCCACCACCACGATGGCCGCCACGTGCCTGTATGCCGTCTACGACCCGGTCACCCGTACCTGCACCATGGCACGGGCCGGCCACCCCCCACCCGCGGTCGTCGACCCGTACGGCCACGTCACCTTCCCCGACCTGCCCGCCGGAGCACCGCTCGGCCTCGGACTGGTCCCCTTCGAGTCCGTAACGTTTGAACTCGCCGAAGGAAGCGTGCTCGCCCTCTACACCGACGGTCTGATCGAGGCCCGCGACCAGGACATCAGCGCCGGCATGAACCGTTTGCGCGCGGCCCTCGCACGACCCGACCTCACATTGGACGATCTGTGCTCCTCGACGGTGGACACGCTGAGGGCCAAGCCGCCGAGCGACGATGTCACTCTGCTTCTCGCACGGACTCGCTCGCTGAGCGCGGACCAGGTTGCCTCTTGGCAGTTGCCCAGCGACCCCGCCGTCGTCAGCCGTGCCCGAACTCTCGCTGCCCGGCAGCTGACCCAGTGGGGACTGGAAGACCTGGCCGAGTCCACAGAGCTGATCGTCAGCGAACTGGTCACCAACGCCATCATCAACGGCAACGGCAACGGCAACGGCAACGGCAACGGCAACGGCGACTGCGACAGCGATGCCGGCAGCGACCGCACGATCGGCCTACGCCTCATCCGGCACAAGATGCTGACCTGCGAAGTCTCCGACGCCAGCCACAGCCACCCGCTTGTGCGACACCCCCGCTCCACCGAGGAACACGGCCGCGGCCTCTTCCTCGTCACTCAACTGTCCCGCCGATGGGGAATCCGCCACATCCCGGACGGCAAAATCATCTGGGCTGATCAGCGACTGCCGACCAGTGTGTGAAATCACTTGCCGCCGAGTCAGGAAGCCCGGCAGGTCCCGTTGCCGAACGGGTACGGGCGAACCATGTCCGCGCCTCGTCGGCGGCAGGACGCAGGTCAGTTCGGCCGTACCCGGGAGCAGCGGGAAGAGCCGGTCGGCGTTCCAACTGCATTGACACATCGGCTCGTCCATCACGAGCAGGCGGCATCCCTCCATCACGGGGATGTCGCCGAGCAGCGCCTCGTTCGTGCCGTATCGCGTCCTCCGTCAGCTCCTCGAACCGGGAAGGGGGTAGCCGGCCCGAGACCAGCGCCCGGCGACCAGTGAGGTGGGCTTCGCCCGGACCCCTTACTCGGCACCCGGCGCCTCCACCCGGTGCAGGTCCCGCAGGGCGCTGCCGTCCGCGAACGCCCTGTCCAGGGCGTCGGGATCGATGCCCGCCCCGGCGGCGTGACGCTCCACCGTGGCCCGGCCGCCCAGGTCTTCGCCCAGCGCGAAGTGGGTCGCGAAGGGTGCGTCGATGAACGCGTCCACGACCTCGGGACGGTGCAGGCACGTCCATTGCACCGCCGCCAGGGCCATCTGCGTGTTATGCGTGTCATGAATCCGCGCCTGCCTTCTTGACGGTGCAGTCCAGGCATGTGTGAGGTGACGGCGTACCCGCAAAGAGATCAGTTCGGGTGCTCGGCTACTTGGGCGCGTCAGGATCGGCTACTTGGACGGGTCAGGAAAGGATCCGCACGAGCGCGGAGAGCGCTTGAGGCCACGCAGCGTCGGAGGGCACTCCGCATCCAACGACGAGGGCATCGGCCATGGCATTCAGGGACCGTTCATGGCGGTATCGAGACAGGCCAGCCACTTTGAGGCCGTGCCGGGTGCTGACTGAAGGACCTGCTGCTCGGTCCCGGGCGGCAAACCGAGCACGGTGTGCAGGCCAGCCGCTGTCCCGATGACGCGTACCTTTGGGGCGTGCTGGGCCAGGGCTGTGACGAGAGCGTGTCGTCGATCGCGGTAGCGTCGACGGGCAGCACGTACGTGACGGCTGTAGGCGCCGGAGGTGATGAATTCCGCCATCGTCAGCTGGCTGAATACCTCGCACGAGTCGATCTGCCCCTTGGCCGCCACGGCCTCCTCAGCGAGCGTGGGAGGCAGCGCCATCCAGGCCAGCCGCAGGCCAGGAGCAAGGGTCTGGCTGGCGGTACCCAGGTAGACCATGCAGTCCGGGTCGAGTCCTTGGAGCGCTCCGACAGACTGTCGGTCGAACCGGAACTCACCTTCGTAGTCATCCGCGCGTCGTCTTACCGAGATGTCGCTGTTGCGCTTGCTCCTCGACGCCCTCGCCCCGCACCCCTGTCGATCAGAGGCGCCGGATGAAGGCGATTGTGGTGACGGACCAGGCCGCGGAAACGGCCGGGATTACGCTGGTGGAGCGGCCCGAGCCGCAGGCATCGCTGAACGATGCAACTTCGGGGCGGCACCCTGGCGGAGTATGTGGCGATCGAGGCGCGTAACCTCGCGCCGCTGCCCGCCGACGTCGACCACACGGTGGGCGCGGCCCTGCCGATGCCGGGCCTGACCGCGTGGCAGGGGCTGTTCGAGCGCGGCCGCCTTCCGGCGGGGCAGAGCGTCCTCGTGCACGGCGCGGCCGGCGCAGTCGGGTCGATGGTGACGCAGCTCGCACGAGAGGCCGGCGCCTGCACCGAGTACGCCCGCGCCGCTGCGAACAGCCTGCGCGAATCCATCTCGATCAACGAGCGACTTCGGTCGGCCCACGCCCGTACGTCATCCGGCCCCTATTCGCCTCGCCGACGCAGGTGTCGTGCTGAGCTGCGAGGTCCTCTCCGGCGCGGCGGGCCAGATACTGTTGTTGCAGGACGACGAGGTCATATCGCTCGACGATGGTCAGGGAGCGGCAAATGGACACCTCGGATGAACTTCTTCAGAAGGCTACACCGTCCGCTCTTTTGACCCTGGACGGTGTCATCCGCTCCCTCAACGCCGCGATGGCCACCGCACTGGGCAGGCCGTGGGAACAGTGCGTAGGTCATGGCTTCGTTGATCTACTCGCCGAGGAGCAGCGCATCTCGGCTGAGAGCCTGCTGACGCACGGGGCCACGCCGATGATGCTTGCGATGCGTGTGCTGGAATTCCCCGGCACGAGCACCGCATCTGTCGTCTGCCTCATCGAGGCGCAACCGGTGACGGATCCCCTGAGCGGCGAGCGCCTTGTGTGGGTGCATTCGTTGGACGCGAAACATGACCGCGGCGGTCTGCTGATCCCATTCCAGCTTGCGGCCAAGGCCGCCGGCCTCGGCCTCTGGATGTGTTCCCCCGATGAGCACCAGATGGAGTGGCTGGGTGGCGCACCCGCCCTGGCCACGCTCTTCCCATGGGGTTCGGTGCCCCTGTCCAAGATGATCAAGCGAGTGCAACCCGATGACCGGAAGGACGTGCAGCGGCTTGTGCGCTCGTCCGCCGCCCAGTCCCCGTGGATCAGATCGCGGTTCCTCACCGAGCACGATGGCTGGCGTGTCCTCGCATGCCAGACCCGCCGGATCCAGTTGGGATACGGCGGCCCCGAACGAATCTTCGCGATGATCCGTGACGACACCCAGTCGGAGGCGGACCGCCAAGAGATGCTGGCCGAGGTGAGCGCGGAGCGAGAGCGTGCCGACGGGATCACCGCGTTCTCCTCCGCCCTGTTCACCGCCGCCACCGAGCAGGAACTGCAGCAGGTTGTCCTGGCCCGGCTCGCCGCGGCCGTCGGAGGTTCCGGCGCCCTCTTCGCCGTCGTCGACGAGGGGCGCTTGCGGGTCTCCTCGGATGCCGGGATCCCCACGTGGGAGGCTGATGCTCTGCACGGCCTGTCGCTGGATGATGACCGGCCGTTGCCCTGCGTGATCCGTACCGGTCAGGCGCAGTTCTTCCCCAACCACGAGGAGCTTGTTCGCCGTTGGCTGCATGATGACGACAATCTGCCCTTGCCGCGCCCCGTCCCCGGCACCGCCTTGTCGATCACCCCCCTCAGCCCGGTGGGCGACCGGCCTCTCGGGGCCTGGGTGGTGACGTACGACAGTGAGAAGCCCCCGTCCCCGGAGAAGCTCGCCTTCATGACGGCTCTGGCCGAATTGGCAGGCCAGGCACTGAGGCGCATCAGGTTGCAACAAGCCCACGTCGAGCTGTCCACGGCGCTCCAACAGAGCATGCTCCCGACGCTGCCGGAGCACCTCCCGGGCCTGGAGATCGCCGCCCGCTATCAGCCCAGCCGGGATGGGCTGGATATCGGCGGAGACTGGTATGACGCGTTCTTCCTACCCGACGGTGCGGTCGCACTCGAAATCGGCGACGTTCAAGGGCAC
Organism: Streptomyces sp. NPDC107546; assembly: GCF_055639175.1. Lineage (NCBI taxonomy): Bacteria > Bacillati > Actinomycetota > Actinomycetes > Kitasatosporales > Streptomycetaceae > Streptomyces > Streptomyces sp. NPDC107546. The sequence continues at coordinate 8,124 of NZ_JBVKBA010000058.1, read as the reverse complement.
GACGTCGATGCCGCGGTTTTCATGGGCCAGGTGCGCTCGTCCATGCGCGCGATCGCCGCCCACGAGCCTGAGCCGGGAACGGTGCTGACGCGTACCAACGAGTTGCTCGTCGCGATGGACGCGCCACGCTTCGCAAGCTGCACCATGCTGCACCTCGATCCGAATGACGGACAGGTCATCGGCACCAGCGCAGGCCACGTGCCACTGCTCCACGCACGCGACGACGGCAGCCACACCATCCGCGCACTTCCCGCCGGGCCGGTCCTGGGAATCGTGCCTGGCGCCGAGTACCCCGAGGAGACCTTCACTTTGGAAGAGGGCACCGCGCTGGTCATGGTCACCGATGGTGTGGTCGAAGGACCGTGCCTGCCCCTGGAAGCCGGACTGGAGCGAGCGGGAGCGCTGGCCGGTCGAGCCCTCCAGGATCGGCTCGGCGTCGAGGCGACTGCAGACCGGATACTCGACGCGGTGGCCGCGGTGGACCACCTCGACGACGTGGCCGTGCTGGTCATCCGACGCGCATGAGACTCGATGCGCAGCGAGACCCTGCCGGCACTCGAGGCGACGCGCCGCCGAGGCATCCGCGTCATGCCACGGTTTTAGGGGGCCTTGGGCAGCCGCCATTCGGGGCGGACGCGGTGGCAGGTGTACCCGTACGGATAGCGCTGCAGATAGTCCTGGTGCTCTGGCTCGGCCTCCCAGAAGGCGCCGGCGGGCGTCACCTCCGTGACGACCTTCCTCGGCCACAGGCCGGAGGCGTCGACCTCGGCGATCGTGGCGTCTGCGACGCGCCGCTGCCCATCATCGAGATAGAAGATGGCCGACCGGTAACTCAAGCCGGCGTCGTTGCCCTGCCGGTTGAGCGTGGTGGGGTCATGTACCTGGAAGAAGAACTCGAGGAGGGCCCGGTAGTCCGTCCGCGCCGGGTCGTAGGTGATCTCGATGGCCTCCGCATGGCTGCCGTGGTTGCGGTAGGTCGGGTTCGCCGTCTCGCCCCCCGTATAGCCGACACGCGTCGAGACCACGCCGTCCAAGGTCCGAAACAGCTCCTGCATTCCCCAGAAGCACCCGCCTGCAAGAATTGCTCTCTGGTGTGCCATGCCGTGTTGCCCTCCTGCGAATTCCGCCGTCCGGATGCAACGGGCCGGAACGCATGGACCCCGCGCTCTATCGACCTGGCCGTGTCCAGCCGGCACCGTGCGCTGCGGCTCGGGGCGCCGCGACGGCGGCCGTGCAGCGCCCACAGTGGTTAGCTGCGCGGCCCGCGGACTCCTTACGCCCTTTGCGGCCCTGTCCGAAATCCAGCGGAGCAGGCTCAGACGGGAGGGCATCGGAGGTGGGACGTCCTGTGCGCGGAGACGGCGGGCACCCTGCTGACAACCATGTCACGCCCATGGGTCCCTCGGGAGCCCCGCCCGTGCTGCAGGCAGCGGCTTCGCCACCGCAGGGCACCTGGCCGCCTACGCCGGTCTTAGAGGTCCTAACAAAGGCGTTGGACATGCCGATGTGTGATGAGGCAGGTGGCGAGGCCGAGGAACGCCTCGTGGATGTCGTCGCGTCGCTCCCAGCGGATACGCAGGCGGCGGAAGCCGTGCAGCCAGGAGATCGTCCGTTCGACGACCCAGCGGAAGGTACCCAGGCCCGTGCCATGTGGCTGGCCGCGTTCGGCGATCACGGGGCGGATGCCCCGCTGCCTGAGCAGTCTCCGGTACTTGTCGTGGTCGTAGCCGCGGTCCGCGAACAGCATGTCGGGCCGGCGTCTGGGCCGGCCGACGACACCGGCCACAGCTGGGACCTTGTCCAGCAGCGGTATCAGCTGGGTGACGTCGTTGCGGTTGCCGCCGGTCAGCGACACCGCGAGCGGGATGCCCTGGCCATCGGTGAGGACGTGGTGCTTGCTGCCCGGCCGTGCGCGGTCGACCGGGCTGGGTCCGCTTTTGGGCCCCGCCGGGCCGCCCGCACGTGGGAGGAGTCGATCACCGCCCGTGACCAGTCGAGCTGCTTCGCCGATCGCAGCTTCTTCAGCAGCACCGCGTGAAGTTGGTCCCATACGCCTGCCTCGTTCCAGGCGGCCAGGCGCCGCCAGCAGGTCATGCCCGAGCCGAAGCCCAGTTCCTGGGGCAGGTACTCCCACTGGATCCCGGTGTGCCGCACGAACAGGATCCCGCACAAAGCCTGCCGATCCGGCACCCGCGGCCGGCCCGCAACCAGCTTCGGCCCCGGCTTGGGCAGCAACGGCTCGATGAGCGACCACAGTTCGTCCGACACGATCCACGGCCGCGACTGACGCATCCCCACGACCACACCAACGACCAGACCCACCGACAGTCACATGATCAACGACTTCTGTTAGGGCCAGTTAGGGCCTGTCGTGAAAGTGGATCTTGTTTGTGGATGATCAGGCCTTGTGGGACGTGGTGATCTGACGAACGGCCGGCGGGACCGGCTGGAGCCGTTGCTGCCCAGGGCATCAAGCCGGGCCGTCCGCCGGTGTGTGAGAGGGCCCGTCCGGCACTGGCTCGACGCGGGGACAGCACTCCCGCGCAGCTCCTCGCTGCCGCCGATCCCGTGCCCCTGGCCGCGTAGGAGGGGGCGAGGACCGTTCTGCCCTCAGGGGTGGCGGCGCTGGAGGGCCGGGTATCAAAAAAGGACCTTGAGGTCCCTTCTGACTCCTGCTAGCGTTCGCACTGGTAATTTGACCAATGTGGCGGAACATGCGCGCGACAAGAACAACTCCCGGCTGACTGAGCGCGGGCGGGCGACTCGAAAGCGCATTTTGAGGGCCGCCGCTGACATGATGTACGTCAAGGGCGTCTCCTCCACGACCCTCGACGAGATCAGGGCGGCCAGCGGAACGAGCAAATCCCAGCTCTACCGTCACTACCCCGACAAGGATGCGCTGGTGCAGGACGTTGTCGCGTTGCAGGCTGCGGAATTGCTCGAACGTCAGCACCAGCAACTGGAGCGGCTCAACTCTCTCCGCGGGCTGGAGCGCTGGCGGGACGCACTGATCGAACGCAACGCGCTCCGAAACGGAGCGTACGGCTGCCCGCTCGGCTCCCTTGCAAGCGAACTGGCCGATCAGGACGAAGAGGCGCGTAAGGCGATCGCCCGGCACTTCGACACCTGGGAGGGCCTGCTCAAGGCCGGGCTCGAGCGGATGAAGGACTCCGGAGTCCTCCGTGCAGACGCGGACGCCGGAGAGCTCGCCACCAGCCTCATGGCCGCCCTTCAGGGCGGCTACCTCCTTGCCCAGACGGCCCAGGACGTCAAACCCATGAGGATCGCCCTAGACATGGCGATCGGCCACGTGAAGGCCTATGCCGTGCTCGCCGAGGACGGCGATCCGCCGGCCGGGGCGCGGGAGGACGCTTAGAGGGCGTTTATGCAGGTCAAGCCCTATATGCGGCTCTCGCTCCTGCCCCGCTCTGAGGGCCTTCATTCCATAGGCGGCGAATGACGCTCTCGCGGGCGGATGGTCGGCCATCCGTCTCGGTCGCTTCTGTACCCGGAAGTCCGTCTGGTTTGAGGTCGCCGTGGAATCACCCAATGGACGGCAGAAACGAGCCCTGCGCCTCATCCATGATCACGCTACGCCGTGAGCGAGCGCAAAGCGTACCCCAGCGGCCTGTCCGACACCCGACGGGCCCCGATCGAGCCGACCTCAAACGCCCTCTAACTCGTCTGGGGCGAGGCGGCGCCAGGAGGCCCTGGTGTGGCGCCACAGGCGATTGCGTCGCAGTCTCCGTGCCGGACTGGACTTCGCCGTCCTCCCGGTCGGTGGGGACGGCCCGGCCGGGGACGTGACGGCGGGAGGATGCCTTCGTCCGCATGTTCTGTGCCGCATGTGGCCCCAGCGGCCGACCGAGAACGGTGGCCCGTGTACAAGCGGCAGGTCTCCTCCATTAGACAGGACTATTTGGTCCTGAAAATTCGCTGACCTGCTGTACGTTTGGTGAGAGCGGTCCCTTGCGGACAGCCAAGCAGTCAAGTCTCACAAGGATCTCCAGGGCGGTAGGCACTATGCATGCAGGTGTCCAGTTCTCAGTGCTCGGCCCGGTCCGGCTCCACAGGCAGGGGAGCGAGGCTGGAGCTGGTCAGCCGAGGCAGTGCGCCCTGCTCGCTTCGCTGTTGCTCAGGGCGGGCAAGCCTGTAAGTCTCTCGAAACTGGTGGAGGACGTGTGGGGCGACGAGGCCCCACCGTCGGCCGTAGGCTCCGTGCGCACGTACGTTTACAGGCTCAGGCAGGCACTGGGGGAGCAGAGTGACAGCTCCGTGAGCCTGGTCGACGGGGGCTACCTGCTGCACATCCAACCGGACGCTCTGGACCTGAACAGATTCAAGGAGACGACGGCAAGGGCGAGGAAGGCGCGTAGCGCCGGCGACCTGGAGTCTGCCGCGAGCCTGCTGACCGAGGGCCTCGAGATGTGGAAAGGAGTGGCCCTCGCTGGGGTCCCGGGGCCGTTCGCGGACCAGCAGCGCAGCGTCCTCGGCGAGATGCGCCTCGCCTGTGCGGAGGAGCAGCTCGCCTGCGAAGTGCAGAGAGGGCACTACGCGGAGGCCGCCGCGGAACTGTCCGCTCTGCTTGTCGAGCACCCGCTTCGAGAGCGCGTATGCGGCCTCCTCATGACTGCGCTCTACGGCGCTGGCCGGCAGTCCGAGGCGCTGACGATCTACCACACGACCAGTCACCTGCTGCGTCAACGCCTCGGCGTCAGCCCGTCGCCGGAACTGCAGCAAGTACACGAGCGCATCCTCTCCGGGCGATTCCAGCTCCCACAAAGCGCCGACCGCCCGAAAGGCGCGCCGGCGACGCCCCCGCCGCACGCCCCGGCTCAGCTGCCGGCCGCCCTGCCGAGCCTCGTCGGCCGTGAGAGAGAGCAGGAGCAGGTCGAGCGCTTGGCCGCCGATGCAGCGGCGTCGTCCTCCGTGGCCATCTGCGCGGTCGGCGGACTGGCCGGCGTCGGCAAGACGGCTTTCGCCACCACCGTCGCGCACCGTCTGGCTGACCGCTTCCCGGACGGCCAGCTCTTTGCAGACCTGCAGGGAGCCGGACCGGAGGCCGAGCCGCGGGACCCCGCGCAGGTGCTCGAGGACTTCCTGCAGTCATTGGGGGTCCCCGTCGAGGACATGCCCGAGACCGCGCAGGCACGCGGGCTCATGTTCCGCGGCTTGCTGGCCAACCGCCGAGTGCTCGTCCTGCTCGACAACGCGTGGAACACGGACCAGATAAAGCATCTCCTCCCCGGAGGCCCCGGCTCCATGGTCCTGGTCACCAGCCGCATGCAACTGCACGCGCTCGTCGCTGCCTACCAGGCACTTCCCCTGACGCTCATGCCCCTGAGCCAGACGGACGCACGCAGCCTCCTCGCGCGCCGACTCGGCGCAGCGAGGACAGCAGCTGAACCAGAGGCCGTCGACCGCATCATCCGGCTGGCCGGGCAGCTCCCCTTGGCCCTGGCCAACGTCGCCGCCCGCGCGGCGTATCGCCCCCAGCTGCGTCTGGCGAGCCTGGCCGACGAGTACGAGGCACCGGAGCACAGCACCTTGGACGCCTTCGCGAGCGACGAGGACCAGACGCTCGACGTCCGCGAGTCCATCACCCGCTCGTACCGCCTGCTCGACACGGAAGCAGCCGCGCTCTTCCGCGATCTGAGCGCCTGCCCAGACCCCATGTTCGCGGCATCGCAGGTTGCGGACCTGGCCGGACGGCCCGAGCGCCGGGTCCGCCAGGCCTTGTCGCGCCTCACCCGAGCGCACCTCGTCGCGGAGATCGGCCCGGGTCGGTACAGCTGGAACCGGCTTGTGGCCGCCTACGCGGTGGAGCAGGCGGGGGAGAGGTTCCTCGACCAGGGCAAGCCGACCCGTTCCTGGGGCGAGCAGGGGCCAGCATCCATGTCGTCGTCAAAGGCACCCTGCGGAGACGTTGCCACGGCCAGTAGCCGGGACCGAGCAGTTCCCGAAGGGGGGCATGCCCTACCGGGCGGCACCGTTCTACGAGAAAGAACTGACCAAAGAGTATGAGCGCCGCGACCCCTTTGTGTGGTTCGACGGCGGGCGGACCGGGTCCAGCCTGTTCGCCGCGATGTACCGGGCATAGTCGGCCGGAGAGTCTCCACTACGGCTGCCTTCACCGTCTACGACAGGATCGCGGAGGTCCTCCAGGAGGTTCCGACGCCAGGGAGTATCTCGTCCGTGGGAGTGCAACGCTCCGCTCGGGCCTGTCGGCGGCCAAGGCAGAACAGTTGGCGTCGGTTGCACGAGCGCCCTTACCCCCTGGGCACTGCTGGGACGCCCTGTGCCCGGGGCCGTCCCACCTGCAGCCGGGAGCGTGCCGACGCTCAGGGGCCCGCTTTCGTGTCCCCACGCTGGCAGCAGCCCTCCTCGCGCTGGAGCTGACCGGAAGCTCGGCTCGCACATCTTCGAGCCGGCCAACGTAGGTGCGCTCCTGTGGCAGCACCTGTTCTGGTTCTTCGGCCGTCCCGAGGTGCACATCATCGCGCTGCCGTTCTTCGGTATCGTCTCCGCGATCCTGCCGGTCTTCAGTCGGAAGCCGCTCTTCGGTCACCTGGGCCTCGTCGGGGCCACGATCAGTATCGCCGGGATCTCCGTGACCGTATGGGCGCATCACGTGTTCGTCACAGGAGGCGTTCTGCAGCCCTTCTTCGCGTTCATGTCGTTCCTGATCGCGGTGCCGACCGGTGTGAAGTTCTTGAACTGGATCGGCACGATGTGGAAAGGGTCGCTCTCGTTCGAGACGCCCATGCTGTGGTCGATAGGATTCGTCGTCACGTTCCTCTTCGAGGCCTCACCGGCGTGCTGCTGGCTTCGCCGCCGCTCGACTTCCCCGTGCCCGATTCCTGCTTCGTCGTAGCGCACTTCCACTACACCCTGTTCGGCACGATCGTCTTCGCCATGTTCGCGGGCTTCTACTTCTGGTGGCCGAGCGGCGGACGGAGTTGGCCAGCCGTCCCGCGGGCAGCGTGCCGACAGCGGCGTCTCGCACTCAGCGTGACACTGCCTTGATGAAATTAGACCGTACCGCGACTATCGCGCGGCTCCCGCACGGGCCGTTTTCTTCGCGCACCAATGCGCAGAGGGCGGAAGCGGTAGGCAGGACAGATCCATGCAGTTTCCGATAGTCGGACGGGGCCCCTGCGATTGGCGCCGTAGAGGCCTTATAGAGCTGTCGTAGACACTGCTATGGCAGGGTCAGATGGAACACAGTCAAGAAGTGTTCACCGCTCAATAGAGAAGGATCGGGCCATGGACTTCGAAGGCAAGAAACTCGTCGTGATCGGCGGCGCCAGCGGCATGGGCTTCAAGGCCGCCGAAGACGTGATTGCGCAGGGAGGAAGCGCAGTGATCGTCGGCCGCCCGGGTCAGAAGCTCGACGACGCCGTGGCAAGCCTGTCGCGCTCCGGCAACGCGTGGTCGATCGGCGCCGACCTGGCGAACCGGAACCAGGTCGTCGAGGCGCAGAAGCAGCTGGCGGAGGACCACCCCGACGCCACCCTCCTCGTCAACTCGGCGGGGTTCTTCATGCCGAAGCGCTTCCTCGACTACGAAGTCGCGGACTACGACGCCTATCACGACCTCAACAGGGCGACCTTCTTCCTGACTCAGACCATCGTCCGGGGCATGGTTGCCGGGGGCCAGGGCGGCGCCATCGTGAACGTGGGCAGCATGTGGGCGCACCAGGCCCTCGCCGTGACACCGTCGTCGGCCTACTCGATGGCCAAGGCGGGACTGCACGCCCTCACGCACAACCTCGCCATCGAGCTCGCTGGCGAGGGCATCCGTGTGAACGCCGTGGCTCCCGCCGTCACCAGGACGCCCCTGTTCGAGAAGGTCTTCCCCGCAGACCAGCTGGACGGCGCGATGGAGCAGTTGAGCGGGCTGCAGCCCCTCGGTCGGGTCGGCACCCCGCAGGACGTGGCCTCCGCGATCGTCTTCCTCCTCTCGTCGGCCTCGAGCTGGACGACGGGCGCCATCCTCAACGTCGACGGCGGGGTCATGGCAGGCCGCAACTAGTAGGACTCCGTTAGGTCTTTCTTGATCTTGGCGTGGCTCTGCTGGGCAGGGGTTGGTGGCAGGTGGTGCAGGTGCCGGTCCAGCAGTTCA